>NZ_JAAXKZ010000009.1 GCF_012911875.1 Pseudonocardia bannensis | reverse complement strand
GTGGAGCACCCGAACGTCCCCCGGCTGGACCAGCACTTCGTCTACAACGCGCTCAACACCATCGCCGCGCTCGTACGGACCGACCCGACCCGGGCTCGCGAACTGCTGCTCGGCTTCGCCGACCTCTCCCGCGCTGCCGACCAGCCCGCCGACACCACGACGACGCTGGGCGAGGAGATCGCCGCGGTCCGCGCCTACCTGCAGCTCGAGCAGGCGCGCTTCGGCAGGCGGTTGCAGGTCGAGGTGACCTTCGATGCCGCGCTGGACCAGGTGCCGGTTGCACCACGGTGCGTGCTGGCGACGGTGCGCGCGACGGTGCAGCAGCGCATCGAGCCCCGGCTCGAGGGCGGCACCGTGTGCGTGACCGCCGAGGCCGTCGGCCCGGACTGTGTGGTGAGCGTGGTGGACGCCGGTGTCGGGGAGCCGGTACGGCTCCGGGTCGGTGCGGTGCCCGCCTCCGATCACTCCGGGTATCACGCACTGTGACGTAGACCGTCACGGGACTCCTGCTGCGCGTTCTGGATCGATTACCGGATACCGTGCGCCCATGTTGGGCCTCCCCGAGGGCACGCGCGCGTGCCTGTTCGACCTGGACGGTGTCCTCACCGACACCGCCGGTGTGCACGCAGCCGCGTGGAAACAGATGTTCGACGAGTATCTACGTGCCCGCGCCGAGCGCGACGGGACCGCGTTCCGCGAGTTCGACGTCACCGCCGACTACGCCGCCTACGTCGACGGCCGGCCCCGGCTGGAGGGCACCCGGGAGTTCCTGCGCTCCCGGGGCATCGAGCTGCCCGCGGGCGGCCCGGGTGACCCCGCCGACGCGGAGACGGTCCACGCGCTGGCGGCCCGGAAGAACGACCTGGTCCAGGACAAGATCCAGAGCGACGGGGTCGACGTCTACCCCGGATCGGTGCGTTATCTGCACGCCGTCCGCGCCGCCGGCCTGCGCACGGCGGTCGTGTCGTCCTCGGCCAACGCGGCCCAGGTGCTCGAGGTCGCAGGGCTGAGCGACCTCGTCGACCATCGCGTCGACGGGGTGACCGCGAAGGAGCGCTCGCTGCCGGGCAAGCCCGCCCCGGACACGTTCCTCGCCGCCGCGGCCGACCTCGGCGTCGACCCCGGTGCGGCGGTCGTCTTCGAGGACGCCCTGGCCGGGGTTGCGGCCGGTCGTGCCGGGAAGTTCAGCTCGGTCATCGGCGTTGACCGACTCGGGCAAACCGACGCGCTACGTCGGCACGGCGCAGACGTCGTTGTTGACGACCTCGCCGATCTGCTGGAGGAATCATGACTGCGAGCCCGGATTCGGGCCGCCCGTTCACCGTCGAGCCGTGGGTCGTCCGTGAGCCGGCGCTGCACCTGGAGGCGTTGGGGCAGACCGAGTCGGTGTTCGCGCTGTCCAACGGGCACATCGGCCTGCGCGGCAACCTCGAGGAGGGGGAGCCGCACGCGATCCCCGGCACCTACCTCAACTCGCTGTACGAGCGCCGACCGCTGCCCTACGCCGAGGGCGGCTACGGCTACCCCGAGTCGGGTCAGACGATCATCAACGTCACCAACGGCAAGCTGGTACGGCTGCTGGTCGACGACGAGCCGTTCGACCTGCGCTACGGCCAGCTGCGCCGCCACGAGCGGGTGCTCGATCTGCAGGCCGGGACGCTCACCCGCGAGGTCGAATGGGTTTCGCCCGCCGGCAAGGCGGTGCGGGTGCGCAGCGAGCGGCTGGTGTCGCTCACCCAGCGCGCGATCGCCGCGATCAGCTACGAGGTCGAGGTGCTCGACGAGCCGGCGCTGCTCGTCGTGCAGTCCGAGCTGGTGGCCAACGAGCAGTTGCCGCACATCGACAACGGCGACCCGCGCGTCGAGGCGGCCCTCGCCGAGCCGCTGGTGGCCGAGCAGCACCGCAGCGACGAGGCCGGCGCGACACTGGTGCACCAGACCCGGCAGTCCGGGCTGCGGCTGGCGGCCGCGATGGACCACGAGGTCCACGGCCCCACCGGCACCAAGATCACCTCGGAGGCCACCGAGGACATCGGCCGGACCACCGTGATCACCCGGCTGAAGCCGGGGGAGACGCTGCGGGTCGTCAAGTACCTGTCCTACGGCTGGTCCTCGCGGCGTTCGCTGCCTGCTGTGCACGACCAGGTGCGCGCCGCGCTGGCGGCCGCCCGGTTCACCGGATGGGAGGGGCTGGTCGCCGAGCAGCGGGCCTACCTCGACGAGTTCTGGAGCACCGCCGACGTCGAGATCGAGGGTGACGCCGAGCTGCAGCAGGCGGTTCGGCTCGCGATCTTTCACGTGCTGCAGGCCGGCGCGCGCGCCGAACGCCGGGCGATCGGGGCCAAGGGCCTGACGGGCAACGGCTACGACGGGCACACGTTCTGGGACACCGAGACGTTCGCCCTGCCCGTGCTCTCGCACCTCGCCCCGGACGCGGCGGCCGACGCGCTGCGCTGGCGGCAGTCGATCCTGCCGCTGGCCCGTGAGCGGGCCGAGCAGCTCGGACTGGCCGGGGCGGCGTTCCCGTGGCGGACCATCCGCGGGCAGGAGTGCTCGGGGTACTGGCCGGCGGGCACGGCGGCGTTCCACATCAACGCCGACATCGCCGACGCGGTGCGCCGGCACGTCGCGGCGACGGGGGACACCGAGTTCGAGCGCGAGGTCGGCCTCGAACTGCTGGTCGAGACGGCGCGGCTGTGGCGCTCGCTGGGTCACCACGACTCGTCGGGGGAGTTCCGCATCGACGGCGTGACCGGTCCCGACGAGTACACGGCCATCGTGGACAACAACGTCTACACCAACCTCATGGCCCAGCTGAACCTGCTCTACGCCGCCGAGGTCGCCGCCCGGCACTCGCGGGCCGCGGCCCGGCTCGGGGTCAACGCCGAGGAGATGGCGAGCTGGCGGGACGCCGCCAAGTCGATGCGCATCCCGTTCGACGAGAACCTGGGCGTGCACCCGCAGTCGGAGGGCTTCACCGACCACCAGGTGTGGGACTTCGAGAGCACGCCGCCGGAGAAGTACCCGCTGCTGCTGAACGTCCCGTACTTCGACCTGTACCGCAAGCAGGTGATCAAGCAGGCCGACCTGGTGCTGGCCATGCAGCTGCGGCCGGAGGCCTTCACCCCCGAGCAGATGGAGCGCAACTTCGCCTACTACGAGGCGATCACCGTCCGGGACTCCTCGTTGTCCGCGGCGACGCAGGCCGTCGTCGCGGCGTGGACCGGGCACCTCGACCTCGCCTACGACTACCTGGCCGAGGCCGCGCTCGTCGACCTGAACAACCTGGCCGGCAACACCGACCACGGCATGCACATCGCCTCGATGGCGGGCACGTGGACGGCCGTCGTCGCCGGGTTCGGTGGGATGCGGTCCGACCGTGACGGGATCTCGTTCGCCCCGCGCCTGCCACCGGTGCTGGGCCGCATCTCCTTCGGCCTGAACTGGCAGGGCCGGCAGCTGCGGGTGACGATCACGCCGGAGGAGGCGGAGTACCGGCTGGTGAGCGGTCCGCCGATGCGGCTGCGGCACCACAACGAGCCGCTGGCGCTGGCCGACCAGCCGGTGACGCGGCCCATCCCCCCGGCGCCCGTGGCCGAGCCCGTCGAGCAGCCGTACGGTCGAGCGCCGCGACAGCGGCACCCCGGCTGATCCGCGGCGCGGGCCGGTGGGCTCGGGGATGAGTCGGTTCGACCGTGACGGGGTATGCGGGGGCGCTGATGAAACCGTCAGCGCCCCCGACACGGAAGGACGGGCATGGACCCCGATCGCGCCCGACGACTGCTGACCGCCGAGCTGTCCGACCTCGACGCCCGCGCCTCCTTCGCCCGCAGGGAGGAGGAGCAGGTGCAGGACGACCCGGTGCTGGGCACGCACCCCGGCGATCACGGCTCCGAGGTCGCGACCCGGATGGACAGCCACCTGCTCTCGGACACCATCGGTGAGCAGCGCCGTCGCGTCCTCGAGGCGCTGGAGCGTCTCGACGACGGTACGTACGGCCGCTGCATGGTGTGTGACCGCGAGATCGACGACGAGCGACTGGAGATCCGCCCCGAGGTGCGGACCTGCCGCGAGCACGCCGACCAGGACCCCCACGGGGCGACCTGACCGGGCGGTGAACCGGCCCGGGGTTCGGACGTCGGCGGCGGGGGTATCTCCCAGCGCGTGACCGCCCTCGGCTCCGAGACGCCTGTCGAACTGGTTCGGGTGGACCCGGCGTCGCCCGGGTTCGCCCGGCGCCGTTGCGGGCGGGGTTTCAGCTACACCGATGTGGACGGAGCGCGTCTCACGGACCCGGCCGAGGTCGGGCGGATCAAGGCGCTGGTCATTCCTCCGGCCTGGCGCGACGTGTGGATCTGCCCGGACCCCGCCGGGCACATCCAGGCGGTCGGGACCGACGACGCGGGCCGCCGCCAGTACCTCTACCACCCGGAATGGCGCCGCCGCCGCGACGCCGAGAAGCACGACCGGGTGCTCGAGCTCGGCCGCCGGCTGGCCGACGTGCGGGTCGAGGTCGTGCGCCGGCTCGGCGAGCGCGGGCTGGGCCGGGATCGGGTCCTCGCCGCGGCCGTGCGCATGCTCGACGTCGGGGTGTTCCGGGCCGGGGGCGAGCAGTACGCACCGGACGGCGAGGACTCCGACGACTCCGACACCGATGACGGCACGGGCGGCACATTCGGGCTGGCCACGCTGCGCCGCGAGCACGTCCGCCTCCGACGAGGTGCCGTGTGCTTCTCCTACCCGGCCAAGGGCGGCGTCCCGCGGACCCTGGAATTGCGGGATCCGTTGCTGCGCAGGGTGGTCAACTCGCTGTTGCGCCGGCGCGGGGGCGGTGAGGACCTGCTCGCCTACCGGATCAGGCGCGACTGGCACGACGTCCGGTCCGAGGATCTCAACATCGCGGTCAAGGAGCTCGCCGGCGAGGCGTACACCTGCAAGGACCTGCGGACCTGGAACGCGACCGTGCTGGCCGCGGCGACCCTGGCCGCCGCGGCCGCCGACGGCGGGGTGCCGAACGCCGCGCGGTCCCGCAAGCGCATGATCAACGCGGCGATGACCGCGGTGTCGGAGCACCTGGGCAACACCCCGGCCGTGGCGCGGTCGTCCTATGTGGATCCTCGTGTGCTCGAGCGGTTCGAGGACGGGCGGACGGTGCTCACGTCCGTGCGCCGGCTCGGCGACACCGATCTCGCCGACGACACGAACCGGGCCGCGCTCGAACGGGCCGTCGTGCGCCTGATCCGCTCGTCCTGATCGCGGGAGGCTACTTCTTCCTCAGGGCTCCGGGCTTGTGCACCGCGTCGTTGCCGCTCTTGTCGCCGCCCACCCGGTACCGCGGCTCGTCCTTCGACGCCGTCACCGTTCGGCCGGCGGCCTCGGCCTCGGTCGTGATCTCCTCGACGACCTCGCCTCGGCCGTGCCGCCGTGACTGTTCCACTCGACCTCGTCGCCCTTGCGCAGCCTCTGGTCGTCCATGAACCCGGGATACCCGCTCCGTAACCGCGTGCAACCGTTTGGTCCCGACCCGGTCGGGTAATCACCGGCGGAAGCAGCCCGGAGGGCGGCTGCTCCGGGAGGGGAGTCATGGCAGGCAAGTTGGACGGCAAGCGCATCGCGATCCTGGCCACCGACGGGGTGGAACAGGTCGAGCTCACCCGGCCCCGGGACGCGGTCACCGCGGAAGGCGCCCGCGCCGAGATCGTCTCGATCGCCGACGGTCAGATCCAGGCGATGAACGGTGACATCGAGCCGGCCGACCGGTTCGCGGTCGACGTCACGCTGGACAAGGCGCAGGCCGCCGACTACGACGCGCTGATCATGCCGGGCGGGACCGTGAACGCGGACCGGCTACGGATAAACGAGAACGCCCGCAGTTTCGTGCAGGAGATCTTCCGCGCGGGCAAGCCGGTCGGCGCGATCTGTCACGCGCCGTGGACGCTGGTCGAGGCCGGCCTCGTCCGGGGCCGCACCCTCACCTCGTACCCGAGCCTGCGCACGGACATCCGCAACGCGGGCGGGACCGTCGTGGACGAGGAGGTCGTCACCGATCAGGGCCTGGTCTCCAGTCGCAACCCCGACGACCTCCCCGCGTTCTGCGCCAAGATCGTCGAGGAGTTCGCCGAGGGCAGGCACGCGGTCCACGCCGAGGGCGCCACCGCGGGCTGAGCCGGCCCGTCGCCGAGTCCGGGTACCCGTGGAGGTGCCCGGACTCGTCCGTGTCTCCCGAACGGGGTTCTGGACGGTCGGGAAGGGTCGGCGGTGAAAGCGCCTGGGGGCGACGACGGGGCCGCCCCGCGTTGCGGAACGGCCCCGTCGGGATCGGGCTCAGGACGGCCGCGCGACCTCACCGTTCTGGGGGGCGCGCTGGACGTCACCGCGCCACGCACCCTCCTCGTGGCGGCGGGCCTCGATGAACTTCTTGAACTTCGCCAGGTCGTCCTTCGTCCGGCGCTCGACGACGCCCAGCGCGTCGCCGACCTTCTCGGTCACTCCTTCGGGCTGGTAGTCCAGCTGTAGCGTGACCCGGGTGGTGTCGGGGTCGATCCGGTGGAAGGTGACGACCCCGGCCTGGTGCACACCGTTCCGGGTCCTCCACGCGACGCGCTCGTCGGGGTGCTGCTCGGTGATCTCGGCATCGAACTCGCGCTTCACGCCACCGATCGAGGTGACCCAGTGGGTGTGCGTGTTGTCGATCTGTTCGATGCGGTCCACACCCTCCATGAACTGCGGGAAGCTCTCGAACTGCGTCCACTGGTTGTACGCGGTGCTGACGGGGACGGCGACCTCGACACTGTGCAGAACGTTGGTGGTCATGTCTTCCGCGTACCTCACCTGGAATCGCGCCAAACATTGGCCACGTAATGTCAGGACTCGTCCTCGGTCATCCGCCGGCGTAGCACGGCCACGGTCTGTGCGAGCAGCCGGGAGACGTGCATCTGCGAGATCCCGATCTTGTCGGCGATCTGGGTCTGGGTCATGTTGCCGAAGAACCGCAGGACGAGGATCGTGCGCTCGCGCACGGGGAGCTCGTCGAGCAGCGGGGCCAAGGTCTGGCGGTACTCGACCTTGTCCAGCTCCGAGTCGGCCACCCCGAGGGTCTCGCTCAGCGCCGCGTCCGCGCCGGCGACGAGCTCGTCGAGCGACGTGCTGCGGTAGACCTGCTGGGCGTCGAGTCCCTCGAGCACCTCCTCGGTGTCGAGCCCGAGCCGGGCGGCGATCTCACTGGGCCTCGGGGCCCGGCCCAGCTCCTGTGACAACGGCCCGATCGCCCCGTTGATCGAGCCCTGCAGCTCCTTGAGCCGCCGGGGCACCCGCATCGACCAGGTGCGGTCGCGGAAGTGCCGGCGGACCTCGCCGGTGATGGTGGGGACCGCGTAGGACAGGAAGTCGATGCCCCGGCCGGGGTCGAACCGGTCCACGGCGTTGATCAGCCCGACGGTACCGGCCTGCTCCAGGTCGTCGACGGGCTCCCCGCGGCCGGCGAAGCGGCGGGCGATGTGCCGTACGACCGGCAGGTATCCGGTGACCAGCTTCGACCTGAGCTCCGCGCGCTCCGGTGCGTCCGGCGGGAGGTCGGTGAACTGCGTGAACAGACCCATCAGGTGCGCGTACTCGGAGTCCCGCTCGGAGTCCCGCGCGGCGTCGGTGCCAGGAAGTGACTGCTGGTCAGACACGATGCCCCATGAGCCAGCAGGACGGGGGAGGGCGCACGGAGTGGCCTACCCGCTGCCCCGGACGGGGAAACTCGGGCGCTGGTACGTTGGATAGTCGCTCGGTCCGGGGCTGCAGGTCGGCCGGGCGATCGTCGTCCCTCCCCTCGCGAAGGTGTTCTGCTCGTGTCGAATAGCGCGCCGTCCCTGAATCCGCGCGATCGGCGTACCGAGAACGAAGGCGATCCCGCCGGCCCGGCCCACCCGGAACCCGACGGTGACGGGCTCGCCCACGAGCAGGAGTACGTGGCGATGCTCTACGGCCGGTTGGACGAGCGACGCCGCGAGACCGCCCGGCGGCTCTCGGAGGTGCTGCACGGCGAGACCGTCGGCACGCCCCAGGCGCTCACCGAGCGCGACGCCGCGGCGGCGATGTACACCGACCGGCTGGCCGCGCTGCGGGCCGCGGAGCACGGGCTGGCCTTCGGCCGGCTGGACACCGAGGAGGGCGAACGGCGCTACGTCGGCCGGCTCGGGCTGCTCGACGAGGAGCACGAGTACGAGCCGCTGCTGATGGACTGGCGGGCGCCCGCGGCGCGGCCGTTCTACACCGCGACCGCCGCATCGCCCGAGGGCATCCGGCGGCGTCGGCACCTGCGCAGTCGTGGTCGCACCGTCACCGGCATCGACGACGAGGTGCTCGACCTGTCCGCCGCCGAGCAGGGCAGCCGGTCGGGTCTGACCAGCGAGGCCGCCCTGATGGCCGCGGTGACGCAGGCGCGCACCGGACGGATGACCGACATCGTCGCGACCATCCAGGCCGAGCAGGACCGCATCATCCGCTCCAAGCCGTCCGGGGTGCTGGTCGTGCAGGGTGGTCCGGGCACCGGGAAGACGGCCGTTGCGCTGCACCGGGCCGCCTACCTGCTCTACACCCACCGCGACCGGCTGGCCCGGCGAGGGGTCCTCGTCGTCGGCCCGAACGCGACGTTCCTGCGCTACATCGGCCAGGTGCTTCCCTCGCTCGGGGAGACCAGCGTCGTGCTCGGCACCGTTGCGCAGCTGCACCCGGGGCTGCACGCGCGCCGCCCCGAGTCCACCCGGACCGCCGCGATCAAGGGCCGTGCGGAGATGGCGCAGGTGGTCGCGGCGGCGGTGCGCGACCGTCAGCAGGTGCCGCGACGGCCGATCGAGCTCGTGGTCGAGCAGCAGAAGGTGCGCCTGGACCGCGACATCGCCAACCAGGCCCGCACCCGGGCCCGGCGGTCCCGCAAGCCGCACAACGAGGCCAAGCGGATCTTCCACCGGGAGGCGATCCGGCTGCTCGCCGAACAGGTGAGCCGGACTCTCGGCGGGCGTGGTCTGCTGAACGCCGGAGACCTCGACGACATCCGCGAGGAGCTGCAGGAGAGCCGGGAGCTCACCCGTGCGCTCGACGAGCTGTGGCCCACCCTGTCCGCCGAGCAGTTGCTGACCGAGCTGTTCGCGGACACCCGCCGGCTCAACTCGGTGGCTCGGCGGATCCCCGCCGAGGAGCGAGCGCTGCTGGCCCGGCCGGCCCCGGGGGACGACGTCCCCTACGACGAGCGGTGGAGCCCGGCCGATGTCCCGCTGCTCGACGAGGCGGCCGAGCTGCTCGGTGACGACGGTTCCGCCGCCGCCGCCGCGGCGGCGGCCGCACTGCGCGAGGAGGTGGAGTACGCGCAAGGAGTGCTCGACGTGCTGGATCTGGAGGAGGATCTCGATCCGGAACTGCTGCGCGCCACCGACATCGTCGACGCCGACCGGCTCGCCGAGCGCCAGCAGGTGCGCCGCTACGACTCCACGGCCGACCGGGCCATGGCCGACCGCGAGTGGACCTACGGCCACGTGATCGTCGACGAGGCCCAGGAGCTCTCGCCGATGGCCTGGCGGCTGATCATGCGGCGGGTCCCGAGCCGCTCGATGACCGTGGTCGGGGACATCGCGCAGACCGGAGACCTGGCCGGCGCCGGGTCGTGGGGCGAGGTGCTCAGCCCGTTCGTGGCCAACCGCTGGCGGCTCGAGCAGCTCACGGTGAACTACCGGACGCCCGCCGAGATCGCCGACGTCGCCGACGATGTGCTGGCCGTGATCGACCCGGGCCTCGCCCCGCCGAGTTCGGTGCGCAGCACCGGGGAGCCGCCGCGTGCCCTGCGGGTTCCGCCGGGCGAGCTGGAGGGCGGCCCGGCGCTCGCCGAGATCGTCGCGCAGGAGCGGGAGGCGGTCGGCGAGGGCCGGGTCGTCGTCCTCGCTCCCACCGAGCGGGTGCCCGCGCTCCGTGCTCACCTGCTGGGGTCGGACGTCACGGGCGGCGACGACCGCGACGCCGATCCGGAAGAGGACCTCGAGGCGCCGGTCGTGGTGCTGCCGATCACCGCGGCGAAGGGGCTGGAGTTCGACGCGGTGGTCCTGGTCGAGCCGGCGGAGATCCTGGCCGCGTCGCCGCGCGGGGCCAGCGACCTCTACGTCGCGCTGACCCGGGCGACCCAGCGGCTGACCGTCGTTCACGCAGCCGACCTGCCGTTGATGCTCAAGCGCCTGCGACGCGCGTAACGCGTCCCCGGCCCCGCACCCCCGTCCCCGAGCCGGCGATCAAGGGCGGACGGGGGCCCGCGGAGATCGACTGGCCCCCTTGTGCCCTTGATCAGCGAGGGGGAGCGGGTATCGGCCCGGCGGGGCGAAGGGCGTCCGCAACGCCGTCACCCGGGGCGGAGGCCCCCGTCGGTCCCGGCTGACACCGTTGGCTGCACGCCGGCGGCGGGGCGGAGGACCTCGTCGTCGGCGTTCCAAGGAGGTCACATGACGACGGCGATCCGCTCCGTGGTCCTGCCCTCGGGCGAGACCATCGCGGCGCTCGGCCAGGGTACCTGGCACCTCGCCGAGGACCCGGCTCGCCGCGACACCGAGATCGCCTCGCTGAGGCTCGGGCTCGACCTCGGCATGAACGTGATCGACACCGCCGAGATGTACGGCGACGGCGCGGCCGAGGTGCTGGTCGGCGAGGCCATCGCCGGGCGCCGCGACGAGGTGTTCCTCGTCGACAAGGTGTTGCCCCACCACGCGACCCGTGTCGGCACCGTGCGCGCCTGCCAGGCGAGCATGGCGCGACTCGGCACCGACGTGATCGACCTCTACCTGTTGCACTGGCGGGGTGCCATCCCGCTGGCCGAGACGCTCGCCGGTTTCGCCGAACTGATCGCGGCGGGGTCGATCCGCTACTGGGGCGTCAGCAACTTCGACACCGACGACATGGCCGAGTTGGTCGGGATCCCCGGCGGGGAGACGGTCGCCACCGACCAGATCCTCTACAACCTGACCCGCCGCGGGCCCGAGTACGACCTGATCCCGTGGTGCTTCGACAACGGCATCCCGATCATGGCCTACTCGCCGATCGAGCAGGGACGGCTGTTGGGCCACCCCGCGATCGCCACCGTCGCCGGTCGTCGCCACGCCACCCTGGCGCAGATCGCGCTGGCCTGGGTGCTGCGGATGGACGGCAACAACACGATCCCCCGGGCCGGAACGCCCGAGCACGTCCGCGAGAACGCCGCCGCCCGCGACATCCGGCTCAGCCCCGAGGACCTCGCGCTGCTCGATTCGGCGTTCCCGCCACCGACCCACAAGGTCCCGCTCGAGGTGCTCTGAGCTGGGGTGATGAGTCCCGGTCAGGTCCGACGATCCGGCGCTCGAGCTGCGCCGCGGCCGTGGCGCCGCACAGGTCCGTCGCGATCCGGCGCGCGGTCGCGAGCCCGATCCGCCTCGCCCCACCGGTGATCAGCGCGGGGCGGTCGTCGAGACGCCGGATCCCGCGAGCGCTCACCGCTCCGCCTCCCGTCGCCGGGCGGTGGCGTGGTCGACCAGGGCGGTGACCAGCCGGACGTCCGTCACGTCCTGCTCGGGATGCCACTGCACCCCGACCGCGAACCGGTGTCCTGCCAGCTCGACGGCCTCGATCGTGCCGTCCTCGGCCCGGCCGCTGGCCACCAATCCCTCACCCAGCCGGTCGATGGCCTGGTGGTGGTGGCAGTGCACGAGGGCCCGCTCGCCGAGCAGGGCGGCGGCCCGGCTGCCGGGGGACAGCCGGACCGCCGTGGGGCCGAACACCCCCGGCGCGGGATTGTGCCGGTGGTGCCCGAGCACGTCGGGCAGGTGCTGGGTGAGGGTCCCCCCGAGCGAGACGTTGAGCAGCTGGGCGCCGCGGCACACCCCGAGGACGGGCAGCCCCCGCGGTAGTGCGCGGCGCACCACGGCGAGCTCGGCGGCGTCGCGCTCGGGCCGGACGGCCCCGGTCTCCGGGTGCGGGTCCGCGCCGTAGTGGACGGGCCCGATGTCGGGGCCGCCGGTGAGGATCAAGCCGTCGAGTGCGTCGACGGCGCCGGCGGCGGCGGGTACGGGCGGCAGCAGCACCGGTGCACCGCCGGAGGCGATGACGACGTCGACGTAGCTGCGCGGCAGCAGCGCCGCCTCGTGGTCCCAGATCCAGTACCGGGCCCGCTCGCCGTACATGGTGAGCCCGATGACGGGCCGGCGGTTCCCGCCGGGGCCACAACCGGCTCCCGGGCCGTTGTCAGAGCCGTTCGAGCCCACGCGCCCGCTCCCAGTCGGTCACCGCGGCGTCGAAGGCGGCCAGCTCCACCCGCGCCGTGTTCGAGTGGTGCTCCACCATGTCGTCGCCGAACGCCTCACGGGCCACCTTGCCCACGCCGAACGGTTCGGCGGCCCCGCGCGGTGTTGCCGGCACCGGCTCGGCGTCCGGACGGTACGCGTAGGTCAGCTCGCGCAGGCAGGCCTGCCGGCCCGCGATGAGGCGGGCGACCAGCGGGGAGAAGCCCTGCGACCGGCCCTGCACGTCGGTGAAGGTGTGGAGGCGATGCTCGTCGACCAGGACCCGGAGGCTCGCCAGGGAGATCCGGCCCTGGTGCTGCGTCATGGCGATGACCTCCGTCCTGAACGGCGGGGAGCCGACCGTACCGGCGGTGATCGCCGTTCGGGAACGCCGAAGCGGACCGGCGTTCCCGGGAGCCGCTCCATCCGGACCCGGACGGCCGGGGCACCGGCGGGCGCCGGCATCCCCGGGGTCGGCTCGGCGAGGGCCGCTCGGTCACGGTGGCGGCCAGGTAGCGGTCCGCCCCGGCGACCGCGAAGGCCTGTGGGGACGTGTCGAGCGATCCGGCCCGGGCCCAGCCCGCGCCGCCGGACGTCCAGACCGTGCCCGTCTCGTCGATCCGGCGAGGGCGGCCTCTCCACCACCCCCGGTGCGAGGGGCGTGGTCGACCAGCACCAGCCGGGCGGGCGGATGGTCATGCGCGTGAAGGTGATGCCACCGTCGCGGCTCTCGACCAGCCCGTCCGCCGTCGTGGCCAGCACCCGCCGCGGTCGGCGGGGTCGATGGTGAGGGCCGCGGTGGACAGCGTCGCGCCGCGTTGCCAGGTGCGGCCGGAATCGTCGCCGCGCAGGACCGGGCCGTCCAGGGAGTTCCAGCCGTAGACGGTCGCACCGGCCGCGGTGAGGGCGTGGAGATCCGCCTCGCCGTGCAGGGACACCGAGGTCCACGTGCGGGCCGCGTCGGCGCTGACGATCCGTCCCAGGTGTGCGGGCCCGGGCTCGCGGAGAGGTGAAGCCCGTCGTGTCCTGGTGGCGGTCGGCGATCCGCTCCGGCCCGCCCGGGGCGAGCCGGAAGACCCCGTGGTGGGTCGCGGCGTAGACGAGACCGTCGGCCGGGTTCACGTCGAGGCCGTGGACATGCCCGAAACCGGGGTCGGCCGCCACCGGGGCGGAGGGTTGCGGGCCGGTGGCGGCCGGCCAGGGTGAGCAAGGCGCCGGTGGCGAGGGCCGCGAGGGTGAGCAGGAGAACGAGCACGCCGACGACACCCGGGCAGGCGCGGGGAGCACGGCGTCCGATCACCATCGCCGGCCGTCATGCCCGACAGCCCCAGAGGGCCGGCGACGCCCCGAACGCGTCCTCCATGCCGTGCGCGCGTCCGAGCCTGCGCGCAGGTGGGACAACGCGCGCGTGGTGCTCGACCGACGGCGAACGCCGGGGGCGGTGGTCCGCTACGTGTCGGGAGCCGAGGTGGCGAGGGTGTCGAGGATCTGCTGGCCGTACTTGGCCAGCTTGTTCTCGCCCACGCCACTGATCGCGCCGAGTTCGGTGAGGCTCGAGGGGGTCGTGGCCGCGATCTGGCGCAGGGTCGCGTCGTGGAAGATCACGTAGGCGGGTACGCCCTGCTCCTTGGCGGCGGCGGCCCGCCAGGCGCGGAGCTGCTCGAACACCGGCGCGGCCGCCGCGGGCAGGTCGACGGGTGCGGTGCGGGCCGACCGGGCGGATCTCGCCTTCACCGGCCGCTCGGGATCGCGCCGCAGCATGACCTGCCGCTTGCTGCGCAGCACGTCACCGCTGGCCTCGGTGAGCGCGAGGGTCTGGTAGGTGCCCTCGACCGCGAGCAGGCCCTGGGCCAGCAGCTGGCGGATCACGCCGCGCCACTCGCCCTCGCGCAGCTCGGTCCCGACGCCGAACACCGTGAGCCGGTCGTGGTCGAACTGGGAGACCTTGGCGGTGTGCTTGCCGAGCAGGATGTCGATGATCTGCCCCGCGCCGAAGCGCTGGTGGCGCTCGCGGTCGAGCCGGAACACCGTGGACAGCACCTTCTGCGCCGCGATCGTGCCGTCCCACGACTCGGGTGGGGTCAGGCAGGTGTCGCAGTTGCCGCAGGGCTCGCCCCGCTGGCCGAAGTAGGCGAGCAGCTGGACCCGGCGGCACTGGACCGTTTCGCAGAGCGCCAGCATCGCGTCGAGATGCGCGGACAGCCTGCGACGGTGCGCGAGGTCGCCGTCGGAGTCGTCGATCATCTTGCGTTGCTGCACGACGTCGGCGAGTCCGTAGGCGAGCCAGGCGGTGGACGGGAGCCCGTCGCGTCCGGCCCGGCCGGTCTCCTGGTAGTAGCCCTCGACGGACTTCGGCAGGTCCAGGTGCGCGACGAACCGCACGTCGGGTTTGTCGATGCCCATGCCGAAGGCGATCGTCGCGACCACGATCAGGCCGTCCTCGCGCAGGAAGCGGGCCTGGTTCGTGGCGCGGGTCCGCGCGTCGAGGCCCGCGTGGTAGGGCAGCGCGGTGAAGCCCTGCGCCGCCAGGAACTCGGCGGTCTGCTCCACCGACCTGCGGGACAGGCAGTAGACGATGCCGGCGTCGCCGGGGTGCTCGGTGCGGATCAGCTCCAGCAACTGCCGGCGTGGCTCGTTCTTCGGGGCGATGCGGTACTGGATGTTGGGCCGGTCGAAGCTCGCCACGAAGTGGCGGGCCCCGGTCAGGTCCAGCCGGGTGGCGATCTCGGCGTGGGTGGCCTCGGTGGCCGTGGCGGTCAGCGCGATGCGCGGCACCGCCGGCCAGCGCTCGTGCAGCTCGGAGAGGGCGAGGTAGTCGGGCCGGAAGTCGTGGCCCCACTGCGCCACGCAGTGCGCCTCGTCAATGGCGAACAGCGCGATCGTGCCGCGGTCGAGCAGCCGCAGCGTCGAGGGCACCCGCAGCCGTTCGGGCGCCAGGTAGAGCAGGTCCAGCTCGCCGGCGAGGAACGCGGACTCGACCTCGTGACGTGCCTGCGGGTCCTGCGTGGAGTTGAGGAACCCGGCCCGCACCCCGAGCGCTCTCAAGGCGTCGACCTGGTCCTGCATGAGCGCGATGAGCGGCGAGATGACGACCCCGACGCCGTCGCGCACGAGGGCGGGGATCTGGTAGCACAGCGACTTGCCACCACCGGTCGGCATCAGCACCAGGGCGTCCCCGCCGGCGCAGACGAGCTCGATGATCTCCTGCTGGTTGCCGCGGAACGAGTCGTAGCCGAAGACGCGGTTGAGCACCTGTACCGCGTCGCTCGTCTCGGGACGGGTCTGCGGGGGAGCCACCCGGCGATCCTACGAGGATCGTGCCCGTGCTCGTGGCTGAACCGGCGATGCGATGCGACGGGGCCCGGTCAGCCGCCACGGAGCCCGGCGTGCAGCGACGGTGACCGAGGGCGTCCTCGGCGCCGGTGCGCGGTCGATGAGCTCGCACGCAACCGCCCCGGGTCAGGCCGCTCCACGTTGCCGGGCGCAGGGGCCAGGTGGGGTGGGGGTCGGGGACGTACCAGGTGCGTCCCAGGTGGGCGACGTGCAGGCCCCAGCGCGGTCAGGGACGCGTCCAGCGCCGTGGGTGCGGCCGGGTCGCCCGCGCGGACGACGATCCGGCTGCGCGCCCGCACGCCCGGCCACGGTAGCCGGGCGGTGTAGGTGCGCTCGGGTCCCCGGGTGTGGTGTCGCATCCGGGCCCACCGGTAGGGCAGACCGAGGATCGCCCGGGCGCCGGCGACGACGACCGACCGGTCGGTGTCCAGGCCGAGGAACACGATCCCGCGACGGCCCGTGGCGTCGACGGAGTCGAGCCGCACGTTGGTCTCGAGGAACGTCCCCGCCCACGGCACCGCGGGGCCGTGGGCGAATGCGCTGTCGAGCATCCGGAACGGGATCAGCCCGACGTAGGCGCGGCCGCCGAAGGTGTTCGGCCGGTCCGGGAGGCAGGAACCGGGCGATGCGGTCCGGCTCCACGGGCCCAGTGCCGGAACGCGATATCGCGCCACTCCTGGCGCGGCAGCCGCGGCCGGCGCAGCCGGAGCGCGACGGTGCCGACCGGCTCGGGCAGGCGCCCGGTGATCGTCATGGGATCAGGGTGCCGTCTGCGCGGTCGCGGCCTGGCGGAACGTCGCCGACGAGCGGCGCTCGCCACGGCCGTCCGGCCTCGGCGGCCGGCGGTTCAGGGGGCGGTGATCCGCAGCCCGTCGTGCCAGACGACCTGGGTGTGCTGCTCGATGTCGCGGTAGAGGCCCATCTTCAGGTAGTTGGAGGCGGAGGTCATGTTCGCCCGATAGCGCTTCGGCACGGCGATCCGGCCGTCCCGCCACACCTCGACGAACCCGACCATGGCGCTGCGGCTGAACTTCGCGTGCACCACGTAGCTGTGCCAGCGCCCCGCGTCGATCGGCCCGATGACCGACGGGTTGTCCCACGGATGCCAGACCAGCAGCCGGCCCCGGTCGTCGACGTCGAGGTGCAGGGGCGGCGAGCCCGAACCGGAGTGCCACTGCATCACGATCGAGTAGCCTCCCTTCGTCGGCGGCCGGTAGGTCGCATCGAACTTCAGCGAGAACTCGTACCAGCGCTCGTCGCCCTCGCGAACCGTGGGCCCGGCGAGGCCGTTGGCCGACACCTCGGCCCGCTCCCCGCCGCCGAACGGCGGGATGTCACCGCGCCGGACCTCGAACCGGGCCGCGGTCTCGTGGCCGGGGCCGTCGTTGCGCACCGTTGCCGCGTAGGAGGTCTGACCCCAGCGGGCGCACGAGGCGTTGTAGTTCCGCCATTGGCAGGTGGCCCACTGGCGGAAGTCGCCGGTGTCGTAACCGCCGACGAACAGGACCCGCGACCCGACCGGTACCGCGGCCGCCGGAGCGGGGGCGGCCCCGGCGCCGATCTCGATGTCGGCCTCGATCCGCGCGAGGTCGGGCAGCGTGCGGGCGTGCAGGTCGTGCGTGGCGGCGGTGTGCTCGATGGCGACCTGGGGCGCCACGGCGGCGCAGCCGCTGAGGGCGAGCGCGAGCGCGACGAACAGCGGAACCGTGGCACGGACGCGCAACGCGAACCTCCCGGGTCAGCAGGCCGCGGTCTCACCGCCGCGATCATCATCGTCTTCCCCGCCGGACCGATTTCGATACACCATTCGATCATCGAGTTGATCGAGACCTCGGTGACCGAGGGGGGCTCGTCGCACGCCGCCCGGGCGGGCCCGGGCCCGCCGCAGGGGTGCCGACCGCGCCGTGATCGACCGGACCCGACACGATCTTCCCGGGCACGGGGGAGGTCGGGATCCGCGTCGTCGACGACGGCCCGGGCATCCCGGCCGCCCTGCTGGGCCGGCTGTTCGTGCCGTTCGACCGGCTGGGCGCGACGGCCTCGAGAACGGCGATCCGACGCGCCCCGGTACCGAGCCGCAGGCGCGCCGGGGCACCGGGCTGGGCCTGGTCCTCGCGCGCGGGCTCACCGAGGCCATCGGCGGCCGATTGCAGGTGTGCAGCGTGGCGGGGGAGGGAACCTCGGTCGAGGTCGTGCTGCCGGGACCCGGACAGTGACGAGCGCCACGATCGACCCCGGACCCGCGAGACCGGAATGATCGCGAGAGCTGTGCTCGGGGTTCCGGGTGTAGCAGGGTGTGCGTGGCCGCCCGCAAGGCGCGGCGACGATCGATGCAGGAGGACGCGAACGTGAGCCTGAAGATCGGCTACAAGGCTTCGGCGGAGCAGTTCGGACCGCGGGATCTGGTGGAGTACTCGGTGCGCGCCGAGGAGGTGGGGCTGGACAGCGCGGTGGTGTCCGACCACTTCCTGCCGTGGCGGGCGAACGGCGGGCATGCGCCGTTCGCCCTGGCCTGGATGGCGGCGGTGGGGGAGCGCACCTCGCGCGTCCAGCTGGGCACCAGCGTGCTGACGCCGACGTTCCGCTACAACCCGGCGGTGATCGCGCAGGCCTTCGCCACGATGGGGCTGCTCTACGAGAACCGGGTCATGCTCGGGGTGGGCACCGGGGAGGCGCTCAACGAGATCGCCGTGTCGGGCATGGAGTGGCCCGAGTTCAAGGAGCGCTTCGCACGGTTGCGGGAGGCGGTGGCGCTGATCCGCGAGCTGTGGACCTCCGACAACGTCACCTTCGACGGGCAGTACTACCAGACCGTCAACGCCAAGATCTACGACCGGCCCGAGACCCCGGTTCCGATCTACATCGCGGCCGGCGGTCCGGTGGTCGCCAAGTACGCGGGCCGGGCCGGGGACGGGTTCATCTGCACCTCGGGCAAGGGGATGGACCTCTACACCGAGAAGCTGATGCCGGCGGTGAAGGAGGGCGCCGAGGCCGCCGGGCGCGATCCGGAGCAGATCGACAGGATGATCGAGATCAAGATCTCCTACGACCGCGACCCCGACCTGGCGCTGGAGAACACCCGGTTCTGGGCGCCGCTGTCACTGACCCCGGAGCAGAAGCACAGCGTGACCTCCGCCGAGGAGATGGAGCGCCTCGCCGACGAGCTGCCGATCGAGCAGGTCGCCAAGCGCTGGATCGTCGCCTCGGACCCCGACGACGCGGTCGCCCAGATCAAGCCCTACGTCGACGCGGGACTCAACCACCTCGTCATGCACGGACCGGGCCATGACCAGGAGCGGTTCCTGACCCAGTTCTCCGAGGACGTGCTGCCCCGGTTGCGCGCGCTGACCGGCTGATCGGGTGCGGGTTGTCGGGCTCGGCGGAGGCCTCGGGGCCTCCCGGCTGCGGCGGGCGCCGGCCGCCGTGGTCGAGGAGCCGAGCCTGACGCTCGTCGTCAACACCGCCGGCGATCTGTGGATCCACGGGGTGCGCGTCTGTCCCGGCCTCGACACGACGCTGTACGCCCTGTCGGGCCGCCAGGACGCCGACCGCGGCTGGGGTGTGCGCGGGGAGAGCCGGCGGTGCACGACCGCGCTGCGTGGGCTCGGCGAGGACGTCTGGTCCGACCTCGGCGATCTCGACCTGTCCACGCACCTGCGGCGTACCGGATTGCTGCGTGCCGGCGCGCGGCCGACCTCGGTCACCGCGGCACCGGCCGCGGCGATGGGCGTCACCGCGCGCGTGCTGCCGATGACCGAGGCGGAGGTGGCCACCCGGGTCACCACCGACGACGGCGTCGACCTGCACTGCGAGGAGTTCCTCGTGCGCCACCACGCGGCGGTGCCGGTTCGGGGGGTGCGCTACGAGAGGTCGGCGGGCACCGGGGCCCCGGGTGCTCGACGCGATCGCCGGCGCCGACGTGGTCGAGCTCGGGCCGAGCAACCCGACCGCGAGCCCGGGCCCGATCCTGGCACTGCCCGGCGTCCGCGATGTTCTGCGCGCGGCGGCCGGCCGCACGGTGGCGGTCCGCCCGATCGTGTCCGGGGTCCCGATCACCGACCCGGTGAGCGCAAACGCGCCGACAGCCGGGCCGCGCTGCTCGCCGCGGCGGGGCTACCGGCCACCGCGAGCGGAGTGGCGGGGCTCTACGCGGGGCTGTGCGAGCGGTTCGTGCTCGACACCGCCGATGCGGCCGAGGCCGGGGACGTCGCCGCCCACGGACCGACGCCGATCCTGGCGCCCACCCTGCTGCACGGCGGCGCCCCGCCCGCGACGCTGGTCGACACCGTGCTGGGGGTGCCGACCTGAGCCGAGCGCTCCGGGCGTCACTGGTCACCCCGATGTCCGGGCCGCTGGCCGGTTACGGCCTCGCCGGCGCCGCCGCGCTGCGGCTGTGGGCGCTGTGGGCGTCGGATCGGTACGGGCCGGTCGACCTGACCGTGCACGACGTCCACCCCGACCCGGACGCGGCGGTGCGCGCCGCCGAGCGGGACCGGCCGGACCTGCTGTTCGGGCCCTACGGCAGCGGCCCCACCCGTGCGGTCGCGGTCCGCACCGATCGCCTGCTGTGGAACCACGGCGGCGCCCGGGCCGACGCGCCGAACCTCGTCCCGGTCCTGGCCGCGGCGGAGGACTACCTGGTGGGGGTGCTGCGCCTCGTCCCCGGGGTGGCCGTGGTGCTCCGTCACGGCGACACCGGGTTCGGTCGCGCCGTGGCCGAAGGGGTGGTCGCCGAGGCCGCCCGCACCGGGCGGCCGGTCGACCGGGCGCTGCTGCCCGCCGGGCTACCCCCGGTGCCGTCCGCCGGCGGGCCCGATCCGGCCCCGGACGGCCCGTCGCGGCTGCTGCTCGTCGCCGGCGGATTCGCCGAGGAGCGGGCTGCGGCCGAGGCTCTGCTGCCGGGCCGCTGGCGGGCCGCGGCGTTCGTCGGCGCCGGCGTGGACGAGGTGCTCGCCGGGCTCGGCGACCGCCGCGAGGGACTCTTCGGTCCGGCCCAGTGGCTCCCGGACACGGCGCCGGCGCACCCCGACGAGGGCCCGCCGGTGGCGGAGTTCACCGCCGCCTACCGAGCCGCGACCGGGGACGATCCGCCCTACCCGGCCGCCCAGGCGTTCGCGGCCGGGCTCGTCGCGGCGCGCTGCCTGCGCGACGCGGGCGGCCCCGCCGACGACGCGCTGCTCGCCGCCGCCCGGGCGCTGGACTGCACGACGTTGTTCGACCGGTTCCGGCTCGACCCGGCGGCCGGCCGGCAGGTCGGCCACCGGGTCCTCACGGTGCAGTGGCAGGACGGGCGCCGTCGCGTGGTCGCCCCCGCCGACCGGGCGCAGGCGACACCGCGGATCGGGGGGTCCTGAGCCGCGGGTCCGCGTCGCGCCTACACCGTCCTCTCCACCTTCTGCCGGGGCTGGGCGACCTCCTCCCGGCTGGTGTCGCGGTCGAGGCCGAGCAGCCGGCGGAGCAGGCTCGGCCGGTGCCGCTGCGGCTGGTCACCGGAGCCCGCCGGCTCGCGGCCGGGCTCGCTCGCGGCGCCGGCCGCCGCGGTGTCACCGGCCGGAGGGCCACCGGTGGCCGTGTCAGTGGTGCCGCCGGCAGGGGTGCCGCCGGCAGGAGTACCGGTGGCCGGCGTGTCCTGGGCGGGATAGGGCATGTCGTAGTGCTGGTAGAGCCGTTGCTCCTCCGCGCCCGACAGTTCCCCGCCGGGCTGGATCGTCGGCGCGTCGCGGGTCTCGTGCCCGCTGACGGAGACCTGCAGGTCCGCACCGCGGGCTCGGGCATCGCGCAGCGGCACGAACGACTGTGCCGTTCCCCGCTCCCCGGGGACGACGAGGACCCACACGGCCTCGCCGCCGTCGCGGTCGCTGTAGAAGTCCTCGATGATGCCGATGACGACATCGTCCTGGTCGTAGAGCGGACGGCCCTGGTAGGCGGCCCATTCGGGAGGTTGCGTCATCGCGGTCTCCTGATGATCGGCTCGGCCGCCGGTGCGCTGGTCGGAGCGGCGGCAGTGCGGTGTGACACCACTGAGCCGTCCCAAACCCCTTTCGGCCCGATCCGTCGGACGGCGGCACCGGCGCAGATCACAGCAGTCAGTTCTGACTGCTAGAGCGCGTGGCCCCTAGTCTCCCGGTGGAACGGGGCACCGCCGCCCCGGCGGAGGGAGCGAGATGACGCAGTCCGACCCGGGGGCCCTGCAGGGCCGCACGATCATCATGTCGGGGGGTAGCCGCGGGATCGGCCTGGCCATCGCGGTGGCGGCAGGGCGGCACGGTGCGAACGTGGCCCTGCTGGCCAAGACCGACCAGCCCGACCCGCGGCTTCCCGGCACCGTGCACACCGCGGTCGAGGAGATCGAAGCCGCCGGGGGCAAGGCCGTCGCCGTCGTCGGCGACGTGCGCAAGGAGGAGGACGTCGCTCGCGCCGTGGCCACCGCGGCCGAGCACTTCGGCGGCATCGACATCGTGGTGAACAACGCCAGCGCGCTGAACACCGCGGGCACCGCCGACCTCACGCCCAAGCGCTACGACCTGATGCAGCAGATCAACTCGCGCGGCACGTTCCTGCTGACCAGCACCGCGCTGCCGCACCTGCGCGCGTCCGACCACGCCCGGATCCTGACGCTGTCCCCGCCGATCAACCTGGCCCCGCACTGGCTGGGCAGGTTCCCGGCGTACATGCTGTCGAAGTACGGCATGTCCCTGCTGACCCTGGGCTGGGCGGCCGAGTTCGCGGACGCGGGAATCGCGGCCAACTGCTTGTGGCCGCAGACCACCATCGCCACCGCCGCCGTGATCAACCTGCTGGGTGGCGAGCAGGCCGCGGCCCGGTCCCGCACCCCGGAGATCATGGCCGACGCGGCGGTCGCCGTGCTGTCCCGTCCGGCGCACGTGACCGGCCGGACCTTCATCGACATCGACGTGCTGGCGGAGGACGGGATCACCGACCTGTCGCCGTACGGTGGCGGCGACGACCCCGAGCTCGACTTCTTCGTGGACCCGTCATGAGCGGGGACGGCCCGGCGATCAGCCGCGACGGGCGGGTCCTGCGCTGCCGGATCGCCCGTGGCAGGCACGGGACGCTCGACGGTGAAGCGCTGGCCGAGGTCGGCCCCGCGCTCGCCGACCTCGCGGCCGCCGACCCGGCGGACCCCGACGGCGTCGGCGCGGTCCTGCTGACCAGCGACGGCGCGAGCTTCTGCACCGGCGGCGACGTCCGGGCGTTCGAGTCGGCGCCGGACCGGGGCGGCTACGTCCGCACGCTGGCCGACACGTTCCACGTGTTCGTGCAGGCGCTGGTGAACTGCCCGGTCCCCACCGTCGCCGGAGTCCCCGGCTGGGCGGCCGGCGCGGGGATGAGCATCGTCTGCGCGACGGATCTGGCCGTCGCCGGGCGGTCGACGAAGATCCGCCCGGCCTACCCGGGCATCGGGTTCTCCCCGGACGGTGGGATGAGCTGGACCCTGCCGCGCATCGTCGGTGCCGGCCGGGCCCGGCACATCCTGCTCACCGACCAGGTTCTCGACGCCGAGACCGCGTGTGCGGCGGGGATCTTCACCGCCGTCGTCGAGGACTCCGACGTCGTGGCCGAGGCCGCGCGGACGGCCTACCGGGTGGCCCAGGGGCCGACGGCGGCGCTGGGCCGGATCAAACGGCTGCTCGCCGCCACGTGGGACAATGATCTCGCCACCCAGCTCGACGCCGAGGCGGCGTCGATCTCGGCGAGCGCGGCGGGTCCGGAGGGTGCCGAGGGTCTGGCGGCGTTCGTGGGCAAGCGGGCGCCGCGGTTCCACGGCTGACGCCGCGGCGGATGCCAGGCCCCCGCTGCCGCGAGCGCGATCCGGCAGCGGTGGCCCGGCATCCGGCCTCTACGGCGTCACCACCGCGGACGACGGCGGTCGCGGCTTGTCCATGAACCGCCGGAACCACTTCATGCCGTACCGGTCGACCGCGGCCTTGATCAGCCCGAACACCGCGCCCTGCAGCGCCGCGGCGAACAACACCTCGCGGGTGCTGTAGTCCTCCGACAGTGGAGCCGGCGTCTCGTCCTCATCCGAGACCTGCTTCCAGATCAGCGCGAAGACCTGGCTCGCCAGGATCCCGCCGACCACCCCGGACAGCAGGCCGACCGGCTTGTAGGCGATCTTCAGCGGGCCGGTCATCTCGCCGTCACGAGCCTTCTTCTTCCCAACACCCATGACGGGCACGTACCCAACGGACTCTCGATCGACACGGTCCCGTGATCCGGCGGGCGCGGCGTGTTTGGCCGCCACCACGATCGGGATATCTGCCGGCATCGGGCTCTGAGTGGAACGGGGGGATGATGTGCGGTTCTGGGAGGCCACCGCCGTGAGCCGGTACGGCCCGGAAGAACACCGAGACGCACGCGACCGGACATGCGTCGACATCGGCGGCACCCGATCCCTGCGGTTGCGGCACCGGGCAGACCCTCGCGAGCTGACCCACATACGGGCGTCGATCAGCGACTGGGCCGAGGACATCGGCGTTCCGGCCGACGTCCTCGTCGACCTGCAGCTGGCGGTCGGAGAGGCCGCGGCGAACAGCATCGAACACGCCTACCGCGGGCGGGCGCCCGGGCTGCTCGAGATCGATCTCGAGGTGCGGCCCCGGGGCAGTACGAATCCTCATCCCGTGATCGCCGCCCGGGTCGCCGACCACGGGCGCTGGCGCCCGGCGCCGGTGGCCACCGGCTACCGCGGCCGCGGGCTGGCGCTCATCCACCAGCTCGCCGAGAACGTCGTCATCTCCGCGACCGGCGTGGGCACCCAGGCATGCTTCGAGATCGCGCTCGCCGGATAGCCGGCGGTTCGCCGGACCGATGATCGGGTACGTGGCACCCATGGCCGCCGTCCCCCGTCCCGCATCCCACGCGGGCCCCTCCGGACCGGACGAGGAGCGTCGCATGCTGACCCTGCGGATCTGGCTCGCCGCCGCGACGGCGGCGACGCTGGTCACGGCCGCCGGGTTCGCATTCTCCTGGGGGCTCCCTTTCTTCGGTGTCGTCCTCGCCGTCCTCGCGGTCTTCGCCCTCGTCGACATCACGTGGGTACTGCGCCGTCGGGGCGACCATCGGAACCGGTGACCCCCGGAACACGGCTCCGGACACACGAGAGCCCGGCGGCCGAATCGGCCACCGGGCCCCGGGAACGTAGCTGTGGAGCAGCGGGTCAGCGGCCCGGCCCGGTGATCGAGCCGCCGGTCACCAGCCGCCGCGCCGCGGTGGGGGCGTTGCGGATGGACCGCAGCCCGGGCAGGGCCACCGCCGAACGTTGCACCGGTCGGCGGAAACCGCGCACGGCCGGCCACGCCGGGGAAGGCGGCAGGACGGTGTCCAACGCGGTCGCGACCGGACCGCCCACGCTGGACCGCAGCAGCTCCCGGTACTCGTCGTACTCGGCCACGGCCGCGGCGATGTTGCCTTGCGCGAGGTGCGCCTCGATGAGCGCACGGCGGGCGCTCTCCCGGCTCGGTGCGGCCGCGACCGCGATCTGCGCGATCCTGATCGCGTCGTCGTGCCGGGCGGCGGCGATCAGCCGCAGGCTCAGCTCCTCGAGGGCGTACAGCCGCAACTGCCTGAACCGCTCACGCTCCACGGCGATCCACGACGAGGTCCAGGAGGGCAGGATGTCGGCACGCAGCAGGCCGACCTCGGACGGCCCGGGTGCAGGATGCTCGGGCAGTGCGCGGACCAGCGCCATCGCCTCGGCGAGATCGACCTGGACATCGGACCCCAGGGCCAGCTGGCCGTCGAGCTCGTCGGCGAGCAGACCCGGCACGCCGATCGCCTCGACGGCCTCGTCCAGCAGCCGGGATGCGGCATCGGAGGGGGTGCCCGGCCACAGATCGGCGGCCAGCGCGGCCCGGGGCTGCGGTCGGGGGTGCACCGCCAGGTAGGCGACCACTCGCCGGGCGTCCACGGCCAGCGGCACGGTGGTGCCGTCCCGGACGAGCGTGAAGGAGCCCAGCACCGTTACTCGATGCAGTGGCCCTGGCGTGCGAGATCGTCGCTGATCGTCAGGCATGGGTGTCCCCGCAGGTGGTGGATCGCTATTGACTCGTCAGCAAGCCTCATGGGCCCGAGTCCGCCAGCGAGTGTTCTCCGCCGCACACGGCTTGCCAAGGGGCTGTTTCGTCACTGTTCCGCCGCACGCACGGCTGACCGGGTGACGCTGTGTCGATATTAACTCACGAGGCTGCATGCATTCGGACGTGGGTGCCGTCGGCATTGCGCCAGACGTGGAGCACGTCGCACAACTGGCGTGCGATCCACACGCCGCGCCCACGGGGATCGGACGGGTGCGGCGCGCACAGCCCGGGCAGCGGCTCGGTCAGGTCGCCCCCGTCGTGCACCTCGCAGACCAGCCCCTCCTCGCAGATCCACAGTGCGATCTGCGCCTCGCTGGTGCCGTGTTCGACCGCGTTGGTCGCCACCTCGTTCACCGCGAGCACGATGTCCTCGATCCGGCTCTCTTCGAAGGATCCGGCCTCCGTGACCAGGTGCTCCACCGCGCGGCGCACCTCGTGGAGCTGCCACGCCGTGTAGGTGAGGGCCCGGTCCGGGGGACCGAGCAGCATCGGGGCGGCGGCGGGGGTGGAGCGCAGCACGTCACGCGGGCACCGGTGTTCGGGGTTGTGCCGGAGCTCGCCCCCGGCGAGCACGAGCGGGTGGTTGCGCCGCGCGCCGTCGAGGATCTCCAGGTGCAGTGGCAGCTCCGGGTAGAAGCAGATGAGGCTGACCGGGAGCTCGCCCATCGCCACGTTCACCGCCGCGTCCCACTCGGTCCAGTAGCGGCCGTCGAAGCCGTCGAGGCGGCTGTTGTGCTCCGAGACGACGGTGACGGGGACGGCGCCGGCGGTCAGTTCACGCAGCTCCCGGGCCCGGCGGGCCGCCATGGTCTGCCCGGACCCGCGCGTGACCGTGTCTGGTTCGGACAGCCCGATCAGACCGGCCGAGCCGCCGAGGGCGTCGTGCAGGGCCCGCTCGGTGGTCGGGCCGACGGCCAGGGCGACCGGCTCGCCCCGGTCCAGGGCCGCGGTGACCAGCGGCACCATCTGACCCACCAGATCGTCGGTGGACGAGTGGAACCCCACCGCGTGCCGCAGCCGGACCGGCGTCGCGACCCGGGTCGTCTCGACCCTCATCGCGCTTCCCGCAGCGGTTCCGTGCTGCCGAAGGCATCGACCAGCACGTCGTCGCGGGTGTCGGCGGTGATCACGAGGGGCAGACGGTCGCGTTCCGGTTCGAACTCCCGGACGGACAGCTGGGCGGCGAACGGGGCGCCGCAGCGGTCGAGCACCCGCACGATCCGGGGCCGTACCCCGGTCAGCACCAGCCGGTGCGTGCTGGGGAAGGCCTCCGCGGCGTGCACCAGGCTCACCGCTCCGGCCACGTCCATGAAGCGCAGGGACGCCAGGTTGAGCTCGATGTCCGTGGACGCGGAATGCGAGCGCAGGGCGTCGTCGAGGGTGGTCTCCAGCAACCGGGTGATCATCGGACGGTTGCTGTGGTCGACCTCGCCCGCCATCCGCGCGGTGGTGAGCCCGGTGCGGGTGATGCGCAGCAGGCCGTCGTCGTAGGCGCTCGGGGCGCTGAGTTCGTCCCGATGCACGTCGCGCATCTCCTCGATCTGCGCATCGGTGTAGCGGCGCCGGTCGTAGAGGCACAGCGCGATGGCCGGCCGGCCCCGGACGACGGCGTCCAGGCCGGCGTCGTACTCGGTCAGTCCGATGCCGACGGGGCGGGCGGCGCCGTAGCTCATCTGTCCGGTTATCCGCAATCCGGCGTATCCCTCGGCGACGGACGCCTCGATCCGCTCCGCGAACATCTGCTGGACCGCGGCGACCGGGGTGCGGAACACCTGCCGGGTCACATCGGACGGCACGATCGCCAGCTGACCGGTGCGCAACGGCTGCGCGAGCGGCACCCGGTCGTCGGCGAGCCTGCCGAGCACCGAGCTCGCGGTGCCGTCGTCGAAGTAGTAGACCTGCTCGTTGCGGGCGAGACCGGCGGCCACGAACTCGGCCGAGATCTCCCAGAGCTGCTCGTCGCTGACCGGGAACGCGCACACGTGATCGCCGGGTGTCATCTCCTCCGTCGATCTGACCACTGCGCACCCAACCGGAAGCTCTGTGTTACGCCGAACACCACTGTAGGGCGGTTTAGGCAATGAGCACCGCCGTCGAACGGCCTATCTCGCGCCGAAGCGCCGATCATTCGCGATGAACGGACGGTGTGCGCCGACGAGGGAGGTAGCGCGCACGGTGGATGTGCAAATCACCCGTCCGCCCGAGCATCTCGACCGCCGAACGGTCCAGCGAGCTCGGGGCGTTACCGGCGGTCGGTAGGGTCGCGGCCGGGAGGGCGGATGCGACGGATCGGGCTCGGTGCCGGGCCGCCGTACGGGCGGTTGCGCGGCGCCCGTCGGATGGCGCCGATCGCCCTGGCCACGCTGCTGCTCCTCGTGCTCGCCGCGCTGCCGCCGGCGCGGATCTCGGACCCGGTCCCGACGACGACGGCGACCGCCCCGGCGGAGCGGGAGCCCACCCCGTTCGCCGGCGTGGCGACACCGGTCCGGACGCTGGCCACGGCCCTGGGCGAGCGCAGCAAGCTGCGGTCGGTGCCGTCCCCCGAGCCCCGCGCGGTCGTGCTGCTGCCGCTGCTCGTGGTGCTCGCGGTCGCGGCCGTACCGGCCTGTCTGGTGCCCCTCGGGGTGGTGGCCGTCGCCCGCCCGGGCCACCGCGGTTCGTTCCGCGGTACCGCCCGCCGGGGCCGGGCGCCCCCGGTCGCGGCCGGCTTCTAACACCTCCGGCGGCGGTGCCCGATCACCCCGGTCGACTCCCTGACCGACGGTCGGTCCTCGTTCGATCGCCTTCTCCCAACACCGTGACGCCGGTCGCTCGCCGTTCGCCCGCTCCGAACCGGAGCCCCGCACCCCTCTGAGGAAACCCCTGTGTCACGCGAATCGCCGTGGCGTGCCGTCGCGTCCCGGGCACTGCTGTGCCTGCTCGTGCTCGGTGCCGCCGCCGCTGCCCTGTTCACCATCGACCCGCGCCTGGGTCTCGACCTCCGGGGCGGGACCCAGTTCACCCTGCAGGCCGGGGACGAGGCCAACCCGGCCACCGTCGAGGACACCGACGCGACGCTCGAGGTGCTGCGCGGACGGGTCGACAGCCTCGGTGTCGCCGAGCCGGTTCTGGTCCGCGCCGGCGACGACCGGATCGTCGTCGAGCTGCCCGGCGTCACCGATCCGGCCGAGGCGGCCGAGGTGCTCGGCCGCACCGCGCAGCTGACCATCCACCCCGTCCAGTCGGCGCGCCCGGACCCGGCGCTGATGCCGGGCTCGCCACCCCCGGCGGCGAACGAGCTGCCCGACGAGGCGGGGAACCTGCTGCAGCTCGCCCCGGCGGCGCTGACCGGCGCCGGCATCACCGACGCCACTCCGGGCCGGGACCCGATGGCCGGACCCGGCTCGTTCGTGGACATCACCTTCTCCTCCGATGCCGCGCCGACCTGGCAGCAGGTCACCGCGCAGGCCGCGTGTGCCGCGCCGGGGGACCCCGCCCGGCGGGTCGCGATCGTGCTGGACGGGACCGTCATCTCGTCCCCGGGGATGGTCGAGACGATCTCGTGCGGGGCCGGGATCCCGGGCGGCCGCACCCAGATCACCGGCCAGTTCTCCGCCGACGAGGCCCGTGAGCTGGCCATCCTGATCCGCGGCGGGTCGCTGCCGGTCCCGGTCGAGATCATCGAGCAGCGGACCGTCGGCCCGACGCTCGGCGCCGCCGCCATCGAGGCGAGCGTCCAGGCGGTCGCCCTCGGCGCGGCCGCCACCGGCGTGTTCCTGCTGATCATGTACAAGGCCGCCGGCGCGGTCGCGCTGCTCGCCCTGGCCGGCTACGGCCTGATCTCCGCGGCGGCGCTGCTCGGCCTCGGCGCCACCGTGACCCTGCCGGGCCTGGCGGGCTTCGTGCTGGCCGTCGGCATGGCGGTCGACGCGAACGTGCTCGTCTTCGAACGCGCCCGCGAGGACTGGGCCGCGCAACCGTCGACGAAGAAGGGCCGCGAGGGCCGGCTGCGCCGCGTCGTCGACGGCGGGTTCCGCGGGGCGTTCTCCGCGATCGCGGACGCGGGCGCCACCACCCTCATCGCCGCCGGGCTGCTGGTCTGGCTCGCCGCCGGACCGGTCCGCGGCTTCGGGGTCACACTGGCCGTCGGTGTCGTGGTGTCACTGTTCAGCGCCCTGGTGCTGACGGGCGTGCTGCTGCGCCTGCTGGTCACGTCGGGTCCGCTGTCGCGCCGTCCCCGCTGGTCGGGGCTCGACGGTCCGGGGCGGGTGCGGCGGGCGCTGAACGCGCGACCCGGGCTGCCGGACGCGCTGTACCGGCTGCCGGCCCGCTGGGTGGCGATCTCGGCGGCCGTGGCCGTGCTCGGCCTCGCCGGGCCGCTGGTGCGTGGACTGGACCTGGGCATCGAGTTCACCGGCGGGCGGCTGCTCTCCTACGAGCAGGTACCGGCCGATCTGGATCCGGAGCTCGTCCGCACGGCGCTGGCGGACGCGGGGGAGGACCGGGCCGTGGTCAGCCTGTCCGACGCGGGCCTCGACGTGCGCACACCACCGATCGACGAGGCCGAACGGGCCGGGATCGACGCGGCCGTGGCCGGGGTGCTGGGGGTCGCGGACATCACCGCGGTCCGCGACGAGCTGGTCGGGCCGAGCCTCGGCCGGGAACTGGCCCGGCAGGCTCTGCTCGCGCTGGCGCTGGCCATCGCGGCCCAGCTGGTCTACCTGGCCGTCCGGTTCGACTGGCGGCTCGGAGCCGCCACGGTGATGGCCCTGGTCGCGGACTCCGCGGTGCTGATCGGAGCCATGTCCTGGTTCGGCCGGCCGGTCGACGGGATCTTCCTGGCCGCCGCGCTGACCACGATCGGCTACTCGGTGAACGATTCGGTGGTGGTGTTCGACCGGGTCCGGGAGATGCGGGGGCAGCGGCGCACCGAACCGTTCGTCCGGGTCGCCGCAGCGGCGGTGATCCAGACGCTGCCGCGGACCGTCGCGACCGGTGCCGGTGTGGCGTTCGTGCTGGTCGCGCTGCTGCTCTTCGGTGGCGGGGCGCTGACCGACCTCGCCTTCGCGTTGCTCGTCGGCCTGATCGCCGGGACGCTGTCCACGATCACGCTGGCCGCGCCACTGGCCGTCCTGATCGACCGGCGGTGGCCCGGAGCCGGTCGGCCGAACCGCAAGCCGGCACGGGTGCGGGAGGGCAACGGCGCGGTGGTGTGACCGCCACACCGCGCCCACCGAGTCCGACCGGGCTGCTCGACGCCGGCTCGAGACCGGCTGATGTCGAACTCGGCGGTGGGCCGGTCGGACCGCTCAGGCCGGCTTGGCCGTCGTCAGCACGGTGAACCCCTCGCCCACGAGGCGACGGTCGACCGGCCCGGTCAGCCCGGCCCCGCGCAGCAGTTCCTCCTGCTCCTCGCGGGTCGGGAGCACGTTGCCCCAGAGCAGCTCCTCGAACCCGGTCATCAACGGGAACCGGTACTCCGGCTCGCGTGCCTGCTCCGGCGTCGAGGGGTAGGTCTCGTCCACGATCACGAGCCATCCGCCCGGGCGCAGCGCGGCCGCGGCCTCCGCCATCACCCCGGGGCGCAGGGCCGGGGCGATCTCGTGGAGCACCTCGACCAGCACCACGACGTCGACGCCGTCGGGCACGGCGTCGGCGACCCGGCCGGCGTGCACCGAGACCCGGTCGGCGTACCCCGCCGCGGCGACCTTCTCCGCGGCCGCGGCCAAGGAGTCGGAATCGATGTCCACCCCGACCAGGCGGGCCCCGGGGAACCGGCCGGCCATCGCGATGAGCAGGTTGCCGGTTCCGCAGCCGACCTCCAGCACGGTGCCACCGGCGTCGAGCACCTCGGCGACGCCCGGGAGCTTGGGCAGGATCCCGTGCGCGGTCATCGTCTGCAGTCCGCGGGTGGCCTCGGCGACCAGCCGCGCGAAACCGTCGCCGCGGCCCTGGAACGGCAGCACGGCGCCGGTCCGCATCGCGTCCGTGGTGGCCTCGAAGTCGCGGGTCGCGACCTCGGCGCCCAGCAGCACGTAGCCGGCGAGGTACCGCGGATCGGACGGGTCGGTGAGGATCGTGTCCAGGTGCGGCGCGAGCCGGTAGCCGGGAGCGCCGCCGCTCGGGCCGTCCGGCCGGTCGAGGTCGAGGACGGCGAACCCGTGCGCCGTGCGGCACCACGCCGCGGTGTAGGGCGGGTGCAGTGCGAGCCGGTCGGCCAGCTCCGCGGCCGTCAGCCCGGGGTGCGCGGCGAGGGTGTGCACGATCCCGCTGCGCAGCCCGATCGCCAGCAGCCAGGTGACGTCGAAACCCCGGCGCCAGCCGAAGATCCGGCCGACCTGCTGGTCGGCGCTGATCTCCGGGACGTGCTCGGCATGGTCGGTCATCAGGGCACCAGCGAGGGGACGATCGCCTCGATCAGGTGCGGACCCGGCTCGGCCTGGGCCCGGCGCAGCGCGTCCGCGAGTTCCTCGGCGGTGCTCGCCCGCACCGCCGGCACGCCCATGCCGGAGGCGATCTGCACGAAGTCGAGCCGGGGGCCGCCGAGGTCGAAGAGCGCCCGGGCCCGTTCGCCCGACTCGCTCGCCCCGACCTGCATCAGCTCCATCCGCAGGATCGCGTACGCGGAGTTGTTGTAGATCACCGTTGTGATGTCGAGCCCCTCGCGGGCGTGCGTCCACAGCGCGGAGATCGTGTACATCGCGCTGCCGTCGGCCTGCAGACACCACACCGGTCGGTCCGGGCAGGCGACGGCCGCGCCGGTGGCCGCGGGCAGCCCGTAGCCGATGGAGCCGCCCGTCAGGGTCAGCCAGTCGTGCCGCGGGGCTCCCGCGGTGGCACCGGGGAGACCGAGGCCGGAGGTGATCGCCTCGTCGACGACGATCGCGCCCTCGGGCAGCAGCGCCCCGACCACGGCGGCGGCGGTCTCCACGGTCAGCGGACCGGTGGGCAGCGCGGGCCGGGCGGCCGGTGCGAGCGGGGCCTCGGTGCCCGGTGCCACGAGGTCGGCGAGGGCCTCGAGCGCGGCGAGAGCAGCGCCCTCGCGAGCCGCCACCGGGTACACCTGGCAGCCCTCGGGCACCAGGTCGCTGGGCTTGTTCGGGTAGCCGAAGAACGTCACCGGCGGTCTCGCACCGGCCAGGACCAGGTGCTTGATCCCGCTGAGCTGGTGGATCGCCATGTCCGCCAGGTAGCCGAGCCGGTCCACCGCGGGGACCCCGGCGCCGCGTTCGAAGCGGGTCGGGAACGTCTCGGCCAGCAGCTTCGCCCCGGTCGCCGCGGCGATCCGGGCGGCGGCGACCAGGCCCGGCTCACGAGTGGCCTCCCCGCCGACGAGGACCAGGCAGGGCTCGCCGGACCCGAGAGCCTTCGCGGCGGCCTCGAGGGTGTCGGCGTCGAGGGTGCCGCGGCCGAGGGGATGCGGGGGCTCCGGGCACTCACCGGGCGCCGCGTCCCGCTCGGACCAGGAGACGTCGGCCGGCAGGATCAGGGTCGCGACCTGCCCGGGCGGGCCGGACGCGGCGGCAATCGCGGCGGCTGCGTCCGGGCCGACGTCGGCGGCGCTCGTACTGCGCCGCACCCAGCCGGACACGGCGCCGGCGATCGCGTCGATGTCGGATTCGAGCGGCGCGTCGTACTGCTTGTGGAACGTGGCGTGGTCACCCACGACGTTGACGACCGGCACCCCCGCCCGGCGGGCGTTGTGCAGATTGGCCAGGCCGTTGCCCAACCCCGGGCCGAGGTGCAGCAGGGTCGCGGCGGGCCGGCCGGCCATCCGCGCGTACCCGTCGGCCGCGCCCGTGGCCACCCCCTCGAACAGGGTCAGGACGCCGCGCATCCGTGGCACCGCGTCGAGCGCGGCCACGAAGTGCATCTCCGAGGTACCCGGGTTGGCGAAGCAGATGTCCACCCCGCCGCCGGTGAGCGTGCGGATCAGCGCCTGGGCTCCGTTCATGCTGCACTCCTTCGTCGTGCTCGTGAGTGGACGATGCCGTCAGAACGGCGTCATCCACTCACGGGGTCGAGCAGGACGCCGGGGTTGAGGATCCCGGCCGGGTCGAACGCCTGCTTGATGCGGCGCATCAGGTCGAGGGTCACCGGGTCGGTGAGCTCGGTGAAGTACCGCTTCTTGGTCCGGCCCACGCCGTGTTCGCCGGAGATCAGCCCGCCGAGCTTCATGCCCGCCTCGAACAGCTCGCGCAGCAGCCGGTAGCGCACGTCCGGGTCGGTCTCGAAGACCGACAGGTGCACGTTGCCGTCCCCGGCGTGCCCGCAACCGGCCACGAACGAGCCGTGCCGCTCGGCGATCTCCCGGGCCCGGCGCAGGAACTCCGGGATCGCCGCTCGCGGCACCACGACGTCGACGATGTCCTGGGCGCCGATCGCCTTCGCGGTCCAGAACGCCTTCTCCCGGGCGTCGACGAGACGGCGGGCGGCCGGCCCGGGCAGCACGTACGTGTCGACGGCGCCCAGCGACACCAGGTGCTCCCCGAGCCGCTCGGTGTCCTCCTCGAGCCGGTCGGGGGTGGCGTTCTCCAGCATCACCAGCAGGTAGGCCTGGGCGGACTCGCGGACCTGGTCCGGGACGCCCAGGTCGAGGTCCTGCGCGTGGGTGATCGCGCCCATGGTCAGCGCGTCGATGTACTCGAGGATCAGCGGGCCGATGCCGGAGGCGACGATCCGGGGCACGGCGGCCGCGACCTCGTCGACGCCGGTGAACGGGGCCAGCACGGTCGCCTGGTGCGGGTGGCGGGGGTAGAGCCGCAGGGTGGCCTCGGTGACGAGCGCGAGCGTGCCCTCGGAGCCGACGATCAACTGGGTGAGGTCGTAACCGGTGCTGGCCTTGGCGAGCTTGCCGCCGGTGCGCAGCACCTCGCCGGAGGGCAGCACGGCCTCCAGGCCCTGGACCTGCTGGCGGGTCACGCCGTAGCGGACCGCGCGCATCCCGCCCGCGTTGGTGGCGACGTTGCCGCCGAGGCTCGCGCCGTACTCCCCGGGGTAGACGGGATAGCTCAGGCCGTGCGCGGCCGTCGCCTCGTCGAGATCGGCCAGCGTGACGCCGGGCTGGACGACGGCGACGTGGTTCTCGGTGTCGATCTCGAGGATCCGGTTCATCCGCTCGAACGACACCACCAGACCGTCGGGACGAGGGATCGACGCGCCGGAGAGACCGGTCCCGGTGCCGCGTGCGGTGACGGGGAGTCGGTGCTCGGCGGCCAGCCGCAGGATCGCCGCCACCTCGGCGGTGCTGCCCGGGCGGACCACCGCGGCGGGGGGCTGGGCCGCGATGGACAGCGCCTCGTCGTGGGCGTAGTCCTCGGCGACGCTCGCGCCCGCCGCCACGTGGTCCGCCCCCACCACCGCGGCGAGCGCGTCGAGCACCGACGGATCGGTGGCCCGGCCGGCGGTGGAGCCGACCGCGGACCCGGCGGCTGATCCGACAGCGGACCCGGCGACCTCGGAACCAGCGGCTTCGCTCCCCATGCCGGGAACCTACCGTCGCCGGCGGCTCGGCGGGGACACCCGTGACGCGGGGCGGGTCAGGCCGGCGCTCCGCCGGACACATGGACCGCGACCGCCGTCGACGGCGAGGACCGGATCGTCTGCAGCACGACGCAGTACCGCTCGGTGAGCTTGACCAGGGTCGCGACCTGCTCGGCGTCGGCCGAGGTCTGCAGGTCGAAGCTCAGCCGGATGTCGCGGAACCCGACCGGGGCCTCCTTGTCGACGCCGAGGGTGCCGCGGAAGTCGAGATCCCCCTCGGCGTGGACGGTGCCGGCCACCTCCAGTCCGAGCGCGGCCGCCACGGCCCGCAGCGTCACCCCGGCGCAGGCCACGAGCGCCTCGAGCAGCATGTCGCCCGAGCACAGCTGGGTGCCGTCACCCCCGGTGGCCGGGTGCAGTCCGGCCTCGGCCAGCGCGGTCGCGGTACGCACGCGGCAGGCCACCCCGGTGCCGTCGAGCTCGCCGTCCGCGGTCAGGGTGACCAGCGCCGACCCCGGATCCTCCCGGTAGCGCGCCTTGAGCGGAGCCTGCAGATCCTTGAGCGCCGAAGCATCCATGGCCGACATCGTGCCGTCCCGACCGCCCGCCCGCACCCGGTCGGTGGTCGCCCGCGAGGCCCCGTCGGGGGGCGCCGTAGGCTGCTCCGCGTGGCCCAGGCGCCGACACCGCAGGCCGGAACCGACCGGGTGCTGACGATCCCCAACCTGCTCAGCGTGCTCCGGCTGGCGGGCGTACCGCTGGTCCTCTACCTGCTGCTCGGGCCGCGCGCGGACGGCTGGGCGATCGCGGTGCTGATGGTCGGCGGGCTCACCGACTGGCTGGACGGCAAACTGGCCCGCCTGCTCGGCCAGTACAGCCGGCTCGGCGCGCTGCTCGACCCCGCTGCGGACCGGCTCTACATCCTGGCCGCGCTGGTCGCGCTGGGCGTCCGGGAGATCGTCCCGTGGTGGGTGGTGTCCGTGCTCGTCGCCCGTGACCTGGTGCTCGCCCTGTGCCTGCCGCTGCTGCGCCGCCGCGGCTTCGGCCCGTTCGTCGTGACCTACATGGGCAAGGCCGCCACCTTCCAGCTGCTCTACGCGTTCCCGCTGCTGCTGCTGGGCCAGGGCCAGGGATGGTTCGCGGAGCTGGCGCGGCCGTTCGGCTACGCGTTCGCCGCGTGGGGGGTCACGCTGTACCTGTGGTCCGGGGCGCTCTACCTGGTGCAGTTCGTGCTGGCCATGCGGACCCCGGTCGCACCACCCCTGCCGCGCGACCGCTCCGAGGCGCAGCCCCGCCGCGACGCCCGGTGAGATCGGGCTAGGCTCCCCGCCGTGATCCCAGACGACCTCCGATACACCGAAGCGCACGAATGGGTGCGGGAACTGGGCGACGGTGTCGTCCGGATCGGCATCACCGATCACGCCCAGGAACAACTGGGCGACGTCGTCTTCGTCCAGCTTCCGGCCGTCGGCGCTCGTTTCGCCGCCGGTGACGCCTTCGGCGAGGTCGAGTCCACCAAGTCCGTCTCGGACATCTACGCCCCGCTGAGCGGCGAGGTCGTGGCCGTCAACGAAGCGCTCGAGAGCAGCCCCGAGCTGATCAATTCGGGCGCGTACGACGCCGGTTGGATCGTGGAGCTGCGGCTCAGCGACGACGCGTCAGCCCAGGTCGGCGACCTGCTCGACGCGGCGGCATACCGTGAGCTGACCGATCAGTCCTGATCTCGCGCCGCACGGTAGGTTGAGCGGCGGTTCGCAGACCGGGCCAGCATCCCCACACCGCAGGAGGAGACCCCGAGGTGACCACGAACGACGGGCCCGGCGTTCCGCCGGAGCGTAGTCCGGAGACCACGTCGGTCTTCCGGGCTGATTTCCTCGCCGATGCCGAGCAGCCGGTGCAGGAGCAGCCGGTCTCCGGTGTCGACGCGCTGCCCCCCGGCTCGGCGCTGCTGGTGGTCAAGCGCGGGCCCAACGCAGGCTCCCGCTTCCTGCTCGACCGCTCCACCACGAGCGCCGGGCGCCACCCCGACAGCGACATCTTCCTCGACGACGTGACGGTCTCTCGCCGGCACGCCGAGTTCCGGCGGGACTCCGGCGAGTTCGTCGTCGTCGACGTGGGCAGCCTGAACGGCACCTACGTCAACCGTGAGCCGGTGGACACCGCGGTCCTGGCCAACGGTGACGAGGTCCAGATCGGCAAGTTCCGGCTGGTCTTCCTGACCGGACCGCGCGAGCCCGGTGCGGGCCGCGGCTGACCGCGTCCACGATTCGGCCGCGAACTGCCCGTCCGGAGGCGCGCGCGGTCGAGATGGCCCGTGTAGCGTCGGGGGGGTCAGACGCCGCCTGGGGCCAGCGACGATCAGATCAGCCCGGATCGAGTTCGAGACGAGCCCCGGAACGAGCGGAGTGCGGACGGCAGATGGGTGAGGAGGCGGGCGCATGAGTGAGATGCGCGTCGTGGGTGTCAGGGTCGAGTTGCCCGCGAACCAGCCCATCCTCCTGTTGAGGGAGACCAGTGGGGATCGTTACCTGCCGATCTGGATCGGCTCGGTGGAAGCCACCGCGATCGCTCTCGAGCAGCAGGGTGTGAAGCCTGCCCGGCCCCAGGCCCACGCTCTGCGCACTCCCGGCCCGGCCCGGCCACGAGCCGGATTCGTCCGGCGTTCCGTCCGGGCGGGCGGATCCGCGTCGAGATCGTCGGGCCTGTGCTGGTCTGCACCACTTCTCCTCGCTCAACTCGGAGAGCCCGTCGCTCTCGCGAGCTCGACCCACCAGCGCGATCGCCGGTGGAGCAGCCGGCGGCGCATTCGTGATGTTCCCGGGGGCCGTCAGGCGGCACCGCTGATCTCCGCGTTCAGCTCCAACCACATCCGGCGATCGAGCAGCAGATCGATCTCGGTCCAGTACTCCTCGACGAGGTCCGGGAACCTCGTGCCGGCGCGCTCGATCCGCGTGTACAGACCGGCGATGTGGTGGTCCACGGTGGGGATGTTCGGGCACGCGTACGGCGTGCCGCGGATCCCGATGACGGTGGTCAGTGGGTCGACATCCAGGGGCGTGTTCACTCGGCCCATCTCGCGATCCTTCCTTGCGACGAGGACGGCTCCATGTGCATCGATGTTCCGCACGGGCTGCGCAGCTAAGCCGACTTCCCGGAGCCAATTCCGTCGGGCCGGTCCATCCCCCCAGGCCAGCCCGATATCTCTGCGGCGTCGACCTCCGAGCACCAGCGCCGTCCGGCCGTTCCGACCCGCCAGGACGACCAGACCGCACAACTGGTCCCAGAACGGTCTCGGCGACGCCCGCGGCCTCGCGCCCGGGTTCGGCCCGGGACCGGAGTGCGCTCTCGGATGCGTTCGCCGGGACGGGTTCGCGGCAGCCATCGCAGACGAGGAAGCGGGATGCCCGTGCGGCCGGCGGGCTGCCGCCTGCACGCGATGCCGTGTCGACCTCGGTCAGTCCTCAGGACACCTGCAGCAATCAGGCGCGCGGGCAGTCCGAGCCCGTGGGCGGGGGATCGATAACTGTCATAACATCGATTATCGGCTCGGCAGAATCATCCGCCGAGCGGGGCTCAGCCACCGCGGCCGGCGCGCTCCTGCAATGCTTCGATCAGTGTGGACACCTCAGCCATGGTCAGGCGCTCCAGGTCGTCGGTATCAGCCGGGCCGGCACTGTTCGGGTCGGTGATGGCTCGAACCCATCTTCGAACGCCGCCCTCTGCCTCCCGAGGCAACCCGGGCACCCGACGCACTCGTTATGACAAGCCCGTCACCCCCGCCGGCCATGCGAGGGGGACGCAGAGTTGCGGAGGCGAACGGCGATCCGGCAGATGACAGGCTGCCACGGGTCACCAGAGCGCCGTTGGTCGAACCGTCTGAGGCCCGTCCCGGCGCGGCCCCGCACCGGGGTCCCTCGCACCGCGCGACCAGTCCGCCGGCTCGCTCGGGTCGAGGCTCCATCACCTACGCCTGGAGGCTCACCAGGGTGGCCACGGCCCCGCGCCGCCGGGGCGCCGCGACCGGGCAGCTCGCCCGGGAGGCCCGGACGCCGCTGGGTATCGACCGGCGGGGCGCTCCCCCTGGCGTTCGGCGCCCCAGCCGGCATTCGTTATGACAGGATCGCTGATGGCCCAAAGCCCACCCTGATCCCTAGCTATGCGGTCCCGGAGGCCGACCGGAGAAGCCCGCTCAGCCCGGCTTCGGCGGCTGGTCCACCAGCTGCGCGAGGTAGAGCTGCTCGCCGAGACGGTCGATCAGCTCGAGGTTCGTCTCGAGGTAGTCGATGTGGTGTTCCTCGTCGGCGAGGATCTCCTCGAGGAGGTTGGCCGTGGTGATGTCGCGCTTCTCGCGGCACATCGTGATCCCGGGCCGCAGCCGCTCGACCACCTCGAGCTCGACGGCCAGGTCGGCCTGCAGCTGCTCACGGACGGTCTGCCCGATGCGCAGCTGGAACAGCCGCTGGTAGTTCGGCAGGCCTTCGAGGAACAGGATCCTGTCGGTGATCCTCTCCGCGTGCCGCATCTCGTCCATCGACTCGTCGCGCGTGTGGGACGCGAGCTTCGTATAGCCCCAGTTGGCCTGCATCTTGGCGTGCAGGAAGTACTGGTTGATCGCGGTGAGCTCGCTGGTGAGCTGCTCGTTGAGCAGCTCGATGACCTCGGGATCGCCCTGCATGCTGACCCTCGCCTTGTCGAACGGTCCGATGGGGAAACACAGACCGTAGCGGCGACGGCAGGGAGGCCAATAGGAAGGACGGACTCTGGAAAGGCTAGGCGGGCCTCAGGCGTTGATCTACGCGCCGGTCGGATCAGGCGCTGAGCGGCAGTCCGGCCAGGTCCGATGGGCTGTTCGCCGCAGCCAGGAACACGTCGACACTGTTCATGCAGCCACCGCAGCCGGTGCCGGCGCCGCAGGCATCGCCGACCTCCTCGACCGTCCGAGCGCCCCCGTCGATACAGGATCGGAGCTGGGACTCTGTCACGGCCGCGCAGATGCACACGTACATCAAGGTCACCCTTCATCGTGCTTAGGTGAGGCTATGCTGCCAGCCGATCGGGGTTCACACAAGAGTGCGAACCCGGCTCCTCCGACCCTCCGCCCCGCCGGGCCTTAACCTGGCCGAGTGCCCCTCGAGGAGTACCGCCGCAAACGCGATCCGCGGCGCACACCCGAGCCCGTCCCGGACGGCGATCCGTCACCCAGCGTGGCCGGTGACCATCGATTCGTGATTCAGGAGCACCACGCGCGGCGGCTGCACTGGGACGTCCGCCTCGAGCGTGGCGGCGTCCTCGTCTCCTGGGCGGTGCCCAAGGGGTTGCCCACCGAACCCGGCACGGTCCGGCTCGCGGTCCGCACCGAGGACCATCCGCTGGAGTACCTGGAGTTCTCCGGCGAGATCCCCGCCGGCGAGTACGGCGGCGGCACGATGACGATCTGGGACCACGGCGACTACGACGTCGAGAAATGGTCCGACCGCGAGGTCGCGGTCGTGCTGCACGGTGAGCGGGCGGACGGCCGCTACGTCTTCATCCGCACCGACGGTGACCGCCGGGACGGTTGGCTGGTGCGCCGATCCGATCCGAGGCCGGATCGGGCCCCGCTCCCCCGCGACGCCGCCCCAATGCTGCCCGCCGGGGGCCGGTTGCCGGCCGGGGACGGCTGGTGGCTGCAGATCGGTTTCGGCGGTGAACGGGTGATCGTCCGGGTCGAGGGCGGCCGGGCTCGGGTGACCGACGCCGACGGCGCGGACCTCACCCCCGAGCTCCCCCAGCTCCGGGAGCTGGGCCCGTCGCTGGGGGCGACGCAGGTGCTGCTCGACGGCGAGCTCGCCGACGACCCGCCACGATCGGCGAAGCTGTGGATCGGCGACATCCTGCATCTCGACGGCCGCGACTGTTCCGAGCTGCCCTTCCGGGAGCGCCGCGCGCTGCTCGAGGAACTGCCGCTGAAGGGCCCGCACTGGCGGCTCGCGCCGGTCTACCCCGGCGGCGGCCGGGAGGTCCTCACCGCCGCGGCCGAGCAGGGCCTGCCGGCGGTGATCGCCAAACGCGGCGACTCGCCCTACACCCCCGGGCGCACCAAGGAGTGGGTCGAGATCCCGACCGGTGCCCCGCCTGCTCCGCGCGAGCCCCGCCCGCAGCAGGCCGAGCGGGCCACCGGGGGCGTCGGGCGGGCGAAGCTGACCAACCCGGGCAAGGTGCTGTACCCGCTGACCGGCACCACCAAGGCGGACGTGCTGGAGCACTACTGGACCGTCGCCGACGTCATCCTGCCCCACCTGCGGGACCGTCCGGTGACCATGGTGCGCTGGCCCGACGGCGTGGAGAAGTCGTCGTTCTTCGAGAAGGACGTCTCCCGTCATGCCCCCGACTGGATCCGCACGGCGCGGGTCGGGACCCCCGGCGGGCGGTCGGAGACCGCCGACTTCCCCCTCATCGACGACGTCGAGGGCCTCGCCTGGGCTGCCAACCTGGCCGCGCTGGAGCTGCACGTCCCACAGTGGACGGTCGGTCCGCGCGGCGGGCGGCACACGCCCGACCTGGTGGTCTTCGACCTCGACCCCGGGGAGGGGGCGACGATCGTCGACTGCTGCCGGGTGGCCGAGCGCATCGCCGAGCTGGTGGCCGAGGACGACCTCGAGGCCTATCCGCGGACCAGCGGCGGCAAGGGGATGCAGCTCTACCTGCCCGTGCAGGTCTCGCGCGCCGAGCAGACCTCCGAGTTCGCCCGGGATGTCGCCGAACGGCTGGAAGCGGAGTGGCCGCAGAAGGTCACCGCGGTGATGGCCAGGGCACGCCGGCGCGGAAAGGTGTTCGTCGACTGGAGCCAGAACAACCCGGCGAAGACCACGATCGCCAGCTACTCGCTGCGTGGGCGGGCCCGCCCGACCGTGGCCACGCCCCTGACCTGGGACGAGGTGCGCGGCTGCCGGCGCCCCGACGATCTCGTCTTCACGATCCCGGACATCCCCGCCCGGCTGGCCGAGCACGGCGACCTGCTCGCCCCGCTGTTCACCGATCCGTCTGCTCGATCCCACCTCCCCCGTCGCCCCTGATCGACCGGGGCTGGCACGCTGCTCGGGTGCAACCTGTGCACCCGTACTTCGACGGCCCCTACCCGCGGGCCTACGCCCACCGCGGCTGGCACATCGACGAGCTCGCCGGCTGCGAGAACACGCTCGCAGCGTTCCGCCGGGCCGTCGACGAGGGGTTCTCCTACCTCGAGCTCGACGTGCACGCCAGCGCCGACGGGGTCGCGATGGTGCACCACGACCGCACCCTCGACCGCGCCACCGACGGCCGGGGCGCACTCGCCCGGATGCCCGCCACGGAGATCGAACGGGCCCGGGTCAGCGGGCGCGAGCCGATCCCACGGCTCGAACAGGTGCTCACCGAGCTGCCCGACACCCGCATCACGATCGAGCTGAAGTCCGACGCGGTCGTGCTCCCGACGCTCGCGGTGCTGGAGCGCACCAACGCCTGGGACCGGGTCTGCATCGGCGGCTACAACGAACGCTGGCTGCGCCGGGCCCGCGCCGGCGGCGGCGACCGGTTGCTCACCTCCATGGCCCAGACCTCGGCGTTCGGCCTGCGCAGCCGGGCCTGGCTCGAGGCGCTGCCCGGCCCGCTGGGCGCACTGTCGGGGTTGCCGGTGCTGCCCCCGGTGCACGGCGGGCTCGCCCAGCTACCGCACCACTTCGGGGCGTTGCGTGTCGTCGACTCCGACCTGTTACGCGTCGCGCACGCCTCGGCCCGTGAGGTCCACGTGTGGACCGTGAACGACCGGGCGGAGATGGGCCAGCTGCTCGACCTCGGCGCCGACGGACTGATCTCCGATCGTCCCGATCTGCTCCGCGACCTGCTCCACGACCGCGGCGAGTGGGCGGCCTGAGGTCCGCCGCGGCGTGAGGGCCCGGGACCGCCGGTCCCGCCGCTACAGTCGCGCCGTGAGCACCGCTGCTGCGTCGACCGGGGACACCGTCGACGCGCCTGCCACCCGCGGGCAGGTTCTGGCCTGGGGGGTGTGGGACTGGGGATCGGCCGCGTTCAACGCCGTCATCCTCACCTTCGTCTTCTCCGTGTACCTCACCGACTCGGTCGGCGCGGACCTGCCCGGTGGCATCAGCGCGAACAGCTGGCTCGGCTGGTCGCTCGGCATCGCCGGGCTGTTCATCGCGCTGCTCGCCCCGGTGATCGGTCAGCGCGCCGACGGGGGCAGGCGGCGTCGCTCGGTCGGGGTGTGGACGGCGCTGGTCGTCGTCGCGATGGCCGGGCTGTTCGCCGTCCGCGACGAGTACACCTACCTGTGGCTGGGTCTGGTGCTGCTGGCGCTGGGCTCGATCTTCTTCGAGCTCGCGTCGGTGTCCTACAACGCGCTGCTGCGTCAGGTCTCCACCCCGCACACCATCGGCCGGGTCTCCGGGTTCGGCTGGGCGATGGGCTACTTCGGCGGCATCGTGGCGCTGCTCGCGGTCTACGTCGGCCTCATCGCCGGCGAGGGCCCGACTCGCGGCCTGCTCGGGGTGAGCACGGAGGGCGGGCTCAACATCCGGCTGGTCGCGCTGGTCGCCGCCGCCTGGTTCGCGCTGTTCGCGCTGCCGCTGCTGTTCGCGGTCCCGGAGTCGCCGCCGCGGCCCGACCGGGCTGCCCGGCTCGGTCTGGCCGCCTCCTACCGGCGGCTGTTCACCGATCTACGGGAGCTCTACCGGGCGAACCCGCACACCGTGTACTTCCTGGCTGCGAGCGCGCTGTTCCGCGACGGGCTGGCCGCGATCTTCACCTTCGGCGCGGTGCTGGCGGTGACCGTCTACGGGATCGCTGCGGGCGACGTCCTGGTCTTCGGGGTGGTGGCGAACGTCGTCTCGGCCATCGGCGCCCTGCTCGCCGGCCGGATCGACGACCGGGCCGGGCCGAAGGCGGTCGTCGTCGGCTCGCTGGTCGGCATGCTGGTCTGCGGTGTCGTGTTGCTGTTCCTGTCCGGCCCGACCGCGTTCTGGATCTTCGGTCTCGGCCTGTGCCTGTTCGTCGGACCGGCGCAGTCCTCCTCGCGCACCTACCTCGCCCGGCTGACCCCGCCCGGACAGGAGGGCCAGATGTTCGGCCTGTACGCGACCACCGGACGCGCGGTGTCGTTCCTCGCGCCGACCCTGGTCGGGCTGTTCACCTTCCTGTTCGGCTCGGACCGCGCCGGCATCGTCGGCATCCTGATCGTGCTCGCCGCCGGGCTGGTCGCGCTGTGGCCCGTCCGGCCCCCGGCACCCGACTCGTGACCGCTCGTCCGGATCGCGCCCTATGACCGGGAGCCCGGCCGGGGCGGCTCGGTTACGCGCATTCGGCGCTCATGTAAACAGCTCGCGCGCGAGTGGTGACCTAACTCACATCTGGCTGACACGTCACATGCGCGTGTGCGAGGGGGCTAGATGGGGGACACTCACCAGTCGGGGCGGCCACGAACCCGGTGTCGACTGCGAAGCCGACACCGTCAGTGGTCAACCCTTCGGCGGGAATGACGGCTGCTCCGCAGACGTTACACCCCGTACTGATGTTGTGACGTCGAGGGAGGCTCCCTCGGCATTGTGAACGGGAGGATGACGCATGGCCGACCGCGTGCTCCGTGGCAGCCGGCTCGGGGCTGTCAGCTACGAGACCGACCGCAACCACGACCTCGCGCCGCGGCAGATCGTCCGCTATGTGTCACCGAACGGCCATGAGTTCGAGGTGCCTTTCGCCAACGACGCCGAGGCGCCGGCCACGTGGGAGTCGCCGCAAGGTGGCATGGGTAAGCGGATCGACGGCGTTGAGCCCGAGGAGAAGAAGGCCAAGCCGCCGCGCACGCACTGGGACATGCTCCTGGAGCGCCGCTCGGTGGCCGAGCTGGAGGAGCTGCTCTCCGAGCGTCTCGAGCTCCTGCGCGAGCGCCGCGCGGAGATCGCCTGATCTCCTGACACACCGAACGTCGAAGAAGCCGGGCCACCTCCCGTGGGGCCCGGCTTCTTCGTCGTGTCCTGACCGTGTCCGGCCGACGCGCCGTCAGGCGCCGGCCCGGTCCTCGGTGACCGGCTGGTCGCGCCGGAGACGGCGGAACCGGTGCGCGAACCCCCAGCGGGTCACCTGCCACAGCGCCTCGCCCACGATCGCGCCGCTCATCTTCGACGTCCCGCGCTCGCGCTCCACGAAGGTGATCGGCACCTCGCGCACCCGGAACCCGGCCTGCACGGCACGCCACGCCATGTCGACCTGGAAGCAGTAGCCCTGCGAGGCGACCTCACCGAGATCGAGCTCCTCGAGGACCTGCCGCCGGAACGCCCGGTAACCGCCGGTGATGTCGCGGATGCCGACCCCCAGCGCGAGGCGCGAGTACAGGTTCCCGCCGCGGGAGAGCCACTGCCGGTGCGCCGGCCAGTTGCGCACCTCGCCGCCCTCGACGTACCGGGAGCCGAGGACGAGGTCCGCGTCGGACAGGGCCGCCAGCAGGGCGGGCAGGTCCTCGGGGGCGTGCGACCCGTCGGCGTCCATCTCGACGACGACCTGGTGCTCGCCCTGCAGCGCGACGCCGAATCCGGCCAGATAGGCGGCGCCGAGCCCGGCCTTCTCGGTCCGGTGCAGGACCCGGATCCGGGGATCGGCGGCGGCCATCTCGTCGGCCAGCTCACCGGTGCCGTCGGGGCTGGCGTCGTCCACGACGAGGACATCGGCGGTGGGGACCGCGGCATGCAACCGCCCCACGATCGGACCGAGGTTGTCCCGCTCGTTGTAGGTCGGGATCACCACCAGCACTGGCCCCATGGGCTCAGCCATCCTCGTTCTCTCCTGCCTGGTCCCGTCGGGCCGCGGGCGCCGAACCGGGCCTCCCGCGGCCGCGCCGGGCCCCGAGGCCCGCAACACCGACCGCCGCCACCCCTAATGCGGCCAGCACCCACTCGGGCACCGACCGCAACCGGGTTGCCAGCGTAGTGGTGCTGCGCAAGACGGTCGGACCGACCAGGGTTCCGGGCACGAACTGCCCCGTGCCGGCTGTGACCGTTCCATCGGGCGTGATCGTCGCGCTCACCCCACTGGTGGTCGCCACGATCACCGAGCGGTCGTGTTCGACGGCCCGAACCCGGGACATCGCAAGCTGCTGGTAGGTCATCTCGGACAGGCCGAACGTGGCGTTGTTGCTCGGCACGGCGAGCACCGTGGCCCCGGCCGCGACGCTCTCGGCGACCAGGTCGTCGAACGCGACCTCCCAGCAGATGGCCACCCCCACCGGCACGCCGGCCATCGAGACGACCCCCGGCCCGGGCCCGGGTACGAAGTAGCCGGCCCGGTCGGCGTAGCTGGAGAACAGCGAGAAGAACGACCGCCACGGCAGGTACTCCCCGAACGGCTGGACCCGGCGCTTGTCGTTGCGCTCGACGGGACCGGCCCCGGCCGCCCACACGAGCGCGGAGTTGCTCGTGGTCCGGCCGTCGGGGTTGAGCAGGACCGTGCCCACCAGAACGGGCGCCCCGACGGCGGCGGCGGCCCGGTCGATCTGCGCGGCCGCGTCGCCGTTGCGCAACGGGTCGATGTCGCTGGAGTTCTCCGGCCAGATCACCAGATCGGGGCGCGGGGCGCGGCCCGCGGCGACGTCGGCGGCGAGCCGCTCGGTCTCGCGGACGTGGTTGTCGAGCACGGCCCGGCGCTGCGCGTTGAAGTCCAGGCCCAGGCGGGGAACGTTGCCCTGGACCGCCGCAATGGTGACGGCCCGGTCCGGGCCGGTGCGGGTGGCCGGTACCAGCGCCGCCAGCGGGCCGGCGAGCAGGGCGGCGATCACCAGCCCGGCGGGCAGCACCGCGGCGCGTCGTGGTGTGCCTGGCTCCGGGCGGACGAGCCGGCGGACCGTCTCGGCGAGCGCGAGCCCGGCCAGCACCGTGACGAAGGACAGCAGCGGGACGCCACCCACGGCGGCGACCGGTAGCAACGGGCCGTCGGGCTGGCCGAACCCGGCCCGGCCCCACGGGAGACCGCCGAACGGCACCCGGCCGCGGACGGCCTCGCCGACGACCCACACCGCGGCGGCCCAGAGCGGCGCTACGGGCAGCCGCGAGACCACGGCCATCCCGGCACCGGCGACGCCGAGGAACAGCGCCTCGAACGCCGCCAGCACCAGCCAGGGCAGCGGGCCGACGTACCCGCCGGTCCAGCTCAGCAGCGGGACGAGGAACCCGAGCCCGAACAGCACCCCGTAGCCGAGACCGGCGCGGGCGCGCGCACCCCGGAGGACGGTGCCGAGCAGGGCGAACGCGAGGGGCGCCAGCCACCACAGGGTGCGTGGCGGGAAGCTGAGGTAGAGCAGTCCGCCCGCGGTGGCCGCGGCCAGCAGGCGCGCGGTGAACGAGAGCCGGCTGCGTGCGGACGGGCGGGCGGCCGGTGTGGGCTCCGCGGCGGGGTCGACGGTGGGTGCGGCCACTCCCGCAGCCTACGGTCGCCTACCGGGGCCCATCGCGGCCGCCGGACATCCCCCCGGGACGGGCCTCACCCTGCGCCACCGGACACCGCTCGCGTTGAGCGGGCCCGGGCGGCCGCGAGATCCTGGACCGAGCCTGCCGCTACTGGATCTCGCTGTTCGAGACCGGTGCGGACCGGGTTCGGCAGCCGCCCACGCGGGCTCGAAGCCGTGCCGGCCCGGCTCGTCGCGGCGCGCCGATCAGGCCGTCGCCGCACCGGCCAGCAGGTGCGCGTTGCCGAGCAGGTCGAGCACCCCCGGCCCGCCCTCGCGCACGAACCACTCGTAGCCGTAGGCCGCGGCGAACTCCCCGACCGGGACCTGACCGGGGTCGACCTGGCTGGCGTGCGCGGTGATCGCGGCCCGCTTGGCGGCCAGGTGCGCGCTGTCGCCCTCGATCGCGAGCGTGATCTCGGCGGTGACCCGGCCGTACCCGACGGCGGCGGCGTCGGCCGCACCGTGCACCAGGTGGGCCCCGCGGGCGCTCACGTGCAGGTGCTCGCGGTCGACGGTGATGCGGTAGCTCGTCGCGCCGGTCAGCTCGGCGGCGATCGCGCCGATGCGGCCCGCGGCGCGGTGGTCGGGATGGCCGTAGATGCCGGGCTCGTCGTCGTGGATCACGGTGCCCGCGCCCTCGGCGGCGACCAGTTCCGCGAGCCGGCTGGCCAGGGCCAGCGGGTCGGCGGCGGCCAGCGCCCGGGCGTGCGACGCGCTGGGCCGGCCCGGCAGGCCGGAGTCGCGGTGCCCGAGCAACACCAGCCGGGACACCCCGAGCAGCGCGGCGGAGCGCTCGAGCTCGGCGATGCGCCGGCGGGTGACGGTCTCGCCGGGCGCCAGCGGCACCCGGGACTCCCCCAGCTCACCGCCGGTGGCGAGAACCAGGACGATCCGGGCCCCGGCGTCGGCGAGCCGGCGCAGCGTGATGCCGGTGAAGATCGCCTCGTCGTCGGGGTGGGCGTGCAGGGCGAGAACGGTGTGACCACGGAGGTCGGGCGCACTGATCATGAGGTGATCGCAGACGGTGTGGGCCGCCGGGGCGGCAGGATGGACGGGTCCGGGGTGGTCAGCTGTGACAGCGACAGCTGCGACGACACCCCGGACAGCAGCACCCGGCGAGCGGGCGGCGGCTGGTCCGGTCGATCACGAGGGCAATGGTGCCACAGGTCGGGCCGGTCCCGGGGTACCGGTGGCCCCCGGACCGGGTGGGGCAGACCCCCGAAGGCGGCGCCGGCCGCGGTCGCCGGCCTCCGCGACGGGAGCCACCGGTCGGGCCGGGCCGTGCGCACCGGGCGCCGACGCCCCGGCGAGACGATCAGCGCTCGAGACGCCGGAACCGCGGTGGCCCGGTTGCCGGCGCCCGGACCTCGATCAGGCGGGCCGGACGCTCGGCCGGTCCGTCGCCGCCTCGAACAGCACCCGGCCCCGGTGCACGGTGCGCAGGCACCTCGGGCTCGCGGCGACCCCGTCCAGCGGGCCGGCACCGTCCCACACCGTGTAGCTCGCCGGCGCGCCCACCACCAGCCGCCCGGCCACCGGGTCGTCGACCCCGGCCGCGCGGTACCCGCCGGCCGTGTGGGCACCCAGGGCGACGTCAGCGCCGACCGCCGACGCGGGACGGGTGTGCCCGGTCGCGGCGCGCACCGTGCCCCACGGGTCGACCGGGGTGACCGGTGAGTCGGAGCCGAACGCCAGGCTCACCCCCGCGGCGTGCAGCGTCGCGAAGGGGTTCATCGCCGCCGCCCGCGCCGGGCCCAACCGGGCGGCGTACATCCCGGTGGGCCCGCCCCACGCCGCGTCGAAGGCGGGCTGCACGCTCGCGACCACGCCGAGCGCGGCCAGCCGCGCCGCCTGATCGGGATCGACCATCTCCAGGTGTTCGAGCCGGTGCCGTGCGGCCCGCACGGTCGCCGGGGAGACGATGCGGGCCGCCTCGGCGAGCCCGTCGAGGACGAGGTCGGCGGCGGCGTCGCCGATCACGTGGAAGCCGGCCTGCACCCCGGCCGCGGAGCACGCGGCGAGGTGGATGCCGATGGCCGCGGCGTCGAGGTAGCGGTTGCCGGTGCATCCGGGGGCGTCGGCGTACGGGGCGCGCAGCGCGGCGGTGCGGGACCCGAGCGAACCGTCGACGAACAGGTCCCCGGCCAGGCCGCGGGCGCCGGTCGCCGCCAGCAGCTCCCGGGCCTGCGCGGCGGTCGCGACGGGTTCGCCCCAGTACCCGACCACGTCGACGCCGGTGTCGAGCACGAGCAGGCCGGCCAGGTCCTCGTGGCCGGAGATGTCCGGCCCGGCACATTCGTGGACGACCGCAACACCGCGCGCGGCCACGTCGGTGAGGAACGCCCGCTGCGCGGCGCGGCGCTGGGTGGGGTCGATGGCGGCGAGGGCGGCCCGCCGCACGTGGTGGTGGGCGTCGGCGGACAGCGGACCGTCGGCCGACCAGCCGGGCGCACCGACCGCCGCCGCGGCCCGGTCCAGCAGCGCGGAGGACACCAGCGCGGAGTGCACGTCGATGCGGCTGAGGTAGACCGGGACACCACCGGCCGCCCGGTCGAGCTCGGTGCGGGTCGGTGGCCGGGCCGGGGACCAGCGGTTGTCCTCCCAGCCGTGGCCCCAGATCACCGTGCCGGGCCGGGTCGCGGCCCGGGCCGCGACCGCGTCGAGGACGTCGTGCGGCGAGCGGGCGCACGTGAGATCGAGCCCGTCGACGAGCAGTCCGGACGCGGTGGTGTGGACGTGCGCGTCGACGAACGCCGGCGCGACGACGGCCCCGTCGTAGGTGTGAACCTCGACGGGGTCGCCGGAGCGGGCCCGCTCACGGGCATCGGCAGCCGAGCCGATCCAGCTGATCCGCCCGTCGACCGTCTCGCACGCGGAGGTCGCGGGGCCGGCGGCCGGGTCGAGCACCCGGACGCCGATCAGCAGGGTACGGGTCACCGCTCAGGTCTACCGCACTGCGCGTTCCGGTGGCCCGCCCTGTCCGGCCCGCCCGCGCGTGGTCAGCAGAATCGGGACACCTGCTGCACCGGTGCCTCGGATATCCCGGAACCGATGATCATGCGGTGGCCGCGGCGAGCGGGCCTCGTCGAGCACCCGACGGACGCCGGTCAGTAGGGCCGCTTGGGCATGAGCACCCACAGCACGATGTAGAGGATGAACTGCGGGCCGGGCAGCAGGCAGGACAGCAGGAACGCCAGCCGGACCATGTTGGGGTTCCAGCCGAAACGCTCCGCCAGACCGGCGCAGACGCCGGCGATGACCTTCCCGTGCCGGGGACGGGTGAGGGTCGATGCCACCGATGGCTCCTTCCTGAGCGGCGGATCTCGCCGCTGAACTCCACTCTCCCGTGTCCGGGAGGGCCTGTCCTCGGTGAACGTCCGGAGACGATCTCGGGGTTCCCCGGAGCCGATCGTTCGGCCGGACGGATGATCTCCGGTGGCGCACGGTGATGTCGGGTTGCTCCCGGAGGTGGGGCGCGCCGGAGTTGTCCCCAGGACACGGTGAGTGTCCTGTTCAGCCGCGTGGGAGGTGGTTAGCGTCAGCCCCGTGCCCGCAGCCCGTCGTGTCCTCGCCGTACTCGCCGTGCTCGCCGCCGGCCTCGCGGCCGGGTTGCTGAGCGCCGTCCCGGCCGCCGCCCGACCGGCCGCGGATCCGCGGCCCACCGCCGTCGTCGCGCTGGGCGACAGCACCGCGTCCGGGGAGGGCGCCGAGGACTACGAGCCGGGCACCCGCGGCGAGAACGGCAACTGGTGCCACCGCTCGCCCGCCGCATACGTGCACCACACCGGCCTGGCCGACGCATCGGTGAACCTCGCCTGTTCCGGGGCCGACACCACGCAGGTGCGGTTCGGCACGTCGACCCAGCACACCGAGGGCTCGCAGGCGGAGCGGCTCGTCGAGGTCGCCACCCGCCACCGGGTCACGGCGGTGACGCTGCAGATCGGCGCGAACGACGACGTCGCGCTGACCGCCACCGCGGTCGCCTGCATCCGCACGTTCGTCGACCCGACCGTCGGGCCCTGCCGCAACACGATCGGGCCGCGCCTGGCGGAGCGGATGGCCGCGCTCGCGCCGAAGGTCGAGGCAGCGGTGGCCGACGTGCGCGCGGCGATGCGCCGGGCCGGATACGCCGACGCGGCGTACGCCTTCGTGCTCGCCTCCTACGCCTCCCCCATCACCGAGAAGATGGGCCCGCTGCACGGGGTCGAGGGCTGCCCGTACAGCCGGGCCGACGCCGAGTGGGGCCGCACGGCCCTGTTCCCCGAGCTGTCCGCGACGCTGGCCGCGGTCGCCGACCGCGCCGGCGTCCGGTTCCTCGACCTGTCCCGTGCCACCGAGGGCTACGAGGCGTGCAGCCGGCCCACGCGGGACGCGGAGTGGCAGCGGCGGATCACGGTGGATCCGCGGGCCCTGGTGTACGGCAGGCTCGACGCGATCGGCCTGCACCTGTTCCAGGAGTCGTTCCATCCCAGCGCGACGGGGCACGCGCAGATCGGTGGCTGCCTGGGCGAGTTCGTCCGCGGCGGAGACCGGCGTGCGGCCTGCCTGGTGGGCCCGGACGGCCGCCTGCACGCCGAGACGGCCGCCCCGGCCCCGGCCGCCGCCTGACCGCTCCCGTCCCGCGTTCGGTGTCGCGGGCCGGTGGCCGGGCTAGAGGACGGTGAGGTCTCGGGGACGGTTGTTCAGGCGCTCGTGGCCGGTCTCGGTCACCACGACGATGTCCTCGATCCGGGCACCCCACCGGCCGTCGAGGTAGATGCCCGGTTCCACGCTGAACGCCATGCCCGGCTCCAGCGGCAGCGCGTTGCCGCCGACGACATAGGGCTCCTCGTGGACGTCGAGCCCGATGCCGTGGCCCGTGCGGTGCACGAACTGCGGGCCGAACCCGGCCTCGGTGATCGGCTCCCGGGCCGCGGCGTCGATGTCCTGCGCCGTCACCCCCGGCCGCACGGCCTGCACCGCGCGCTCCTGGGCAGCCTGCAGCACGGAGTAGGTCTCGCGCACCGCGGCGGACGGCTCGGCCCCCACCGCGTAGGTGCGGGTGGAGTCGGAGTAGTAGCCGCCGGGCAGCGGGCCGCCGATGTCGACCACGACGACGTCGCCGCGCTCGATCACCCGGTCCGAGACGTCGTGGTGCGGGCTCGCGCCGTTCGGCCCGGAGCCGACGATCACGAACGCGGCGCAGGTGTGGCCCTCGGCGACGATGGCCGCGCTGATGTCGGCGCCGGCCTCGGCCTCGGTCCGTCCCGGCCGCAGGAACTCGCCCATGCGCGCGTGCACCCGGTCGATCGCCGCACCCGCCTCGCGCAGCTGCGCCACCTCCGCGGCGTCCTTGCGCATCCGCAGCTCGCGGATCACCGGTCCGGCCAGCGTCTGCGCCACGTCCGGGAACGCGTCGCGCAGGCCGAAGACGTGACGCGCCGGCATCGAGTCGGCCACCGCCATCCGGACCGGTCCGCCGGCGAGGTCGCTGACCAGCAGGTACGGGTCCTCGCCGTCGGTCCAGGTGACGACCTCGACGCCGAGGTCGTCGAGCGGCAGCCCGGCCAGACCCGGTGCCTCCAGCCGCGGTACCACCAGAGCGGGCGGCGCACGGTGCCCGGCGGCCGGCACGATCAGGCAGGTGAGCCGCTCGTGCGACTCGCCGTCGGCGTCGATCAGGTACCGCAGGTCGGTTCCCGGAGTGACCAGCAGCAGGTCGACGCCCTGGTCGGCGGCGACCTCACCGGCCCGGCGGAGGCGGTCGGCGAGCAGCGCGGTGGGGACGGCCGAAGTCATACCGGCAGGGTATTCGGGCTCGGGAGGAGCGATCCTGCGGGTCGCCGGGGGGCGCGAGCACCTGGCAAGCTGTGCGGCCGTGACCCTGCCACCCGCGTCGCTGATGCTGCTGGACGCCGCGAGCCTGTACTTCCGCGCCTACTACGGGGTACCGGAGTCGGTGACCGCCCCGGACGGCACTCCGGTCAACGCCGTTCGCGGGTTCTGCGACATGGTCGCCCGCCTCGTCACCGAACGGCGTCCCACCCGGCTGGTGGCCTGCCTGGACCTCGACTGGCGCCCGGCGTTCCGGGTCGAGGCGCTGCCGTCGTACAAGGCGCACCGCGTGGCGGGCAACGACGGCGGCAATGGCGGCGGCAATGGCGGTTCGGCCCTGGCCGGCGCGCCCGCCGGCATCCCGGAGGAGGTCCCCGACACCCTCGCCCCGCAGGTCCCGGTGCTGCTCGAGGTGCTCGACGCGGTCGGGATCGCCACCGGCGGCGCCGAGGGCTACGAGGCCGACGACGTGATCGGGACGCTCGCCGCCACCGAGCGCGACGACGCCGTGCAGGTGGTCAGCGGCGACCGCGACCTGATGCAGGTCGTCCGGGACTCCCCGACCCCGGTCCGGCTGATCTACGTGGGCCGCGGGCTGGCCAAGGCGGAGACGCTGGGCCCGGTGGAGGTCGCGGAGAAGTACGGGGTCCCGGTGAGCCGGGCCGGTGAGGCCTACGCCGAGCTCGCGATGCTGCGCGGCGACCCCTCCGACGGCCTGCCCGGCGTTCCCGGGGTCGGCGCCAAGACCGCGGCCACCCTGGTCTCGCGGTTCGACTCGTGGGCCGACCTGCAGGCCGGTGTCCTGGACCGCACCGACTCCCGGCTCAGCGCCCCGGTGCGCACGAAGCTGGCCGCCGCGGCCGGCTACCTGGCCGTCGTGGAACCGGTGGTCCGGGTGGCGCAGGACGCCCCGGTGCGGCTGGACCGTCCCGACGCGCTGCCCGCCGAGCCCGCCGACCCGGAGCGGCTGGCGTCGCTGGCGGAGCGGTGGGGGCTGGGCACCTCGGTGGGCCGGCTGACCGCCGCGCTGCGCCGCTGACCCGCCCGCTTCAGAAGAACGTGCCGCACCACGGGGTCGCGGTGGTCCGGAACAGCACGTCCGCGCGGTTCAGGGCGGCCGCGTCGTGCACCCGCCACCACCCGCTCCCGGCCAGCTCCGACGGCGTCCGGTCACCGAGGTAGGCCATGGACAGCGCCGCCACGTCGCATTCCAGCTGCGGCTCCAGGTGCAGCCTGGTCTCGCCGTCGAGCCGCGTGACGCCGCCGGGGCCGATCCGGTAGATCCCGGCGTTGCGCGGCAGCACCGCGTCGTGCACGGCGAGCAGCACGGGATCCGCCGGGCTCCAGGCGCGGGCGTCCAGCGCGGCCGTGACGTCGACCAGCCGCAGCCAGGTCTCGTCGGCGACCGCGGTGGTCGTGCAGTCCCGCGGGTCGGCGAGCAGCAGTTCCAGCGGCTCGTCGAGCGGGCGTAGCCAACCCTCGACGTCGACGAGCAGGTCGAGCCCGAGCAGGAACCGCCACAGCCCGGCGACCGCCCCGGCGTCGGCCGCGTGCAGGTCCTCGAGCCGGGCCGTGTTCTCCCCGAACCCGGCGCCGGACTCCCGGATCGTCCACACGGCGAATCCGTCGTCGCCGTCCGCTCCGGCGTGCACGGCGACCTGCACGGGCTCTCGGTCGGCGAGGCGCCGCCCGTACTGGACCGACCACCAGCCGTCCGGGCGCGTCATCGCGCCGGGGCGGCGCAGGGTCAGCCGGTCGTGCAGCGCGGCGAGCGTGCAGACGACCTCGTCGGGGTCCAGCAGCCGCACCGTCCCGCCCGCCGGGGCACCGGCGCGCCAGCCGGCGCCCCGGGCCCGTACCCGTACGGTGCGGCCCCGGCTGGCCACCCCGTAGCCGAAGCGGCCGTAGATGCGGGTCTCGCTGGCCCGCAGGGTCGCCAGCACCTCCCCGCGCTCGGCGGCGTCGGCGAGCTGGTGACGCATCATGGCCGAGAGCAGCCCGCGCCGGGTGTGGTCGGCCCGCACCCCGACCCTGGTCACGGCCGCGGTGGGCAGCGCGGCGCCGCCCGGCACCGCGGTCCGGGTCGGGAACGAGGTCGCGGTGCCGGCAAGCGCACCGCCGACGTGCACGCCGACGGTGCGCTCGGGAACGTAGGAACGCTCCGTCCACGACCACCCGTCGTCGGTCACCGGCCGGCGGTGCAGGGCCCTGGCGAACAGGGTGTGCGCGGCGCGCAGCTCGTCGGCGGGAAGGGTGGCTACGGCGATCGGGTCGAGGGGCACGGTCGGGATTCTCGACCACGCCCCCGGGTGCGTGCCGCCCGATCGCGGACCGGTGTCAGACCCGGCCGACCTCGTAGTCGCCGCCGTCGCTGGTGACCCGGACCGGCACCTTCAACCGCTCGCCGTCGACGGTCGCGTCGCAGGTGAAGGTGGTGCCGGTGGCCACCTCGATGTTCGCCGCGCAGCTCACGCCGGAGACCTCGTGCCCGTAGTCACGGGTGAGGATCAGCTCGACGCCGCTCTGCAGCGCCGCCTGGTCGAACACCCGATCGACGAAGTAGCCGGGCTTCCAGAACCCGACCACGCCGACGACACCGAGCACCACGACGACCGCGGCGAGCACGATCCACGGCAGCGGGCTCTTCCCGCCCCCGGCGGGGGCCTGCTGGGTGCCCTGGCCCCAGCCCGGTTGGCCCCACTGCTGCTCGGCGGCCGGCTGCTGACCCCAGCCCTGCGGCTGCTGACCCCACGCCGGCTGGCCCCAGTTCTGCTGCGTGGCCGCCTGCTGGTCGCCCCAGCCCGGCTGGCCCCACACGGTCGTCTGCTGGGGGTCCCGGCTCTGCTGACCGGCGGGATCGGCGCCCGGCTGCCCCCAGCCGCCGGGCGGCTGCTGACCCCACGTGGGCTGGTCGGTGGGCCGGTCCACCGAGCCCGACGGGCCGGTGGCGCCCTGCTCGGACGGGTTGCCGTGCGGGGGGTTCGGGCCCTGGGGGGTGCTCATCGCCGACCTTCCTCGTGCCTGCTGGTCCGGCGATCAAAGCACAGCGGTGACACCGGGGGCAGTGGTACCGGCACGTCGATCACCCATGAGGACCGGGGACGTCACACCGCGCCGACCGCGACCACTCCGCGCCGGATCGCCGCTACCGCCTGCGTCGCCGACCGCCCGACCGGGGTCCTCCGGCCGGCGACCCCGGCGATCTGGTCGAGGAGGTCGAGAACCTGCCGGCACCAGCGCACGAAGTCGCCGGCCGAGAGCTCGTGACCGTTCTGGCTCGCCGCGGCCAGCACCTGCGACAGCGACTCGCCACGGGCCCACCGCTGCATCGGCCAGGCGAACCCGAGATCGGGCTCGCGGGTCCGGTCCACCTTGTGGCGCCGCTCGTCGGCCTCCAGATCCGACCAGATCCGCATCGTGTCGGCGAGCGCCTCGGACACCGGCCCGGAGGGCACCCGCGGCATCGGTCCGTCGTCCCGGCGCGACTCGTAGACCAACGCGGACACCACCGCGGCCAGCTCGGCGGGCTCCAGGCCTTCCCAGACGCCGTTGCGCAGGCACTCGGCGGCCAGCAGGTCGGACTCGCCCCACAACCGGGCCAGCCGTTCACCGTGCTCGGTGATCTCCTCACCGTCCGGGCCGCCGATGTACCCACGCTCGCTCAGCAGCGCCCGGATCCGGTCGAACGCGCGGGCCAGCGAGTGCGTCGTGGCCCGCACCTTCTGGCGCAGCTGCTCGGTCTCGCGCTCCAGCCGGTTGTAGCGCTCACCCCAGCGCGCGTGCGCCTCGCGGTCGGTGCAGCCGTGGCAGGGGTGGGCACGCAGCGCCCGGCGCAGCGTGGCCAGCTCGGGGTCGTCGACGGCCGCGCCCCGGGCGCGCCGGCGCTGCTGCGTCGGCGCCTGGATGCCGGTGTTGCGCAGCGTCGAGGCCAGGTCCCGGCGGGCCTGCGGCGAGCGGTGGTCGACGTGCCGGGGCAGCCGCATCCGGCCCAGCGGCTCGACCGGCGTCGGGAAGTCCGCCGCCGAGAGCCGCCCGGACCAGCGGTCCTCCGACAGCACCAGGGGGCGCGGCTCGTCGTTGCCGTTGACGCCGGGGTCGAGCACCACCGCGAGCCCCGAACGCCGGCCGCCGGGCACCGCGATGACGTCCCCGGGGCGCAGCGCGCGCAGCGAGTCCGCCGCCGCCTCCCGGCGTTCGGACACCCCCTGACGGCTCAGCGTCTTCTCCCGGTCCGACACCCTCCGCCGCAGCGCGGCGTACTCGGCGAAGTCGCCGAGGTGGCAGCTCATCGACTCGGCGTATCCGGCCAGGGCCTCGTTGTTGCGCTCGATGCGCCGGGCGAGCCCGACGACCGAGCGGTCGGCCTGGAACTGCCCGAACGAGGACTCCAGCAGCTGCCTGGCGGCCTCGACGCCGAGCTGCCCGACCAGGTTGACGGCCATGTTGTAGCCGGGCCGGAACGAGCTGCGCAGCGGGTAGGTGCGGGTCGAGGCGAGACCGGCGACCTTCACCGGGTCGACGCCGGGCTGCCAGATGACGACGGCGTGGCCCTCGACGTCGATGCCGCGGCGCCCGGCCCGGCCGGTGAGCTGGGTGTACTCCCCGGGGGTCAGTTCGACGTGCGACTCGCCGTTGTACTTGACCAGCTTCTCCAGCACGACGGTGCGGGCCGGCATGTTGATGCCCAGGGCGAGGGTCTCGGTGGCGAACACGCAGCGCACCAGGCCCCTGACGAACAGCTCCTCGACGGTCTCCTTGAACGCCGGCAGCAGGCCGGCGTGGTGCGCGGCGATGCCCCGTTCGAGCGCCTCGCGCCACTCCCAGTAGCCGAGCACACCGAGGTCGGCCTGCGGCAGGTCGCCGGTGTGCTTCTCCACGATGCGCCGGATCTCGGCGACCTCGGCGTCGGTGGTCAGTCGCAGCCCGGACCGGACGCACTGCCCCACGGCGGCGTCGCAGCCGGCGCGGCTGAACACGAAGAAGATCGCGGGTAGCAGCCCCTCCCGGTCCAGCCGGTCGATCACCGTGATCCGCGAGGGCGGCCGGTACCCGACGTTGCGCCGCGGCGGGCCGGAGCGGCCGCGGCGGGACCCGCGGTCCCACACCGCCATCGAGCTCTGCCGGTCGAGCTCCTGGGTGTGCCGGACCAGGTCGGGGTCGACCTGCAGCTCACCGGCGGCGTCCTCGCCGGCGAACAGGTCGAGCATCCGGTTGCCGACCATCATGTGCTGCCACAGCGGGACCGGCCGATGTTCGTCGACGACGACGGCGGTGTCGCCGCGCACGGTGACGAGCCAGTCGCCGAACTCCTCGGCGTTGCTCACCGTCGCCGACAGGCTGACCAGTTGCACGTGCTCGGGCAGCTGGAGGATGACCTCCTCCCACACCGCACCGCGGAACCGGTCGGCCAGGTAGTGCACCTCGTCCATCACGACGTAGCCGAGGTGCTCCAGCGCCGGCGAACCGGCGTAGATCATGTTGCGGAGCACCTCGGTGGTCATCACGACCACCTGGGCGTCGCCGTTCACGCTGGTGTCGCCGGTGAGCAGGCCGACCGCGTCACTGCCGTAGCGCTCGACCAGGTCGGCGTACTTCTGGTTCGACAACGCCTTGATCGGCGTGGTGTAGAAACACTTGAGCCCCTGGGAGAGGGCGAGGTGCACGGCGAATTCGCCGACGACGGTCTTTCCCGCGCCGGTCGGTGCGCACACCAGGACCCCGTGTCCGCCTTCGAGAGCGTCGCAGGCGGCACGCTGGAAACCGTCGAGTTCGAATGGCAGGCCCGCGACGAACTCGGTCAGTCGCGGACGAGCGACGCGAGATTTCGCAGCGGCGTAGGCCTGCGCGGGAGCCGGAGAGCTGCTGGCCACACCTCCAGGCTTCCACACCCTGGACGCCGCCACCTGTCGTACCCGTCACGTTGTCGGTGCGGGCGCCGCCCCCGGGCCCCTCGGGTACGACCCGGCGATCATCCTCGCCGGAACGACCGGCCGGCGGCCCGGCGAGCGGTGCGGCGACGGCCGTAGCGCGTCGGGTGTCGTCAGGTGACGTCGTCGAAGCGCCGCAGGGTGTCCTCCGGGCGACCGGGGTCGACCGGCGAGGGGCTCGGCGACGGCAAGATGTCGATCTTCGAGGGCGAGGTGTCCAGCACGCTGGGCGAGGTGTCGATCGGTGACGGCTGGTCCGGATCCCAGTCGTCCCAGCCCTCCGCAGCGCGCCGCTTGGCCTTGCGCCGGTCGTGCAGCCGGGCCAGCTGGATCGCGAACTCGAACAGGATCGTCAACGCGACCGCCAGCGCGATCATCGAGATCGGGTCCTGGCCCGGCGTCGCGATCGCCGCGAACACGAACAGGCCGAAGATCAACCCACGACGGGACGTGCGCAGGCGCTCGTAGGACACCACCCCGACGCGGTTGAGCATCACCACCAGCAGCGGTAGCTCGAAACTCACCCCGAAGATCAGCAGCAGCGCGATGACGAACCCGAAGTAGGCCTCACCGCTCAGCGCGGTGGTCTGCACCTCGCTGCCGATCGTCAGCAGGAAGGACAGGCCCTGTGCCACCACGAAGTACGCCAGCACGGCGCCGGCCACGAACAGGACGGCCGCGACCGAGACGAAGGTCAGCGCGAAGCGGCGCTCCTTGGCGTAGAGGCCCGGGGTGATGAACGCCCAGAGCTGGTACAGCCAGATCGGGCAGGCCAGGACGACACCCGCCGTCGCGCCGACCTTGAGGCGCAGCGCGAACTGGTCGAACGGCCCGGTGCCGAGCAGCGTGCAGGAACCGTCCGCGGTGAACACCGCACGCGAGGACGGGGGCAGTGAGCAGTAGGGGTCCTTGAGCAGCGCACCCAGGCTCGGCACGCCGAACAGTGCGACCTCGAACCAGATGTAGCCGAAGACCGTCGTCACGACGATCGCGATCAGGGAGATCCCGAGCCGGTTGCGCAGCTCGTAGAGATGCTCGATGAGCGTCATCGTCCCGTCGGGGGACTTCGTCCGGCGGGACTTGCGGCGGCCCGGAAGCAACCGGCCCAGTGCAGAGGTGGCCACCGCGGGAGGCTACTGCGGCCGCTCGGCCTGGCCCGGCTGCGGCGTCCGAGTGGGCTCCTGCGAGGTCTGCTGGCCGGTCGGGAGCGCCGACGGCGGGGTCGGCGTCGCCGCGTCCGCGGGCTTGTCCGTCGTCTCGGGCTTGTCCGTCTTGTCGTTCTTGTGGGCCTCGTCGTCGGCCTTCAGGCCCTTCATCTCACCCTTGAAAACGCGGGCCGACTGGCCCACCGAACGCGCCATCTCCGGCAGTCGCTTAGCCCCGAAGAGCAGGAGCAGGACACCTACGATGATGAGCCATTCCCAACCACCTGGCATGTTTCCGTCCTCCCTCGTCGTCATTCGCCCCGCAGTGTACGGGGACGGGTGAAAGGCATCACCCGACCGGCGGTGTCCACCGATCCGAGGACCGAATCGTGATACGCGATTCGCCCTGCACCCGGGGAACGATTCAGGACCTCACGAGTGACGGCGGCGCGGTACCGCCTGCTCGAGCGCCGCCACGCGCCTGTCCCAGTCCGACTGCAGCGACGCGGCCTGACCGGCCAGTCGCCGCACCGGCCGCAGGACCGTCACCGCCACGAGTACCGCCAGCGCCACCAGGCCGAAACCGGCGACGACCAGCGCGATCACGAGTCCCACGTCTGCTCCTGTTCCGCGTTCACGTCCCCGGCGGCGAGCGCCTCCCGGGCTCGGCGGCCGACGGCTTCGGCCAGTTCGGGCGGGTCGATTACCCGGGCCCCGCCGCCGAGCCCGAGCACGAGCCGGATCAGCCAGGCCGGGTCGGCGTAGCGCATCGACACCCGGGCCCGGCCACCGTCGAACTCCACCACCTCGTCGACGGGGTAGTACTCGGCGATCCAGCGGGCTTCGGGCTCGAGCGCCAGCACCGCGGTGCGGTGCTCCGCGGACGGGCGGAACAGCCCCGCCGACAGATCGGTGGGCTCGGCGTCCGGCGGTGGGGCGGCCGGCTCGTCGAGCTGCTCGACGGCCTCGACGCGGTCGAGCCGGAACAGCCGCACGCCCTCCGCCCGCCGGCACCACGCCTCGAGGTATCCGCGGCCCTCGACCAGCAGCAGCCGCATCGGGTCGATGGTGCGTTGCGAGACGGCGTCGCGGCCCGCGGTGTAGTACCGGATCCGCAGCGCCCGCCGTTGCTCCAGCGCGGTGCGGACGGCTGCGGTGGTGGCCTCCTCCTCGCGGGTCAGGTCGACCGCGACGCCCGCGAGCCCGGCGTCGCCGACCGCCCGCTCGATCTTGGCGGTGGCCCGCTGCACCGACGCCGTGTCGACCATCCCCGGCAGGCCGCCCAGGGTGCGCAGCGCGACCAGCAGCGCGGTGGCCTCGGCCGTGGTCAACCGCAGCGGGCGGCGCATCCCGGCGTCCTCGGTGACGGTCACGGTGTCCCCGGAGAAAGACAGGTCGACCAGGTCACCGGGGCCGTAGCCGGGCAGCCCGCACATCCACAGCAGCTCCAGGTCCCGGCGCAGCTGCTTCTCCGAGATGCCGAAGTCGGCCGCGGCCTCGGCGACCGGCACCCCGGGGCGGGCGAGGAAGTAGGGCACCAGCGACAGCAGTCGCGGGAGCCGGTCGGCCACGCCGGCGCTCACGGCGCGCTCCCGGGTGGCCCCTCGTGGGCCTTCGCGGCGGCCTCCCAGTTGAGCCGGACCGCCTCGACGAGTTCCGGCGGGTCGAGCACCACGACGTCCGGGCCGTGGCCGCTCAGCCAGCGTGCCACCAGGTGCACACTGCGCAGGTCGATCTCCAGCTCGTCGCCGGCGCGGCCGCGGTGCGTCCGCGGCCCGAGGACCCGGCCGAGCCGGCGCAGCCCGTAGGCCCGCCCCTGCGGGACCCACACCCGGGCGGCGCCGATGACCGGGGGCGGATCGAAGTTGTGCTTGATGTAGCCCATCAGGTCGATGTCCGGAGGCACCGTCACGGCACCGGCCGGTCCGATCGGGGTCACCGGCTCCGCGATCCTGGAGAGCCGGAACGAACGCACGTCCTCGCGGTCCCGGTCGTGACCGACCAGGTACCAACGGCCCCGCCAGGACACCACGCCCCACGGTTCGACGGTCCGGCGGACGATCTCGCCGGTGGGGCCACCCCGGCGGTGGTCGAAGGTGACCGCCCGTCCCGCCTGCACCGCGGCGAGCAACGGCGCGAACGCCGGCTCCGCGGCCCGCACCCGCGGCTGCACCGGCCCCCGGGTCTCGTCGACCTCGACACCGGCCGCTCGCAGCTTCACCAGCGCGCCGTGCGCCGCCCCGGCCAGCTGCGGGGTGTCCCACAGCCGGGCGGCCAGCGCGACGGCAGCGGCCTCGTCGGCCTCCAGGTCGATCTCACCGAGCTCGTAGTCCTGCCGCGCGATCCGGTAGCCGTCGGCCGTGTCGAACGACGACCGGCGGCCCGTCTCCAAGGGGATGCCCAGCTCGCGCAGCTCGTTCTTGTCCCGCTCGAACATCCGGAAGAACGCTTCGTCGCTCGGCGCGTCGGCGTAGCCCGGGACGGTCGCGCGGATCCGCTCGGCAGACAGGAACTGCCGGGTGGCGAGCAGGCAGAGGACCAGGTTCACCAGTCGCTCGGCGCGGGCGGAGGACACGAGCCGCATCGTACGGCCGCCGCGGCGCGCGTACCGCCGAACCGGGTCGACCGGTCACGATCATCGGCGGGCGTCTCATCCTGCGACGCCGTGGCGTCTTGACGCCACCGGACCCGGCGAGAACGCTCGGTGCGAGGCCGGACACGGAGAGGTAAGCCATGGGCGAGGTAGGCACACCCGAGACCTTCAACCCCTGGAGCGTCGTCAACCTGGTGTTCCATCACCTGGCCGAGCGAGGACTGCACCCGGTGCTGGGCGAGACCGGGGATCCCGCGGCCGCGGCGCGGGATCTGCTGAACGCACTCGGCATCCAGTCCGCACCCGACCACGCCGGACCGGCCGCTCCCGGCGTCCAGGACACCCTGGCGGAGCTGCGCCGAAAGATGATGCCGGGCATCGAGTGACGGCTGTGTGATCGTGAGGGGCGTCTAGAGCGACGCGATGAGCCGGTCCACCCGCTCGTCGACGGCCCGGAACGGGTCCTTGCACAGCACGGTGCGCTGCGCCTGGTCGTTGAGCTTCAGGTGCACCCAGTCGACGGTGAAGTCGCGGCCCGCGGCCTGCGCGGCGGCGATGAAGTCACCGCGCAGCTTGGCTCGCGTCGTCTGCGGCGGGGTGTCCTTGGCGGCCTCGATCTCGCCGTCGTCGGTGACCCGGTCGACCATGCCCTTGCGCTGCAACATGTCGAACAGGCCCCGGCCACGCCGGATGTCGTGGTAGGCCAGGTCGAGCTGGGCGATCCGGGCGTTGGCCAGGTCGAGGTCGTTGCGGTCGCGGTAGCGCTCGACGAGCCGGTGCTTGATGGCCCAGTCGATCTCGCGGTCGATCAGCGAGAGGTCCTGGGTCTCCACCGCGTCCAGGGTGCGACCCCACAGCTCGAGGACCCGCTCGGTGGTCTTGTCCGCGCTCCCCCGGGCCTGCACGTGCTCGACGGCGCGGGCGTAGTACTCCCGCTGGATGTCCAGCGCGCTGGCCTCACGTCCGCCCGCGAGCCGGACCGTGCGCCGGCCGGTGAGGTCGTGGCTGATCTCGCGGATCGCCCGGATCGGGTTGTCCAGGGTGAAGTCGCGGAACTGGACGCCCGCCTCGATCATCTCGAGCACCAGCGTCGCGGAGCCGACCTTGAGCAGGGTGGTCACCTCGGACATGTTCGAGTCGCCCACGATGACGTGCAGCCGGCGGTAACGCTCGGCGTCGGCGTGCGGCTCGTCGCGGGTGTTGATGATCGGCCGGGACCGGGTGGTGGCGCTGGAGACGCCCTCCCAGATGTGCTCCGCCCGCTGCGACAGGCAGTAGACCGCCCCGCGGGGAGTCTGCAGAACCTTGCCGGCACCACAGATGAGCTGCCGGGTCACCAGGAACGGCAACAGCACGTCGGCGATCCGGGAGAACTCGCCGGCCCGGGCCACGAGGTAGTTCTCGTGGCAGCCGTAGGAGTTGCCGGCCGAGTCGGTGTTGTTCTTGAACAGGTAGATGTCGCCGCCGATGCCCTCGTCGACCAGCCGCCGCTCGGCGTCGACGAGCAGATCCTCGAGAATCCGCTCCCCCGCCTTGTCGTGGGCGACGAGCTGGGTCAGCGAGTCGCACTCGGCGGTCGCGTACTCGGGGTGGGACCCGACGTCCAGGTACAGCCGGGCGCCGTTGCGCAGGAAGACGTTCGACGACCGACCCCAGGAGACCACGCGGCGGAAGAGGTATCGCGCCACTTCGTCGGGGGACAGCCGACGCTGACCGTGGAAGGTGCAGGTGACCCCGAATTCGGTCTCGACACCGTAGATCCGACGCTGCATGCCCTTCAGCGTAGGCGGAGAACCGCCCGTACTGTCACGCCTGTGATCGAGTGGTTCCGGCGTGTCAGCCGCGTTGCCGACAACGTGAACGACGCCGATCGGGTCATATCGCGCCGAATCGCCCAGCGGCCACCGAGCCGGCTGGACCCGGCGATGAAAACGCTGTCCACGGCCGCCAACCACAGCCTGCTGTGGTTCGGGGTCGCGGCACTGCTCGCCACCCGCAAGGGCGCGAGCCGCAAGGCCGCGATGCGCGGCGTGGTGGCCATCGCCGGCGCGAGCGGGAGCGCCAACGCGATCCTCAAACCGATGCTGCCGCGCCGCCGCCCGGCCGCGGCCGAGCTGCCCGCCTACCAGACCCTCGCGGACCCGCCGACGTCGTCGTCGTTCCCGTCCGGGCACGCCGCGTCGGCGGCCGCGTTCGCCGCGGCGGTGGCACTCGAGAGCCCGCGGCTCGGCCTCGTCGTCGCCCCGCTGGCGGGCGCCGTGGCGTACTCCCGGGTGCACGTCGGTGTCCACTGGGCCTCGGACGTGGTCGCCGGCGCCGCGCTGGGCAGCGGCGTCGCGCTGGCCACCCGCCGCTGGTGGCCGGTCCGGCGCACCGACGAGGCCCGGGCCCGCCCGCTGGACGCCGTGCCGGCCCTCCCGGAGGGCGAAGGCCTGGTGATGGTCGCCAACCCCTACTCCGGGGACCCGAACGTCGATCCGGCCGACGACGTCGCCGAGGCGCTGCCCCGCGCCACGGTGCTGCGCGTCCAGGAGGGCGTGGACATCGGCGAGCAACTCGAGGACGCGCTCGCCCGCAACGGCAGCCGGACGCGGGCGATCGGGGTGGCCGGTGGCGACGGGACGGTCGCGGCGGCGGCCGCCGTGGCCAACCGGAACGGGTTGCCGCTGGTGGTCGTCCCGGCCGGCACCCTCAACCACTTCGCTCGCGACGTCGGCGTCTACGACCTGCAGGAGGCCGTCGACGCCACCCAGGCCGGTGAGGCGGTGGCGGTGGATCTCGGGCTGGTCGAGGCGCACCCGGGCGCCGGCGCAGACCCCATGAGCGAGGAGGTCATCCGGACCCGGTACTTCCTCAACACCGCGAGCATCGGCTCCTACCCGGAGCTGGTGCAGTTGCGGGAGCGGTGGCAGCCGCGCTGGGGCAAGTGGCCGGCGTTCGCGGCAGCGCTGATCTCGGTGCTGCGCAAGTCCGAGCGCGTCGATGTCAAGATCGAGGGCGAGTGGCACACGGTCTGGTTCCTGTTCGTGGGCAACGGGCCGTACCACCCGCGCGGAATGGTGCCGGCCTGGCGGCCCACGCTCGACTCGGGCCTGCTCGACGTCCGGTGGATCCGCGCCGACGTGCGCTTCTCCCGGGCCCGGGCGTTCCTCGCACTCATCCTCGGCGCGCTCGGGCACAGCCGGGTCTACGCGCAGCGCGAGGTGCCCGAACTCGACGTCGAGCTCAGGAGACCCGCCATGCTCGCCACCGACGGCGAGGTGGTCGAGGAGTCCGGCCGCTACACCTTCCGGGTCGCGAAGGACCCGATCCCGGTCTACCGCCGCGACGAGCGGAAGTGGACGGGGCAGGACCGGCCGTACCTGGGGTGAGCGACCGGTCGGGCCGGTCGCGCACCGCCGGTCAGCGGATCCGCCGCCCGGTCTCGGCGCACGAGTACCCGCCCAGGGCCTCCACGCTCGCCCGGAACTCCGGGCGCTCGAGCAGCGCCCACAGCGGCGCGAGGAGGTCGTCGGCCACCGTCGAGGTCCGCAGCACCAGGTCGTAGGGCTCCCGGGCGACGGGGACGAAGTCCAGCCCGAAGGCCCGGGCGGCGGCCAGGATGCCCATCCCGGTGTCGGCGCGTCCCGCGGCCACGGCGGCGGCCACCCCGAGGTGGGTGTGTTCCTCGCGGGAGTATCCCGACACCTCCGCGAAGTCGATCCCACGGCGGGCCAGCTCATGGTCGAGCAGGGCGCGGGTCCCGGCCCCACGCTGCCGGTTGACATAACGCAGTCCGGCCCGGGTCAGGTCCTCGACACCGGAGAGCCCCAACGGGTTGCCGGGCGCGACGATCAGTCCCTGGTCCCGGTGCACCAGCCGGACCACGGCCACGTCGGGGCCCGCCCCGAGCAGCTTGTCCACATAGGGCAGCGTGTACTCCCCGGTCGCCGGGTCCAGCAGGTGCGAGCCGGCGATGTGACACAGCCCGTCCCGCAGGGCCACCAGCCCGCCGAGCGACCCGACGTTCGACGAGGCCAGCGTGACCAGCGGGTCGGTGGCGCGCAGCGCGGAGGCCGCCAGGTCCAGCACCAGGTCGTGCGAGCCGATCGCGACGATCGTGTGCCCGATCTCGCCGAGCCCGCGCAGCAGTTCCACCCGGACCTGCTCGCCGGCGTGGTGGCCCTCCAGCCCGGCGGGCACCACGAGCAGGCCGTCGGCGCGCACCAGCGAGGTGAGCACGCCGGCGCCGCGGGGCAGCGGCGTGGCGACCACCTCGCCCTGCACGCGCCCCAGCCGGACCCGCACCCAGTCGTCCATCCCGATCGCGGAGGGGAGCTTGCGGGCCAGCCGCGCGGTTGCCGACGGTCGTTCCCGGGGAGCTGCCCCTTCCAGGTCGGCGAGCAGCGGTGCGGCGAAGATGTCGAAGGTGAGCGCGGCCGAGACCGGGTAACCCGGCGCGCCGAGCACCGGGGTCGCGGGAGTACCGGCGACGACGCCGAGGACGACCGGGTGTCCGGGCCGCACGGCGACGCCGTGCACCGCGAGCGTTCCGGCACCGGCGACGACGCGGGCGGTGTAGTCGTCGCGACCCGCGCTGGACCCGGCGACGAGGATGACCAGGTCGGCGTCGACCGCGGCTGCGCGCAGGGCCGCGCTGATCGCGTCCGGGTCGTCGACGACGATCTCGGTCACGCGCGCGTCGCAGCCCACCTCGCGGGCCTGCGCGGCGAGCATCAGCGAGTTCGTGTCCAGGATCTCCCCGGGGGCGGGCTCGGTGCCGATCGGCCGGATCTCGTCGCCGGTCGGGACGATGACGACGAGCGGCGGGCGCCGGACGACGAGCTCGGTGGCCCCGGCCGCGGCGCACGCGGCGACATCGACCGGCCGGAGCCGGTGGCCCTCCGGGAGCAGCAGCTCGGTGGCGCTGATGTCCTCGCCGATCGAGCGGACGTGCTGGTAGGGCGGGACGGCGGCGCGCAGCTCGGCCGCCCCGTCGCCCGTCCGGTGCACCTGCTCGCGCATCACGACGGCGTCGTAGCCGGCCGGGAGCGGATCCCCGGTGTCGACCACCTCGAACTCGCCCACGGCGAGCAGCACCGGGGTGGTCTCGGCCGCGCCGACGGTGTCGGCCGCCCGGACCGCGATCCCGTCCATCCCGGCGGAGTCGAACGCGGGCGAGGACCGCCGCGCCCACACCGGCTCGGCCGTCACCCGGCCCACCGCGGCGCCGACGGGAACCCGGATCGCATCGACCCGGGCCGGGCAGCCCGCCGCGGCACGTGCCTCCCGCCAGGCGTCGAGGGCCGCGGCGGCCGGGACGTCGGAGACGAACGGGCTCTCGGCGCTCACCCGCCGACCGTATCGACCCGGCGGGCGGATGGCCCACCCCGGCGCCGCACCACGCACACACCATGTCCGCGCGCACACACCGTGTCCACGCGCGCGGTCCCGTCACGCGGCGGTGGGCGTCACCGGTAGCGGGTGACCTCGACCTCGGAGCCGGCGTCCAGGCCGGTGGCGGGCTCGGGGACGACCAGGTACCCGTCGGCCCGGGTCAGCACGGACAACAGCGCAGACGGCCCGAACAGCGGCTCGGCGACCCCGTCGCGGATCGTCACCTGCACCACGTCGAGCCTGCCCGCGGCCGAGGCCAGGTCACGGGACAGCCGGGCCCGGGTGCCCGGCTCCGGCGGCGGGACCTCGCACCCCGCGAGCCGCCACACCAACGGCACCCCGATCAACCGGAACACCACCAGCGCGGACAGCGGGTTGCCGGGCAGCCCGACCACCGGGACGTCGGCGCCGCTCCCGCCCGGGCACTCGGCGAGCAGGGTCGGCTTGCCGGGCTTGATCGCGAGCCCGTGGCACCAGATCCGGCCCAGTGCGGCGACCGCCCCCGCGGTCTCGTCGCGCGCGCCCACCGAGGAACCCGCCGAGACGATCACCATGTCGGCGTCCGGGAGGACGCCGCGCAACGTCGTCTCCAGCGCTCCCGGGTCGTCCGGCACGATCCCGGCAAGCACCGGTTCCCCACCGGCGTCGGTGACCAGACCGGCCAGCGCCGACGCGGTGGCGTCCCGCACCTGGCCCGCGGCCAGCTCCGCCGTGCACGGCGGCACCACCTCGTCCCCGGTCGAAATGATCACCACCCGGGGCCGGGCGTGCACGGGCACCGCGGTCACCCCGGCCGCGGCGAGGAGCCCGAGATCCGGTGCCCGCAGCGGCCGCCCGGCGGGAACCAGCGCGGCACCCGCGGCGACGTCCTCGTCGGCCCGCACCAGGCCTCCGCCGGGTGCGACGGGCCGGGTCACCTCGATCGTGCCGGGCATCGTCTCGGCGGTGTACTCGACCATCACCACCGCGTCGGCCCCCGCGGGCAGCACACCGCCGGTGGGCATCGCGACGCAGCCACCGGGTGGCACCGCGACGCTCGGCTCCGCACCCATCCGCACCGCACCGACCAGATCGAGGTAGGACGGCAGGCCGTCGGACGCGCCGTAGGTGTCGGCCGCCCGGACCGCGAAGCCGTCGACCGTGGACCGGACGAACCCCGGCAGCGGGCCCGGTGCGGGCACCTCGGCGGCGGGTACCCGGTGCAGCGCCTCGGCCAACGGCACGGTCTCCACCTCGGTGCGCCGGACGGGCCGGAACCCGGCGAGGGTCTGCGACACGGTACGGGCGGTGAAGAACTCCCGCCCGGTCACGCGCTCGGTCATGTGATCGATCGTGCCCTCGCCCGCTCGGTCACCGGGCCGGCTGTTCCGCCGCGCCGTCGGGCTTGGGCTGCTCGCGCGCCGCAGCGCCGCCCTTCTCCAGGCCGAGCACGCTGACCACCGGCCCCAGCGCGACCTGGCCGAGCCCGCAGATCGACGTCTTGCGCATGGCCTCCTCGAGCCGCAGGACCCGCCCACGCTGCGCCTCGTCGAGCGACGACGATCCCGACGCCAGCACCCCGCGCAGCAACTCGTGCGCCTTGGTCGACCCGACCCGGCACGGCACGCACTTGCCGCACGACTCGTTGCGGAAGAAGCGCAGCACGTTGGTGGCGGCGGCCAGCAGGTCGGTGCCCTCCGCGATCACCACCAGCGCCCCGGAACCGAGCATCGTGCCGGCCTCCGCCAGCGGTCCGAAGTCCAGCGGCAGGTCGAGATCGTCGGGGCCGATGAAGTTCGACGACGCCCCACCGGGCTGCACCGCGGCGAGCGCGGCACCGCCGCGGACGCCGCCCGCGAGGTCGATCAACGACCGGACCGTCGTGCCCATCGGGACGCAGTAGACGCCCGGGTTCTCCACGTGCCCGGAGACGGCGAAGAACTTCCAGCCGACCGACTGGCCTTCGCCCTGGTCCGCCCACCACTGCGCGCCGCGCTGCAGGATCACCGGGACATCGGCGAAGGTCTCCACGGAGTTCATCAGGGTCGGCCGGCCGTGCAGCCCGTAGTTGCCGGGGAACGGGGGCTTGTTGCGCGGCTCGCCGCGGTGGCCCTCCATGCACTCCAGCAGCGCGGTCTCCTCCCCGAGGATGTAGCCGCCCGGGGAGACGAACACGTCGAGCTCCAGGCGGCGGCCGCTGCCGCAGGCGTCCGCCCCGATCACCCCGGCCTCGCGCAGCGCCGTGATCTCCGCGCGCAGCACCTGCTCCTCGGGCCCGTACTCGTGCCGGATGAACACCCAGCCCTGCTCGGCGCCGACCACGGCCATCCCGAGCAGCAGCCCCTCCAGAACCAGGTGCGGCTGGTCGGCCATGATCTGGCGGTCCTTGAACGTGCCCGGCTCGGACTCGTCGGCGTTGCAGACCGCGTACTTGATGCTCCCCGGCTCGGCCGCGCGGACGAGCTCCCATTTCTTCCCGGTGGGAAACCCGGCGCCGCCCATCCCGCGCAGCCCGGATTCGGAGAGCACGGCCACGACGTCGTCGGCGTTCAGCGATCCGGACAGCAGAGCCCGCAGGGTCGCGTACCGCTCGGCGACCCCGGAGCCCGCCGGGTACGGGTCGTTGGGCCAGGGCTCGGTACGACCCGACGGGGTCGCGTCCGCCTCGCCCACCCCGGCGCCCCGGGCCGCGGCGACGAGCGTGTCCGCCTCCGACACGGGCGCGGGGTGCTCGTTGACGGCCACCGCGGGCGCGATGTCGCACCGTCCCAGGCACGAGACCTCGACCAGCTCGACGTCGGCGTCATCGCCGTACCGGCCGCGCAGCTCGGCGATCCGGTCGTCGCCCGAGCGCAGCCAGCACGACAGGTCGTGGCAGACGTTCAGCGCGACCTTCGCCGGCGGCGACGTGCGGAAGTGCGGGTAGAACGAGATCAGGCCCTCGATCTCGTAACGCGGGCGGCGGGTGTCGCGGGCCAGTTCCTCCAGCTCCTCGCGGGGCAGCCACCCCACCCGGGCCTGGATCGCGTTGAGCGCCGGGATCAGCGAGGGCCCGGGGAACTTCCCGGCCCGCGCCTCCACCCCGGGCACCCGGCGGGCCCGGACCTCGGCCGCACGGTCCGACAGTTCGGTCACGCTCGCACTCCCTGTACCGGTGCGCCGAGGGCCTCGACCTGCACGGCGCAGAACTTGAACTCGGGGATCTTCCCGAACGGGTCGACCTCGTCGATCGTCAGCAGGTTCGCCGCCGCCTCCCGGAAGTGGAACGGGATGAAGCAGTTGCCCAGCTGTTCGCGGTGCGACACCCGCAGCTGCAGCTCGATCGTGCCGCGCCGGGACCGCACCCGGACCCGTTCGCCGTGCGCGAGCCCACGGTCGGCGGCGTCCTTGGGATGCATGTACACCTCGGCGACCGGGGAGATCGTGTCCAGGGCGTAGGACCGCCGGGTCATCGAGCCGGTGTGCCAGTGCTCCAGCAGCCGGCCGGTGTTGAGCACCAGCGGGTACTCCGCGTCGGGCAGTTCCTTGGCCGGCAGCCACTCGGCGGGCACCAGGTGGGCCAGCCCGTCGTCGGTGTTGAACCGCTCGTCGAACATCACGACGAGCCCGTCGGAGTGCTCCGGGTCGGCGTTGGGGTAGAGCTTCCCGGTCAGGCCGAGGTTGTCGTAGGACAGGTTCGCGTACGACGGCATCAGCTCGACCATCTCGTCGAAGATCTCGCTCGGCCCGGTGTAGTCCCAGTCCAGCCCGACCCGCCGCGCGATGTCCTGCACGATCTCCCAGTCCACCCGCGCCTGGCCGGGCGGGTCCATCACCTTGCGGCCGAGCTGCACCCGGCGGTCGGTGTTGGTGTAGCTGCCGTCCTTCTCCAGGTACGACGACGCCGGCAGGATCACGTCGGCGAACTCGGCGGTCTCGGTCAGGAAGATGTCCTGCACGACCAGGAAGTCCAGCGCGGACAGCGCCTTGCGCACCTTGTTGATGTTCGGGTCGGACAGGAACGGGTTCTCGCCCAGCATGTACATACCGCGCACACCACCGGGTTCCAGCGCCGACTTGATGATCTCGGTGACGGTCAGCCCGCGGTTCGGGTCGAGTTGGGTGCCCCAGGCGTCCTCGAACCGGCGCTGGGTCGCTTCCCGGTCGACGCCCTGGTAGTCCGGGTAGAACATCGGGATCAGCCCGGCGTCGCTGGCGCCCTGCACGTTGTTCTGCCCGCGCAGCGGGTGCAGACCGGTGCCCGGACGCCCCACGTTGCCGGTGATCGAGCACAGCGCGATCAGGCAGCGGGCGTTGTCGGTGCCGGTGGTGTGCTGGGAGATCCCCATGCCCCAGTAGATGACCCCGGCCTTGGCCTCGCCCCAGATCCGGGCCACCTGTCGGATGGTGTCGGCGTCGACGCCGCAGATCGTCGCGGAGCGCTCCGGTGGGTAGTCCGCCACGGTGCGGGCGAGCGCGTCGTAGTTCGACGTGCGGGTGGCGATGAACTCCCGGTCGATCAGCCCGAGCCGGATCAGCTCGTGCATGATCGCGTTGTAGAACGCGACGTCGGTGCCGGGCTTGATCTGGCAGTGGATGTCGGCGTGGTCGGACACGGTCCCGGCCCGCGGGTCCACGTAGACGATCGTCGTTCCCTGCCTGCGGGCCTGCTTGAAGAACGAGGACGCGACGGGGTGGTTGGCCGTCGCGTTGCTGCCGGTGATGATCGCGACGTCGGAGTTGACCACGTCGCCGTAGGTCGTGGACACCGCGCCCGACCCGATGCCCTCGAACAGCGCCGCCACCGACGACGCGTGGCACAGCCGGGTGCAGTGGTCGACGTTGTTCGTCCCGAAGCCGGCCCGGATCAGCTTCTGGAACAGGTACGCCTCCTCGTTGGAGCACTTCGCCGAGCCGAACCCGGCGATCGCACCCGGGCCGCCGCTCGCGTGGATCTCCTTCAGCCGGGTGGCGACGAGGTCGAGTGCCTCCTCCCAGGTGGCCTCCCGGAAGTGCGGCAGCACCTCGTCGTAGTCGACGAGCCCGCCGGGCTTGCGGCCCTTCCCCTTGCCGTTCCCCTTGCCGTTCCTGCTGCCGTTCCGGCCTCCGCCGGACCGCTCCCCGCCACTGCCTGCGCGGCCGCGGTCGTTCTCGACGTCCCCGCGGACGTCGGCCGAGAGCGGGCCCTTCGGGTAGGACGACTCGCGGCGGATCAGCGGCACGGTGAGCCGCTGCGGCGAGGCCGCGTAGTCCCAGCCGTAGCGACCCTTGACGCACAGCCTGCTCTGCGACCCGGGCTGGTCACGGCCCTCGGCGAACACGATGGCGTCGCGCGACCGGTCCACGTAGTAGGTGAGCGCGCAGCCGACCCCGCAGTACGGGCAGACGCTGTCGACGGCGTCGAGCTCGGAACGGGGGCGGATCGGGACGCCGCCGATCGGCTTGTTGGTCAGCGCCCCGGTGGGGCAGGCCTGCACGCACTCGCCGCAGGTCACACACGAGCTCGAGCCCATGGGGTCGTTCAGGTCGAACGCGATCCGGGTCGAGTAGCCCTTGCCGGAGCGGCCGATCACGTCGTTGCCCTGGATGTCGTCGCACGCCCGGACGCAGCGGTCGCACAGGATGCAGGCGTCGTGGTCGACGTCGATCACCGGGTTGGAGCCGTCCGTGCCCCGGCCGGAGCCACAGGGCAGCTCGGTGGTCTCGCGGGCGACGTCGAACCGGTCGGCCAGCTCGAGCAGCAGGTTGTCGCCGGTCGTGGTCTGCTTCGGGTCCTCGGCGCGGGGCGGCTGATCGGAGAGCAGCAGCTCGGTCAGCGTGGCCCGGTTGCGCTCCAGCTCGGGGGTGGTCGTCTTCACCTCCATGCCGTCCTCGCACGGGCGCACGCAGGCTGCGGCGAACACCCGGCCGCCGGTGTCGACCACACACATCCGGCAGACGCCCACCGGGTCGTACCGCTCGTCGTGGCAGAGCACCGGGATATCGATCCCGAGCTGCTTCGCGGCGTCGTAGATGGTGGTTCCTTCGGGCACCGTCACGGTGCGGCCGTCGATCTCGGCCGTGACGGTGCGGACCGACGTGACAGGCTCCTGCACAGCCGTCATCTCGACCCCCGTTGCTCGAGCAGTGTGACTCGGACGACCCTAGTTCACCGCCGCCGAGATGGCGGCGTCATCCTGCGCCGAACCTCACCCGTCGATCAGCAGGCCGGCCAGGTCCGCCGGGCGGGGCCGCCCGGCCGCGTCCAGCCCGCGCGCCGCGTAGTAGCCGTCGACCATGGACTGCAGCCGTTCAGCGGTGAGCGCCGCGACCCGGCCCGAGCCCAGTGCCAGCGGGGTGCTCAGCATCCGGGCGGGCAGCCGGTCGTCCGCCGCGGTGGCACCCTCGCGCAGGTTGAACACCCGCTTGGCCAGCACGATCCGCCGGGCGACGGCCCGCAGCTCGGCGGCGTCGACGTCCCACCCGGTGACGGCGGCGAGCAGGGCCGCCCACTCGTCGAAGGGCTCGGTGAAGACACCGCGCAGGAACTTGCACAGGATCATCGAGTCCATCACCGCGGCGCGGTCCTCGGTGCCGATCGCGGCGGCGACGTGTGCGGCGCCGCCGGCGAGGCGATCCAGCTCCCCGGACAGGTCGGCCTCGTAGGCCCCGGACCGGTTGTGGTCCGCACCGCGGGAGTTCACCGCCAGCCCGAGCGCCATCGCCTGCAAACTCCGCGGCTCGTACCCGGGCAGCTCCAGGCCCTTGACCTGGGGAGCGAAATCGATCGAGTCGTGACCGACGACCGCGGCGGCGTGCCGTGACCCCTGGGCGAGCAGCTCCCCGAGGCCCGGTTCGCGGGCGCCGATCGCGTCCAATGCCCGCAGCAGTGCCGCGCCGTCGCCGAAGCGCAGCCACGGCGCGTCGATCAGGCCGCGCTCGACGCATTCCATCGCCCACGCGATCGTGCCGCCGGCGGAGATGGTGTCGATCCCCAGCTCGTCGCAGCGGGCACTCGCGGCGAACACGTCGTCCGGGTCGGACACCCCGCACAACGGACCGAGCGCGAACACGTTCTCGTACTCCATCCGCTGGCTGCCGCCACCCTTGCGGGAGTAGATGTGCTCGCAGCCGATGGAGCAGGACGCACAGCTGTTGCGGGCCACCCCGCGCATCTCGTGCAGCTCCTCGGCGGCCAGCCGGGGCGCGGCCTCGAAGGTGGCGGCGGTGAAGTTGCGGGTGGGCAGCGTGCTCACCGCGTTGAACGCGAGCAGGTTCGCCAGCGTGCCGAGCTCCCGGTACTTGGCGGTGGCCGGCCCGAAGCTGCGTCCCCGCAGGTCGCGCGCGGCAGCCAGCACGCCCGCCTGGTCGGCGACGGCGACCTTCGTCCCTGCCCGCACCAGGACGGCCTTGATGTTCTTCGCCCCCAGCACGGCACCGAGCCCGCCGCGGCCCGCGTGCCGGCCGTCGTGACTGATCGTCGCGTAGCGGACCTGCCGCTCGCCCGCCGGACCGATCGCGGCGGTACGCCAGCCACGGCCGAAGCGCTCGCGGGCGGTGGTCTCCGCCTCGGCCGCCGGCAGGCCGGCCAGCTCGGGAGCCGGTTCGAGCCGCACTCCGTCGCTGTCCACGAGCACGACCGACAGCTCGTCCGCGCGGCCGCGGATCACGATCGCGTCGTGCCCGGTGAGCTTGCCGGAGATGGCGAACTGGCTGGACGCGAGCGCGTCGGTGAGCAGCCCGGTCAGCGGCGACTTGGCCACCACGGCGAACTTCGCGCTCGTGGTCAGCGGTGTCCCGACGAGCGGGGAGAACACGAACGCGAGCGGCGCCGCGGGGGCCAGCGGATCCGCGCCGGCGGGAGCCAGCCGGTGCAGCAGCCAGGTGCCGAGCCCGACCCCGCCGAGGTAGGCCCGCCGCACCCGCTCGTCGAGGTCCAGCGGTGTCCCGGTCGCCGCCCGGCCCGTCACGTCGACGATCAGCGCACGTCCGAAGTACCCGCCCGCCGTCATACCGCGACTGTAGGCCGGTCGGCCGAACGCGGGGGTATTCCTGCGGGGCCGAACGAGCGTCGCGGGGCGTTCGTCGGCTCTGCTGGACTCCTTCCGTGGTCGACACGTAGCTGATCACCTTCGCCGGCCACGCCGCCGTTGCTCGGCCTCGGCGGCGCGCAGTTCCTGGCCGAGGGGAAGGCGTGGTCGGTGCTGTGGGGCGGACGGCTGCTGCCCGTGATCTGAGCAGCTCAGCCCCCGGCATCTGCGGACAGGAACGCGACCACATCGCCGGCCACCAGCGGCAGCGCCGGGTCCCGGCTGATCTGGTCGCCGTTGAGCGCGGCCACCACGTGCCGGTCCAGCACCAGGCCGGTGGCGGCAGCGGCGGCGGCGAGGGTCCCGGCGCGGACGGCCTGCGGGCCGTGGTGGCCACCGCTCGCCAGCGCGCCGTAGCGCTGCACGGTGATCTGCGGGGCGGGGCGTCGCCGGGCCGCGGCGTAGTCCTCCGGGGCGTTGACGTTGACCAGGGAGTCCAGGTCGGGGTCGAGCCGGGCCAGCGGCGCGTCGGTGAGCAGTTCGGCGTCGTCGGGCCGGGCCACGCGGCACTGCTTGAAGAGCATCGCCGGGCGCAGTTGTCCGTCGGCGACGAGCTTGGCGACCAGCTCGGCCAGCGCGGTCCGGTATCCGGCGGCCAGCGGCTGCGGGAACCCGCGCGCGACCGGGAGCACCACGTCGACCGCGGGGTCGAGATCGGCGAGAACCCGCAGCACCCGCTGGACGAAGGCAGGGTGCAGGAACGGCATGTCGGTGGAACACACGAACGCGATCGGGGCGCGGGCCGCGACCGTGGCCAGACCGGTGGCGATGCCCTGCATCGGGCCCAGCCCCTCGACCGGGTCCTCGACCACCTCCACCCCGGCCGGCAGTGCGGGCAGTTCCTGCCCGGGGGCCCGGACCACCACGACGGGGCCGTCGACCGTCCGGCCCAGCAGCGCCGCGGTGCGGTGCAGCAGCGTCGAGCCGTGCCACTCGAGTGCGGCCTTGGGCTCACCCATCCGCGAGGACCGCCCGCCCGCCAGCACGATGCCGGCCGCGGCGCCGTCGCTGATGCTCACGCGAGCCATCGTAGGCCCGACCGGCCGCCGGGCCGCGCCGGAGCGGATCGTGGCCCACCGTCAGCGAGCCGGCGCGGGCGCTCCTACCCTGAACCCCGGTCGATCACGGCCGTGTGACGGGGCGACTGAGGAGCGAAGCGATGGGCCGCTTGACCATCCGCCGGCCGGTGCTGCGGCTCGGGCCCGACGGTGCGCGCCGCCGCCCGGACAGCCTGGCCGCCGAGGAACCGCTGGAGATCCGGGTCGGCGGGAAACCGCTGTCGGTCACGATGCGCACGCCCGGCCACGACGTCGAGCTCGCCCACGGCTTCCTGCTCACCGAGGGGGTCCTGGGCTCGTCCGAGGACGTCGCCGTCGCCCGCTACTGCGACTCCGTCGACGCGGACGGCCGCAACACCTACAACGTCCTCGACGTGGCGCTGGCCCCCGGCGTCGAACCCCCGGACACCTCGGTCGAGCGGAACTTCTACACCACCTCCTCGTGCGGGGTGTGCGGGAAGGCCTCGCTCGACGCGGTCCGCCTCAAGACCCGCTTCTCCCCCGCGGCGGATCAGGTCTCGGTGTCCTACCGGACCCTCGTGACGCTGCCGGACACGCTGCGCGAGGCCCAGCGGGTCTTCGACTCCACCGGCGGGCTGCACGCCGCGGGGCTGTTCACCGGCGACGGGCGACTGCTGGTCGCGCGGGAGGACGTGGGGCGGCACAACGCCGTCGACAAGGTGCTCGGCTGGGCGCTGCTGAACGGGCACGTCCCCGCCACGGGGACGGTGCTCATGGTGTCCGGGCGAGCGTCGTTCGAGCTCGTCCAGAAGGCCGTGATGGCCGGGGTGCCGATGCTGGCCGCGGTGTCCGCGCCGTCGTCGCTGGCGGTGGAGCTCGCCGACGAGGCGGGCGTGACCCTGGTCGGGTTCCTGCGCGGCGAGTCGATGAACGTCTACACCCACCCCGACCGCATCAGCTGATGTCCCGCGACCAGCGGGCGAGGCGGTCGGCGAAGGCCGCCCCGAGGTCGACGAGCCGGCCGGTGTGGCCCAGGAAGAAGTGCGACGCGCCCGGGACGATTTCGATCTCGGTGTGCGTCCAGTCCCGGGCCACGCGTGCCACCTCGGCGGGCGGGCGCACCTCGTCGCGCTCGGCGAGAGCCAGCAGTTTCGGGCGCGGGTCGGTGGCGAGCCGGTCGAGGTCCCGGGCGAACCGCAGTGGTGGGGCGATCGCGTACCAGCCCCCGAGGCGCGGATGCCGCACCGACAGCGCCATGTCCGCGCCGAACGACCACCCGGCGAGGACGAGCGGCACCTCGGCGGGGAGGCGCTCGTCGAGCGCGGTCACCGCCGCCTCGACGTCGAGCCGCTCGCCGGTGCCGTCGTCGAAGCCGCCGTCGCTGCCCTCCACACCGCGGAAATTGAACCGCAGGCAGGCCACGCCGTGGGCCGGCAGCGCGCCGAACAACGCGTCGATGACGACCGTGCGCATGCTGCCGCCGTACTGCGGGTGCGGGTGGCACAACACCATCGCGGCGCGGGGTTCGCCGCCGGGCGATGCGACCTCGGCCTCCAGCCCCAGACCGTCGGCGGTGCGCAGGCGCAGCGATTCGATCATCGGTCGAGCCTACGGCGCACCGGGCCGTTCCCGGTGGAAGCGGCTCGGCCCGTGCTGGAGGCACCGCGAGCCACTTCCGCTCGGCGGACCGCGCTGGTACGCACGTGGCATGCGGGTCGTCGCGCTGGACCACATCGTGCTCGTCACACCGGAGCCCGAGAGGCTCATCGCCTGGTACCGGGAGACCCTCGGCCTCGAGCCCGAGCGGCTGGACGCCTGGCGCAACGGTGAGGTGCCGTTCGCGTCGCTGCGCGTCTGCGAGTCCACGATCATCGATGTGCTCTCCGGCGAGCGGACGGGCGCGAACATGGAGCACGTCGCGCTCGTCGTCGACGACGTGGACCTCGACGCGCTCGCCGCCGAGCACGGCGTGGCGGCGCCGAAGGACCTGTTCGGCGCCCGCGGCCAGGGGCGGGGCATCTACCTGCGCGATCCCGACGGCAACGGGGTGGAACTGCGCAGCTACGCCTGACGCCCGCCGCACGCGTACGCCGCACGGCCACCGGGCTCAGCCCCCGCTGCCGTAGGGCCGGGTGATCACCTCCAGGTTGTGTCCCTCCGGCGAGTCGAAGTACATGCCCCGGCCCCCGTCGTGGGTGTTGAACCCGACCGTCCGGTGGCCGGGGTCGGCATAGGTGGTGATCCCCCGGTCGTGGAGCCGCTTGTCGACCGCGTCGAACTCGTCCTCGGTGATCAGGAACGCGTAGTGCTGGGGCGTCACGTCGTCGCTGGTCATGAAGTCCAGGCTGGCCCCGTGGGCGACCGTGACCACGTCGAATGGGCCGAACCGGGTCGGTTCGGGCAGTCCGAGAACGTCGGCCAGGAACCGCGCCCCGGCCTGCTGATCGCGGGTGAAGACGATGGTGTGGTTGAACTCGACGGCCATGGCCCCACCTTGCAACCTGCACCCGGGTGCAGGTCAAGGCTGCTCAGCGCAGCCGCCGCCGGTGGTCGAGCCAGAGTGCGACCGCGCCGAGCCCGACCAGGCTGTGGCGCAGCTTCGCCGCCCGCGCGTCGGCCCGGTCCTCCCGGCGCGAGCGGCGGTGCTCGATCTGCGAGGTCTGCACGGTCAGCCCGCGGCTCACCGCGTCGTCGGCGATGCTGCGCCAGTTCCGCACGATCCCCCCGCCGAGCAGGGTCTCCAGCGCCACCGCGGCCAACTGCTCCTCGTTGACCTCCTCGGACAGCATCTGCTGCATGATCCGGCGCAGGTTCTGCCCCATCACGTCGGTGAGCGAGATCTGCGGCGCGAACAGCCGGACCGAGCCCTCCAGGTTCGCGTAGGACTTGCCGAGCACCGAGACCATCGGGTTGGTCGAGATGCCGCGCTTGGTCGCGAACCCGAGCGCCGAGGTGAGAACGGTTCCGAAGTCGATGTCGCCCAGCGAGCGGCCGGCCAGCTTGGGCACCAGCCTGCTCATGTCCCCGACGAACCCGGCGACGTCACCGCGCGGGGTGACCCGGCCCAGCTCGATCCACGCCCGGGCCGCGCCCGAACCGTCGTTGCGCAGGATGGAGATGAGCAGCAGCAGCAGCGACATGCTCATCCGCCGGTCCATCCGCCCGACCATGCCCCAGTCGATGATCGTCGCGACGCCGTCGGCGGAGAGGAAGATGTTGCCCGGGTGCGGGTCGGCGTGGAAGACGCGCTCGCTGAAGTACGACTGGCACATGAAGCCGAAGACGTCGTGACCCGCGGCCATCAGCTGCTCGGCGTCGTCCGGACCGGGCTGCACGTCGCGCACCGGGCGACCGGCGGCCATGCCCTGCACGAGGACCCGCGGCGTCGCGGCGACGACGTCGGGCACCGCGACCAGGTCGAACTTCGCCGCCACCTGCCGGGCCGCGTCCATGTTCTCGGCCTCACGGGTGAAGTCGAGTTCCGGCTCCATGGTGTCGAAGATCATGTCGAGCATGGCCTCGACGTCGATGACCTCGGTGAAGTCCGGGGTGCGCTTCCCGACCACGCGGGCGATGCGCCGCATCAGCCACATGTCGTCGCGCATCAGCGCCGCGATCCCCGGTCGCTGGATCTTCACCACGCCGGGGCGGCCGTCGTCGAGCTCGACGCGGTAGACCTGCGCCAGGGACGCCGCACCCAGCGGCTTGTCCACGTCGATCGAGCGGAACCGGCCGCGCCAGTCCGCCCCCAGCTCGGTCTCGAGCACCGGCTCCAGGTCGGAAAACGGCAGCGGCGAGACCTGGTCGTGCAGTTGCTCGAACTCGGAGATCATGGTCGCGGAGACCATGTCGGGCCGGGTGGCGAGCATCTGCCCGAGCTTCACGTAGAACGGGCCCAGCTCCTCGAGGGCGTGCCGGACCGCGCGGGCGCGCTCCCGGCCGGGATCGGCGTCCGGGGGCCGGTTGCGACGACCGGCCAGCGCCCGTACCTCGCGCGCGGTGAGCCCGCCGAGCACCCGGGCCACCGCCCGCGCTCGGGCCGGTGCGGCCATCGGCTGCTACGCGCCGTTCAACGGGGTGCCGGCCGTGCCGTCGGGCGAGGACCCGTTGCTCCCGTTGTCGGTGGCCGCGCTGGCGGCCGCGATCTCGTCCCCGCCGACCTCGGGCTCCTCCTCCACGGCACCGCGGTTCTCCGGGGGCAGCAGGCCACGCAGCACGTTGCCGGTGATCCGGCGGAACGCGCGCCGCGGGCGGGCCCGGTCGAGCACCGCCACCTCCAGCGCGCTCACCCCGAGGATCCGGCTCGTCTGGCCGGCGCCCCCGCTCGATCCGGGCGCGGTGCCCGCCACCTGCAGAGCCTGGACGGCGACGGAGACGGCGTCGTCGAGCTTGAGGCCCGGCTGGTAGGACTCCTGCAGCTTCGCGCTGATCGGCTCGGTCTGGCCGCCCATCACCACGTAGCGCGGCTCGTCGGTGATCGAGCCGTCGTAGGTGATCCGGTAGAGCTGGTCGCCCTCGGGCGCCTCACCGACCTCGGCGACGCACAGCTCCACCTCGAAGGGCTTCTGCTGCTCGACGAAGGAGTTGCCCAGGGCCTGCGCGTAGGCGTTGGCCAGCCAGCGGCCGGTCACGTCGCGACGGTCGTAGGAGTAGCCGCGCACGTCCGCGAGCCGGATGCCGCCGGTGCGCAGATTCTCGAACTCGTTGTAGCGGCCGACCGCGGCGAAGCCGATCCGGTCGTAGATCTCGGACACCTTGTGCAGCGCGGTCGAGTGGTTCTCCGCGACGAACAGCACGCCGCCGGCATAGGCCAGCACCACGACGCTGCGCCCGCGGGCGATGCCCTTGCGGGCCAGCTCGGAGCGGTCGCGCAGCAGCTGGTCGACCGAGGAGTAGAACGGCATCGTCACGGGCGGAACTCCTGACTCAGCGAGATCGGTTCAAGCACGAAGAGGGCGGCAACGCGGGGTCAGCCGCCCGGGCGGACGGCCCGGGCGGCTAGCACCTGGGCCGTGATCTCCTCGATCTCCGAATCGGGCCGCCGGACCGCGCCCTCCGCGCCGCTGATGCTGACGACGACCGGGTAGATCTTGCGGATCATGTCCGGGCCACCGGTGGCGGTGTCGTCGTCGGCGGCGTCGTAGAGGGCCTCGATCGCGGTCCGGATCGCCTTGGACTCGTCGGCCGCCGGGTCGTGCAGCTTCTTCAGCGACGACTTCGCGAACACCGACCCGGACCCCACGGCGTGGTAGCCGAGCCACTCGTCGTAGCGGCCGCCGGTGGGGTCGTAGGTGACGATCCGAGCAGCCTTGGACGGCTCGGTGGCCTCGGTGTCGTAGCCGACGAACAGCGGGACGACCACGAAGCCCTGCAGGGCCGCGCCCAGGTTCTGCCGCAGCATCCCGGCCAGCTTGTTGGCCTTGCCGTCCAGCGACAGCGGGACGCCCTCGATCTTCTCGTAGTGCTCGAGGTCCACGCTGAACAGCCGGATCATCTCCAGCGCGATCCCCGCGGAGCCGGCGATGCCGACCGCGGAGTACGAGTCGGTGATGAACACCTTCTCGATGTCGCGCTGAGCGATCACATTGCCCGCGGTGGCCCGCCGGTCACCGGCGATGACGACACCCTCGGAGAAGGTCAGGGCGACGATCGTGGTGCCGTGCGGCGCCTCGAACCCGGCCCCCGCGCGCGGGCCCGCGGCGGTGAGGCCCTCCGGCACCCGGCCGGGCAGCAGGTGCGGCGCCGTGGCGGCGACGAAGTCGGTGAACGACGGCGAACCGGGCGCGAAATAGGCGCCCAGGTGATCGGCGAAGATCCCGTTGTTGACCGGCGGCCGGGGGTCCATGGTCAGGTGGGTGCCTCTCCTCGTGCGGACATCGCGTGCGGTGTGCGGAATGACGGTGCGAGCGGATGTGAGAGTACTGCGCCGGGGTACCGGACCCGGTGACCGGCCGACCCACAGGTGCGGGCCGGCCGATACCGGAGAGCGGTTACTCGCCGCCCTTCTGGACGTAGGCGCGGACGAAGTCCTCGGCGTTCTCCTCGAGGACGTCGTCGATCTCGTCGAGGATCGTGTCCACGTCCTCACCGAGCTTCTCACGACGCTCCTGGCCGGACGCTTCCGCGCCGCTGCCGTCCTCGTCGTCTCCGCCGCCACCGCCCTGACGCTTGGTCTGTTCCTGCGACATGACGTCTCCTCCTCGCGCCTGGGTCCCGCCCGACGTGCCGTGCGAGCACGCCGAACCGGGGTCCGGTAATGCAAACCCTACCTAGCGGACACGCGACACGCCCGCGGTTGCCGCTGGGCCGCTGGGCGCGTCGTGCACCCGCCGCACCCGGGAACGGCCCGGCAGAGCGGCCCTCACCCCTTGGTCAGGGCCTCGACGAGCTCCTCGGCGGTGCGGGAGTTGTCGAGCAGGTCCCCGACGTGGCGGCGGGTGCCGCGCAGCGGTTCCAGGGTGGGGATGCGCACCAGCGACTCGCGGCCCAGGTCGAAGATCACCGAGTCCCAGGACGCGGCGGCCACCTCGGACGGGTAGCGCTCCAGGCAGCGCCCACGGAAGTAGGCGCGGGTGTCCTCCGGCGGGTTGTGCATCGCCTCGGTCACGTCGTCCTCGTTGACCAGCCGCTTCATCGACCCGCGGGCGACGAGCCGGTTGTAGAGGCCCTTGGCCATCCGCACGTCGGTGTACTGCAAGTCGACCAGGTGCAGGCGCGGGGAGCTCCAGGCGAGCCCGTCGCGCTCGCGGTAGCCCTCGAGCAGCCGGAGCTTCGCCGACCAGTCGAGCCGGTCCGCGGTGCTCATCGGGTCGCGCGCGAGGTCGTCGAGCACCTCGCCCCACAGCCGCAGCACCTCGGCCGTGGCGTCGTCGACGTCCGCGCCCTGGGTGTTCTCGACGTGCTTGCTGGCCTTCTCGAAGTAGGCCCGCTGGATGTCGAGGCCGGTGAACTTGCGGCCGTCGGTCAGCTCGACGGTGGTCTTCAGCGTCGGGTCGTGGCTGATCGCGTGCACCGAGCGCACCGGCTCGGCGAGGCGCAGCTCGTCGAAGCGGACGCCGTTCTCGATCATGTCGAGGACCAGCGCCGCGGTACCCACCTTGAGCAGCGTCGAGTACTCCGACATGTTCGCGTCGCCGATGATGACGTGCAGCCGGCGGTACTTGTCGGCGTCGGCGTGCGGCTCGTCGCGGGTGTTGATGATGCCCCGCTTCAGCGTCGTCTCCAGGCCGACCTCGACCTCGATGTAGTCGGCGCGCTGGGAGAGCTGGTAGCCGGCCTCGTCGCCGGACGGGCCGATGCCGACCCGGCCCGCGCCGCTGATGACCTGGCGGGACACGAAGAACGGGGTGAGGCCGCTCACGATCGACGGGAACGTCGTGGATCGGGCCATCAGGTAGTTCTCGTGGGAGCCGTAGCTGGCGCCCTTGCCGTCGACGTTGTTCTTGTAGAGCTGGATCCGGGGTGCCCCGGGCACGGTGGCCGACCGCATCGCGGCCTCCTCCATGACCCGCTCCCCGGCCTTGTCCCAGATCACGACGTCGCGTGGGGTGGTGACCTCGGGAGTGGAGAACTCCGGGTGCGCGTGGTCGACGTAGAGCCGGGCGCCGTTGGTGAGGATCACGTTCGCCGCGCCCAGGTCGTCGAGCTCGGAGTCGCCGGGCGTGGACAGCGTCGGCGCCGACAGGTCGAAACCACGGGCGTCCCGCAGCGGCGACTCCACCTCGTAGTCCCATCGGGCGCGCCGCGAGCGTGGGATCTCGGCGGCGGCGGCGTAGGCCAGGACGACCTGGGTGGAGGTGATGACCGGGTTGGCGGTCGGATCGCCGGGCACGGAGATCCCGTACTCGACCTCGGTGCCCATGATCCGGCGGGCGGTCAAGGCCGGACCTCAACGGTAGAGCGCATGGGCCGAGACTAGCTTGCGATCCGCGCATGGACGGACAGAAACGTGGCGCCGCCCCCACCCGCCGCCGCGGCGACCGCCGCCGGGCCGCCCGAGCGGCGGCCTGGGCACTGCCCCGGCGGCACGCCTGCAAGGATTCGGTGCGTGCAGGCAGGGCATCCCGCGGACGAGCTCGTGGCGGTCTACGACGCCGCCGGTGCTGTCATCGGGGTCGCGGCACGCGGCGAGGTCTACGCCCGCTCGCTGTGGCACGGCAGTGCCGGGGTGCTGCTGCGCAGCGGTGACGGCGAGCGGGTCTACGTGCACCGGCGCTCACCGCAGAAGCTGGTCATGGCCGGGCTGCACGACTGCTGGGCCGGCGGGGTGGTGGGGCCCGGCGAGTCCCCCGAGCAGACGGCCGCCCGTGAGCTGGCCGAGGAGCTCGGCGTCATCGGGGTCCCGCTGCGGCCGCTGTTCGCGCTGGCCTGGGACCAGGGCCGGGGCGGGCTGCGCTGTCATCTGTTCGCCTACGAGGCGAGCTGGGACGGACCGGTGGTCCACCAGCCCTCGGAGATCGCCTCGGGCGGGTGGATGGACCTCGACGAGCTGCGGGCGCGGCTGGCGGACCCGGACTGGCCGTTCGTGCCCGATGGGCGGGCGCTGATCGAGCGGTGGTTCAGCGAGCGCCCCTGAGCGG
>NZ_JAAXKZ010000099.1 GCF_012911875.1 Pseudonocardia bannensis | reverse complement strand
GCTGTCCGCGAGTCGGGGTCTGGCCGTGCGCGAGTCGGGCTCCCGCTGTCCGCGAGTCGGGGTCTGGCCGTGCGCGAGTCGGGCTCCCGCTGTCCGCGAGTCGGGGTCTGGCCGTGCGCGAGTCGGGGTCTGGCCGTGCGCGAGTCGGGGTCTCGCTGTTCCGTGAACCGCCTCCGGCGGGCCGGACGAGCGGGCGGATGGCCGGCCATCGGCCCGATCCGTCCGGGCCGCCTGTCGCGGGATACCGCGACTCACGCTCGGATGTACCCCGACTCGCGGGGATGGGGGTTGGGGCGGGGTGAGCGGGACTGGCGGAGCAGGTCGACGGTGAAGATCAGCAGGGCCACCCACACCAGGACGAAACCGACCCAGCGGGTCGCGGGCATGTCCTCGCCCACGACGAGGACGCCCCAGAGGAACTGCAGGGTCGGGTTCAGATACATCAGCACCCCGATCGTGCTGAGCGGCACCCGGCGGGCGGCGGCGCCGTAGAGCAGCATCGGCACCGCCGTCACCGGGCCGCCCACGAGGAGCAGCAGCACGTGGCCGGCGCCGTGGCCGGTCAGCGTCCCGCTCCCGGCCACCTCGAACCACACCACCGTCGCCAGTGCCAGCGGGCCGATGACCAGTCCCTCAGCGGTCAGCCCGGACACGGTGTCGAGGGGCAGCGTTTTCTTGATCAGCCCGTACATGCCGAACGTGGAGCCGAGGACGAGTGCCAGCCACGGGACGCGGCCGTTCTCCACGGCAATGACCGCGACCGCGGCCGTGGCCAGTGCCAGGGCCGCCCAGTGGGCGGGCCGGAGCCGCTCGCGCAGAACCAGTATTCCGAGCAGCACGCTGAACAACGGGCTGATGAAATAGCCGAGGGCGACCTCGACGACCCTCCCGATGAACACCGACGCGATGAACAGACCCCAGTTGACGGTGATGAGGCCGGCGGCCGCGGCGGCCATCAGCCAGCTACGCAGCGAGAGTGCGCGCAGCGCCGCCCAGCCGCGCAGGACGGTGAGCACGCCGACCATCAACAGGGCGGTCCACGCGATCCGGTGGGCCAGGACCTCGACGGGAGCAGCCGGTTCGAGCAGCGGCCAGAACGCCGGGAACATCCCCCAGATCGTGTAGGCGCCCACCGCGGACGCCACACCTCGGCCGTCCAGAGAAGGTGCAGGCGACGTCACACCGTCATCAGAACACCGCAGCGGGTGAGCACCACGGTGATGCTGACCACCCGTTCCGGTGCCGCAGCCAGGGACGATCAGGACTGATCGACCATTTGTGATGAATTCGCGGTTATGCCGTGATATTCGTGGGTGACTTTCGTCTTCCATCGTCCCGTCGGGGGCGATCGAGCAACGGTGGAATCCCTCGTGGCCGGTGGTTCCTCATCAGCGGTGGATCCCACCGCGACCTCCGCGGCGTCCCCGACCGGCGGCGGGGCTTCGACGCGGCGTCCGGTCACGGGGCACGACCGGTCACCGAAGCGTCCTCGGAGCCGGTGGGGCGGGCACGTCCTGCGGAGACCCCGGAAGCCGAACCCGCCGATGGGGCGCTGCCTGCTCGAACCGTCGATTCCGCACTGGCGGCACTCGACTCCTGGATCGAGCGCCGCGACCGCGCTTCGCGGCCGGCGCCCGGGTGCTGCGGCGGCGGGCGCGCTCGATCTGCTCGGGACCATCGGTCCGCCGGACCGGAGGCCGGGTGCGGACGGAGCGGCCCCGAAGGAGTCCCCCGGCGACGCGACCACCGCCATCCCCGCACAGCCCGGGCCACCGGACCTGGACCGGACGACGCGACCCATCCCGCAACAGCGCCGGGAACCGCCGGAGGAAGGTCCGGGCGGCGGCGGGCGGCCTCCGAGGTGAATCGGACCGGCCCGATCCGTCACCCGTCCGGTCAGGGAGTCCGGCCCCATCCCCACCCTGCGAGGCTCAGGACCGTGGTATCCACGAACTGATCGTCTCCGGGCCGGGTACGTCCCGGCTGCGCTCGACAGAGGGAGGGTCGTCGTGTCGGGTCAGATCTGGCTGTGGGTGCTGGTCGTGACCATCGTGCTGGTTGCCGTGGTGTTGCTGGCCCGTCGTCGGACGGCGGGAGGTGCGCCGGCCGGGGACCTCGGGGCCGGGGAGGCCCCAGCCGCGGAGCAGGCGGCCACCCCCCGCGGAGGAACCGAGCCGGCCGAGATCCCGGGGCAGTCAGGAACCGTGGCCGAGGAGCCGGCGGATGCCACCCCTGATGACCAGGAGCCGGCCACGACTCCTGCGGAGCTGCCCTGGAGGGCGCCGGCCGTCGACTCGGCCCTGGCCGCTCTCGACACGGGGCGCATCGGCCGGACCGGACCGAACCGCATCGCGGGGGCTGCGGCGGACGCGGTGTCCTCGGTCGTCGCGGAGGCCCGGAAGGGCCCCCATCCGGGCTCTGCACTACCCAACCCGGACGGCTACTCCCCGTCCCCGGAGTTCGCGATCAAGGCGAACGACGGGTCGAAGCGCTTCCACGACCCGGACTCGCCCTACTACGTCCGCACGCGCGCGGACCTGTGGTTCCGCACCGCCGACGACGCCGAACGAGCCGGTTACAGCCCGTGGAACGCCCGCCGCACGGTCACTTGAACGGGCCTCGGACACAGGAACGCCGGGTCGGCGGCGGCCGACCCGGCGTTCGTATGGGAACGGCGGTGTTCAGCCGGCGACGGTCCAGGTGTCGCGGCCGTTGAGCAGGGCCTGCAGGTCGGCGCCGCCGTTCTGGGCGGCCTTCTCGCGGGCCTGGTCGACCTGGGCGCGGGCGGCGTCGTCGTAGGTGGTGCGGTCGACGTTGCGGAAGATCCCGGTGACGGTGTGGGTCAGGTCCTGGTCGGAGAGCCGGGACAGCGCGAAGGCCAGGTTGTGGTCGGCCTGGTCGTGCACGACGATCTTCCCGGGGTCGATCTCGTCGGCCTTGGCCACGGCCAGCCCGAAGCCGTCCTGGACCACCGCGTAGGACCCGAGCCCGTCGGCGTCGGCCGGGCCGAACCGGATCGGTTCACCGTGGGTGAGCGGGATCAGCCGGTTCTCGTGGTCGCCCTTGCGCAGCACGTCGAAGGACCCGTCGTTGAAGATCGGGCAGTCCTGGAAGATCTCGACCAGGGCGGTGCCGCGGTGCGCCGCGGCCGCGGCCAGGACCTCGGTCAGGCCCTTGCGGTCGCTGTCCAGGGCGCGCCCGACGAAGCTGGCCTCCGCGCCCAGCGCCACGCTGATGGGGTTGAACGGGTGGTCCAGGGAGCCCATCGGGGTGGACTTGGTGACCTTCCCGACCTCGGAGGTGGGGGAGTACTGGCCCTTGGTCAGCCCGTAGATCCGGTTGTTGAACAGCAGGATCTTCAGGTTCACGTTGCGGCGCAGCGCGTGGATCAGGTGGTTGCCGCCGATGGACAGCGCGTCCCCGTCCCCGGTGACCACCCAGACGCTGAGATCGGGTCGGGTGACCGCGAGCCCGGTGGCGATGGTCGGGGCGCGGCCGTGGATGGAGTGCATCCCGTAGGTGTTGAGGTAGTACGGAAACCGGCTGGAGCAGCCGATCCCGGAGACGAACACCGTGTTCTCCCGGCGGATCCCGAGCGTCGGCAGGAAGCTGCGCACGGCGGCGAGCACGGCGTAGTCCCCGCAGCCCGGGCACCAGCGCACCTCCTGGTCGGAGGTGAAGTCCTTGGCGGTCTGCTTGGCGTCGGTGGTCGGCACACCGTCCAGCCCGCCGATCGTCGGCAGACCCAGATCCAGAGCGGTCACGATGTCTCCTCCGCGGGAACGAGTGCGTCGTCGGTCATGCCAGCACTCCCTGCTGTGCGGTGGTCGGGTGGGTCCCGTCGAGGTAGCCGAGGAACAAGTCCTGCAGCTCCTCGGCCTTGAACGGCAGCCCGGAGACCTTGGTGTAGGACTGCGCGTCGACCAGATACCTCGCGCGCAGCAGCAGCGCCAGCTGCCCGAGGTTCATCTCCGGGACCAGCACCGTGCGGTAGCGGGCCAGGACCTCGGCGAGGTTGGCCGGCAGCGGGTTGAGGTGACGCAGGTGCGCGGTGGCCACCTTGTGCCCCATCCCGCGGATGCGGCGGGCGCCGGCCCCGATCGGGCCGTAGGTCGAGCCCCAGCCCACGACGAGGAGCTCGGCGTCCCCGGTCGGGTCGTCCACCTCGACGTCGGGCACCGGAATGCCGTCGATCTTCGCCGCGCGCAGCCGGACCATCCGGTCGTGGTTGTCCGGGTCGTAGGAGATCGCGCCGCGGCCGTCGGCCTTCTCCAGCCCGCCGATGCGGTGTTCCAGCCCCGGGGTGCCGGGCACCGCCCACGGCCGGGCCAGGGTGTCGTCATCGCGCAGATACGGCCAGAACTCGTCCGACCCGTCCGGGGCGTTCGGTGCGGTCGCGAAGCCCGGATCGACCCTGTCCAGGGTGGCGGCGTCGGGGACCTTCCACGGCTCGGAGCCGTTGGCCAGCGACCCGTCCGAGAGCACCATCACCGGGGTGCGGTAGGTGACCGCGATCGCGGCGGCCTCCAGCGCGGCGGCGAAACAGTCCCCCGGCGACCGGGGAGCGATGATCGGCAGCGGGGCCTCCCCGTTGCGCCCGAACATCGCTTGGAGCAGGTCGGCCTGCTCGGTCTTGGTCGGCAGCCCCGTCGACGGGCCGCCGCGCTGCACGTCGATCACCAACAGCGGCAGCTCCAGGGCCACCGCCAACCCGATCGTCTCCGACTTCAGCGACACCCCCGGACCGGAGGTGGTGGTCACCCCGAGCGCCCCACCGAAGCTGGCCCCGAGGGCGGCGCCGACACCGGCGATCTCGTCCTCGGCCTGGAAGGTGGTCACCCCGAAGCCCTTGTGCTTGGACAGCTCGTGGAGGATGTCGCTGGCCGGGGTGATCGGATACGAGCCCAGGAACACCGGCAGCCCGGTGGTCTGCCCGGCGGCCACGATGCCGTAGGCCAGCGCGGTGTTGCCGGTGATCTGCCGGTAGGTGCCCACGTCCAGCTTGGCCGGGGCCACCTCGTAGGTCACCGCGAACGCCTCGGTGGTCTCCCCGTAGGCGTGCCCGGCCCGGAACGCCAGGATGTTCGCCTCGGCCAGCTCCGGGCGGCGGGCGAACTTCTCCCGCAGAAACCGCTCGGTACTCTCGTGCGGGCGGTGATACATCCACGACAACAGCCCGAGCGCGAACATGTTCTTCGCCCGCTCCGCGTCCTTCTTGGAAAGCCCGGTCCCCTCCAGGGCACCCCGGGTCAGGGTGGCCATCGCCACCGGATGCACCTGGAACTCCGCCAGGCTGTCGTCCTCCAGCGGGTTCGCCTCGTAGCCGACCTTGGTCAGGTTCCGCTTGCTGAACTCGTCGGTGTTCACGATCAACACCCCGCCCGCGGGCAGATCGGCGATGTTCGCCTTCAACGCCGCCGGGTTCATCGCCACCAGCACGTCCGGGCGGTCCCCCGGGGTCAGGATGTCGTAGTTGGCGAAATGCAGCTGAAACGACGACACCCCCGGCAGCGTCCCGGCCGGCGCCCGGATCTCCGCCGGGAAATTCGGCAACGTCGACAGGTCGTTCCCGAAGGTTGCGGTCTCCGAGGTGAACCGGTCACCGGTCAACTGCATACCGTCACCCGAGTCACCCGCGAAACGAATCACCACCCGGTCGCGCTGGACAACCTCGCGCCCGTCACCGGACGCGGCGGAGGAATGATCGACGGCGGTGTCGCTGGACGTCATATCGAGGTCAGTCCTCGGGGCTCGATGGCAGGGCAAGGGGGGCAATCTCTGGAGGTTAACCGCCCCCATCGCCGAGTGTCCCCTCACCCTGCCCGATGTCACATCGGGGCGTTCGACCCATTGGAACCCCGGTCCGACCTCAGCGCTTGCTGATCTTCGCCTGGAGCGCCGCGACCCGCTGCTGGAACTCCGCCGAGTGCACGGACGCTGCCTGTGCGCGCACCTCGACCTCGGTGGCGTCGGCATGCGAGGTCATTCCCGCGGTCACCCGCATCGTCGCCTTGGTGGTGATCTCGAGGTCACGGGGCGCGGCGGCCGCGCGGGCGGCCATCTCCAGGGCACCGGCGACCACGTCGTCGTAGCGCCGCCACACCAGGCCGACCCGCTCGGCCTCCTCGGCGTCGAGCACGTCGCCGAACAGGGTCATCGCGGCGGCTCCCTGCGGGCCGACGGCCCGGTTCACCATCCACGTGTAGCCGCCGCCGGGATGCAGCCCGAGCGGCATGAAGCGGGCGTCGAACTTCGCCTTCGGCCCGGCCAGCCGTACGTCGCAGGCCAGGGCGAGGTTCAGCCCGGCACCGACCGCGGCGCCGTTCACGGCGGCGATCGTCGGCAGCGGGCAGTTCGCGACCTCGAGGAAGCCCTCGTAGACGGTGCGCAGCGTGGCCGGGTCCGCGTCCTGCAGCTCCGACAGGTCACCACCGGCGCAGAAGGCCGGGGGCTCGCCGGTGATGACGACGGCGCCGACGCTCTCGTCGGCGACGGCGGCGCGCAGCGCGTCCACGAGCTTGCCGGACAGTTCCAGGTTCATCGCGTTGCGACGCTCGGGGTTCGACACCGTGAGGAGGGCGACCCGGTCTTTGACGTCGGTGCGGACTTCGATGGCCATGAGGGCCATCCTGCCGCCTCGATTACCGTCGCCGGTGTGTCAGGTTCGATCTCACAGCCCCCCACGGAGGGCGACCGCCCGGTCCCGCATCCGACCGCCCCGACGCCCGGCACGAAGCTGGGCCAGCACTACGCGCACTGCTTCGCCTGCGGTGACACGGCGAGCGGGTTGCACATGCGCTTCACGGCGGGCGAGGACCTGACCGTGAGCGGGACCTTCACCGTGACGCCCGAGCACCAGGGCGCCCCGGGCCTGGCTCACGGCGGCCTGCTCACCGCGGCGTTCGACGAGGCGCTCGGTGCGCTGCAGGTGTTCTTCCGGGAGCCGGCGGTGACCGCGCGGCTGCAGACCCATTTCCGTCGGCCGGTGCCGGTCGGGACCACGCTGTACCTGCACGCGCGCGTCGACCGGCGCGAGGGCCGCAAGCTCTGGGTCAGTGCGCAGGGGCGCCTCGACGCCCCGGACGGGCCGGTCGCCGCGGAGGCGGACGCGCTGTTCCTCGTAGTGCCGGCCGAGCACTTCGCCACGTACGGGCGGCCCGAGGACGTGGCGGCGGTGCGGCAGAACCCGGAGCTGCACAACGGTTACCTCGAGGTCAACCCCTGAGCTGCTTCCCGATCGGAACGTGACGCAGCGTCGACATCCAGGGGGATTCTCTCCGAGGAACATCACCCGCTGGTGGCTCGTTGTCCGTACGGGGGGACATCGCACGAGGTTCCCGGAAGGACGGAAGTTCGGTGCACAGCCACATGAACGGCGTGAAGACAGCGGTGCTGCTCGGCGGGATGAGCGCGCTGGTTCTGCTCGTCGGGTCGATGTTCGGCCGCGGCGGGCTTCTCATCGCGCTGGTACTCGCGCTGGGCATGAACGGTTACGCCTATTTCAACTCGGCGAAGCTCGCACTGCGGGCCATGCATGCCCGGCCGATCACCCAGGCCGAGCACCCCGCGATGTACCGGATCGTCCGCGAGCTGAGCCAGTCGGCCCGCCAGCCGATGCCGCAGCTCTACATCAGCCCGACGAATGCGCCCAACGCGTTCGCCACCGGTCGCAGTCCCCGGCACGCCGCGGTGTGTGCGACCACCGGCCTGCTCGAGATCCTCGACGAGCGTGAGCTGCGGGCCGTGCTCGGCCACGAGCTGAGCCATGTCTACAACCGCGACATCCTGATCTCCTCCGTCGCGGGCGCGCTGGCCAGCATGGTGAGCTTCCTGGCCAACATGGCGATGTTCGCGGGCCTGTTCGGGGGCGGTGACGAGGACCGGCCCAACCCGATCGCGATGATGCTGATCGCGCTGCTCGGCCCGATCGCGGCCGGCGTGGTGCAGATGGCCGTCAGCCGGTCCCGGGAGTACCAGGCCGACGCCTCGGGTGCCGAACTGACCCGCGACCCGCTGGCGCTGGCCTCGGCGCTGCGCAAGCTGCAGCTCGGCACCCAGCTCGCGCCGCTGCCGCCCGAGCCGCAGCTCGTCTCGCAGTCGCACCTGATGATCGCGAGCCCGTTCCGGCCGGGCGAGCAGCTGGCCCGGTGGTTCTCCACCCACCCGCCCATGGAGGACCGGATCCGGCGCCTGGAGCAGATGGTCTACCGGGGCTGACGCGCCGACGGGCCGCTCACGCGGGCTCCTCGACCGGTGGCTGCATGAGCGCGAGCACCGCGCCGGCGGGGTCGCGGATCACCGCGTACGCCCCCGGCCCCTCGCCCTTCGGCCCGGCCACGATCTCGCCGCCGCGGGCCGTCGCCGCCGCGAGGCTCGCCTCGAGATCGTCCACCGCGATGTAGGCGAGCCACTGCGGTGGCAGGTCGGCGTTCTCCCCGCGCGCGTGGCAGACGCCGGCGGCCGGTGTGCCGTCCGGGGCCAGCATCATCCAGTCGTCGCCCAGCGGCTCGGGGCGCCAGCCGATCACGTCGGCGTAGAAGTCCCGCAGGCCCGGCGCATCGGGGACGGTGAGGTCAAGGTGGATGAACGTGCCGATCACGGGCCTTCCCCGTCCCGGGGTCACGGGGCGGCGACCGGGGCGGCGGAGGGGAAGAGGCCGGTGAGCCAGTCCTGCCAGGCGGCGGTCGCGGCAGCGCCGTCGATGTCGCCGTCGATGTCGCCCCCGTAGAAGTAGTGGTAGGCGCTCACCCCGCAACCGGCGCCGCCCTCGGCCCCGATCCGGTGCAGCCCGTGCGCGGAGCGGACGCCGAGGAACTCCGCGTTCGCGACGTCGACGACGCCGGTGATCGGCTCCGGGCCGTCGGGGCGCAGCGTGACCTCGTCGCCGACGGCGGGCGGACCGGTGAGCCCGAGCCCGCGGTACAGCACCGGCCAGGCGGTGGCCGCGTCGACGCCCGTCGCGTAGCCCATCGTCACGACGTTGACGACCGGCCGGCCGGCGAAGTGGGCCAGGTACTGGGCCAGGTTGTGGAAGAACAGGTCCCAGCCGGCGTCGAAGCTGTCGTACTCGCCGTCCCAGTCGGACCCGTCGAGGAAACCGCTCTGCACGAAGCGCAGGACCGTGCCGCCGCCGTCGCGGCCCTCGACGAGGAACTCGAAGGCGTAGTCCGGCCGGCCGTCCTCGGGTGCCTGGAAGGAGCCGTACGCGAACCGCCGGCCCGGCTCCCAGGCGGTGACCCGGCCGGAGGTGGCGTACCCGCTGCCGTAGCTCTGCTCGACGGTCCCGCCCGCGCGCGGCTCGACCTGGTGCGGGACGAACCACGCCGAGATGCCCGGTCCCGTCGAGATGGCCTCCCACACCTGCTCGGGTGTGGCGTCGAGCTCGACCCGCTTGCTCAATTCGCGCTCAGTCATCGTTGCGTTCCCCCCGTGGTGACACGCTCGGGTGCAGCGCCACGACGACCCGGTGCGGGCGGCCGTCCGGCGCGTTGTCGTCGTGGTACTTCGCGACCAGCGCGGTGACGGCGCCGGCCAGTTCGTCGGCGAACGCGGCCCGGTCGGCCGCGCTCGCGAAGCGCACCTCGCCGTCGATGGTGAACGTGGCCAGCCGCCTGCCCGCCTTCGCCGAACCCGCCAGGAGCTCGCCGACCTCGCGCACCATCCGCGCGGCGACCGCGACCAGCCAGCGTGCGGAGAGCCGGTCGGGCGCGCGCTCGGGATCGGGCGCGACCCCGGCCAGCACGGCCGGCGAGATCACGTAGCTGGCGGCGGTCGCGCGCATGACCCGCTCGGTGACGTTGCCCTTGCGGCGCTCCTCGACCAGTTCGACCAGACCGTGCTGCTCCAGCGCCCGCAGGTGGTAATTGACCTTCTGCCGGGTGAGGCCGATGCGCGCGGCCAGCGTGGTCGCCGAGCCGGGTTCGGCGAGCTCGGCGAGCAGCCGGGCGCGTACCGGGTCCAGCGAGACCCCGGCCGCGGCCGGGTCGTCGATCACTGCGAGTTCCTGCACGCGGATGACGGTCCCACCGACAAGAAAAGTTGTCAAGAAACGGCCGGCAGCGGCCGTCACACTGGCCGGGTGGCCGCCTCGAGTCGGATGAGGGCGACCCGGCTCGACCGGTGGGACGCCGTGATCACCGGCTACGCGCTGCTCGCCGCGCTGGCCCGCCCCCTGACCGCACCGGCCGCGGTCGCGGTGCTCGTCCCGGGCGTGCTACTGCTCGCGCTGCGGGCCCGGCGGCCCGTTGCGCCGCTGCCGTCCACCGCCCGTCCGCGGCCGGGCGTCGCGCTGTGGCTCGGGCTGGGCGCCGTGCTGGGCCTGTGGGAGATCGTCGCCATCGCGTGGGGGAACGACGCGGACCACCCCACGCTCAGCCTGCTGGCCGACCCGTTGCTGGACACCTACCCGGGTCGGGTGCTGGGCTACCTGGCCTGGTTGGTCGCCGGCCGCTGGCTGGTGACCCGGTGACCCCGTTCGCCGTGATCGCGGCCGGGTTCGTACTCACGCTCGCGGCGATGCTCGCCGTGGAGATCGCCGCGCGGCGCCGGACGGGGCCCCGGCCACGACCGATGGGCGAGGCGCTGCACGCCGCTCTGCTGCACCCGATCACCCGGTGGCTGACCCTGGCCGGCTGGCTGTGGCTGGGTTTCCACTTCCTCGCCCGCTGATCCGCTCACCGACGTCGTCAGTCTGGTCAGCCCGACACACGGCCCCGCAGCTCGCGGCGCAGGATCTTCCCGCTGACCGTCTTCGGCAGCTCGTCGATGATCTCCACCTGGCGCGGGTACTTGTAGGCCGCCATCCGCTCCCGGCAGTGCGTGATCAGCTCCTCGGGCCCGGCGCTCGCGCCCGGACGCAGGCTGACGAAGGCCTTCACCGTCTCGCCCCGGTAGTCGTCCGGAACCCCGATCACCGCGGCCTCGCGGACCGCGTCGTGCTCGTAGAGCACGTCCTCGACCTCCCGTGGCCAGATCTTGTAGCCGCCCGCGTTGATCTGGTCCTTCTTGCGGTCGACGATGTAGAACCAGCCCTCGGCGTCCATGAACCCGACGTCGCCGGTGTGCAGCACCCCGGCGGGCAGCGCGTGCGCGGTCTCGTCGGGCTTGTTCCAGTAGCCGGGGACGACCTGCGGCCCGCTGATCACGATCTCGCCGACCTGGCCCGCCGGCAGGTCCTGTCCGTCCTCGCCGACGATGCGGACCATCGTGTCGAACACCGGCACCCCGATCGACAGCGCGCCCGAGGTCGGGTCCACCGGCGCCCGCCCGGTGAGCGGGCCCACGTGCGACGGCGAGGTCGTCTCGGTGAGCCCGTAGGCGTTGTGGATGTAGTGGCCGAACCGCTTCTCGAAGGCCTCCACGATCGCCGGTGCCACCGGGGCACCGCCGCTGTAGACCTTGGTGAGGCTCGACAGGTCGCGCCGCTCGGCGGTCTCGTGGTTCATCATCGCGACGAACACCGGGATCGCGCCGACGACGAACGTCGCCCGCCAGCGCTCGATCAGGTCGAGCACGGTGCCGGCGTCGAACCGGAAGCCGAGCACCAGCGGCGCCGGTATCAGCACGGCGACGGCGAGATGCCCGATCAGGCCGGTGATGTGGAACAGCGGGGCGACGCCGAGGATCACGTCCTCGCCGCCGAGCCGGAGCCAGTCACGGAAGGTCTGGGCGTTGAACACCACGTTCCGGTGGGTGTTCATCGCTCCCTTCGGCGGGCCGGTGGTACCGGAGGTGTAGGTCAGCAGCGCCACGTCGTCCGGTCCGGCCTCGGGCACGTCCGGCGGGCGCGCGCCGCGGTGGGCCTCGATCAGCTCCAGCAGGTCGACGGTGTCGGCGGCGCGGTCGCGGGCGGTGCCGGCGAGCAGCTTGGGCACGTCGTCGCCCAGGTACTCCAGCTCCGACGTCGTGATGACCGTCCGCACATCGGTCCCCGCCTGCACCGCCGTGACCACCGGGCGCAGCGATTCCAGCGCGACCACCGTCGTCGCCCCGGAATCGGCGAGGATGACCTGCAGTTCACGCTCGCGCAGCATCGGGTTGACCGGCACGACGACGGCGCCGGCCTTCCACGCCGCGAGCATCGTGACCATCCACTGCGGCACGTTCTGCAGGAACACCGCGACCCGGTCGCCGGGCGAGACGCCCAGCCCGGCGAGGCCGGCGGCCAGCGCGTCGCTGTCCGCATCGACCTCGCCGACCGTCCGGGTGGCGTGGAAGTAGTGCAGCAGCGGCCGGTCCGGGGCGCTGCGGACGGCGGCCCGGAACATCGCCAGCGCGCTGGGGTGCTCGATCTCGATCCCGGCCGGAGTGCCCTCGTCGTAGACGTCCAGCCACGGACGCTGGTCGTAGATGCTCATCCCGGCAGTCAACCCGCCGGAGTGATCGTTGTCACTAGCCCTTCACGTAGGCCAGCTTCTCCGCGACCAGGCCGTTCCGGACCGTGAAGACGTCGACGCCCCGGACGTGGCCGCCGCCGGGACCTCCCCACGAGTACCGCCAGCGCGACACCACCCGGTCACCTGCCGCGAAGACCTCCTCGGAGGTGAACACCCCGTCCGGAGTGCCGGTGAAGAGCTCCTCCCAGACCGCGCGGACCGCGTCGTGCCCGGTGTGGCGGCGCCCGTCGGGCGGGGTGGTGTCCTCGAAGACGCAGTCCGGTGTCATCGCGGCCATCACCGCGTCGACGTCGCGCGCGTCGAACGCCGCGTTGAACCGCGCGACGGCGGCGAGGGCCGACGTGGCCGCGCCGGCGGCCGGCGCGCTCACGATCGCCGCCCGAACATCGCCAGCAGCCGGGTCTGCGGGCCGGCGTCCGCCGGGATCGGTGCCCGCTCGCCGATGACGCCCATCGAGCGGTAGATCGGCTCCATCGACTCGAACCAGGCCAGGAGGTACTTCACCGCGTCCGGGTCGAGCGTCTCGTCGGCACCCACGGCGCGGGCGAGGTCCCAGGCGTGCACCAGGTGGTCCGCGGCGAGCTGGGTCGCGTACTCGGTGGCCGGATGGTCGCCGAAGGACAGGTGCACGGTGCGGTCCAACGCCCCGTCGGCCTCGATCGCGGCGAGCGCGGCGGCTGCGGCCTCCTCCCAGGTGCGCACGGGGTCGGCGCCCAGCAGGTCGCCGTCGAAGCGGTCGCCGATCTCCTCGATCGTCGCGCCGCCGAACAACGGCGGGGTCCAGCGCTCCTCGTTCACCAGATGGTTGACCAGGTCGTGGGCGCTCCAGCCGGGACACGGTGTCGCGGCGTCCCAGCGACCCTCGACGGCGTGCACTCTCTCCCCGAACGCTGCGCTGGACCTGCGGTAGAGCTCGGTGATGTCGCTGACGCTCATGCCTGCCTCATCTCACGTAGCCGGAAGCACCCCACCGGTCGACGGTCACGACCGGCTCGTCCCGGCCAGCCACGTGCCGTGCCCCGACGGCAGCACGGTGACTTGGCCGGCGACCTCGTCGAACTTACGCCCGTCGGCCGTCCGGATCCGCAACATTGCGGACACGTGGCGCCGAACGTGCGTGGCCTCGCCACCTGACGGGGGCCTGGTCAGGGGGTGGGTGTGGCTCCGTGGGCGCGGGCGACGGCCATGACGTACTCGCCGTAGCCGGACTTGGCCTGGGCCGCGCCCAGGGCGTAGCAGGCCTCGGCGTCGATGAACCCGCGCTGCAGCGCGATCTCCTCCAGGCACGCGATCCGCACCCCCTGACGGTGCTCCAGAACCTGCACGTACTGACCGGCCTCCAGCAGCGAGTCGTGGGTCCCGGTGTCCAGCCAGGCGAACCCCCGGCCCAGATCGACCAGCCGGGCGGCACCGGCGTCGAGGTAGGCCCGGTTGACATCGGTGATCTCCAACTCGCCGCGGGCCGAGGGCCGCAACCCGGCAGCGATCTCGACCACCCGCTCGTCATAGAGGTACAACCCGGTAATCGCCCGGTTGGACCGGGGCACCGCGGGCTTCTCCTCGATCTCCACCAGCCGCCCGGCGGCGTCGGCCACCCCGACCCCGTAGCGCTGCGGATCGCGCACCGGATAGCCGAACAGCACCGCCCCGTCCGCGCCGCGGGCGATCCCGTCGATCCCGGTGCGCAGCACGTCGGCGAACCCGGGACCGTGGAAGATGTTGTCGCCCAGGACCAGCGCGCAGGGCTGCCCGCCGATGTGCTCGGCGCCGATCAGGAACGCCTGCGCGATGCCCTCGGGCTTGGGCTGCGCGGCGTAGCCCAGGCGCAGCCCGAGCTCGGCGCCGTCCCCGAGCAACCGGCGAAACAGCGGCAGCTCCTCCGGGGTGGTGATGACCAGGATGTCGCGGATCCCGGCCAGCATCAGCACCGACAACGGGTAGTAGATCATCGGTTTGTCGTAGACCGGCAGCAACTGCTTGGACACCGCCCGGGTGATCGGATGCAGCCGCGTGCCGGCCCCGCCGGCCAGAATGATGCCCTTCATCGGCCGCGATGCTGTCACGGCGGGAATGTCGGTGTGCTGCGCCATTCTGTTTCCGCGGTCTCCTCTGTTTCCGCGGTCTCCGCATCGGTCCCGCTGCTCCCGCACCCGTGCGTCAACCTCGTGCCCGACGCCGGGCGGCTCGCCGTGTCCGGGGTGGGTCGCGGCCGCTTCACCTCCGTCTACCGCGGCACAGGCCGGGTGTTCGGGGTGAAGTTCCGGTCGGGGGCGTTCCTGCCGTTCCTGGGCGCGCCGGTCTCCGGGCTGACCGGCGTGGTGGTGGCGGCCGAGCAGCTGTGGGGCTCGCGGCCACTGCGCCGGCGACGTCGATGACCGGGCCCGCCGGTGAGCTCATCGGGCAGGTGGAGGGATTCCTGCGGGCGCGCCTTCCGGCGCCGGACCGCAGGTGGACTCGTCGGCCGGATCGTGGCGGCACTGTTGCACGACCGCACGATCACCCGCTTCGACGACGTGACGGCCCGGTTCGGTCTGGCTCCGCGCACCCTGCAACTGCTGTTCCGGCGCTACGTCGCGGTGAGCTCGAAGTGGGTGCTGCGCCGGTGCCGGCTGCACGAGGCGGCGGCGCGGCCGGCCGCGGAGCACGACCGGCCGTGGGCCGAGGTGGCCGCCGAGCTGGGCTACTTCGACCCGTCGCATTTCATCCGCGATTTCGCCGCCGCGATCGGTATGACGCCGGCCGCCTACGCGCAGGCCTGCCGGCGCCGGGAGGTGCTGCTGAGCGCGTGACGCCCAGCTGAGTTGCGCAGAGAGATTCAGCGGCTAGGCTGGGTCCATGACGGACGTGGAGCTGGCGATCGGCACCCGGGAGCGGTCCTACCGGTGGGGCGACCCGCTGGTAGGCGCCTCCGTGGCGCCCACCATGGACGGCCTGTCGTACCTGCAGGCGATGCTGCGCGGAGAGCTTCCGCACCCGCCGATCCTCGACACCCTCGACTTCGAGCTGGAGTCCGTCGAGGTCGGGTCCGTGGTGTTCCGGCTCCGACCTGCGGAGTTCCACTACAACCCGATCGGCTCGGTCCACGGCGGGGTCTACGCCACCCTGCTCGACTCCGCCGCGGGGTGTGCGGTGCACACCACGCTGCCGGCGAGGGCGTGGTACACGAGCCTGGACCTCAACGTGAAGTTCCTGCGGCGCGTCACGGTGGATACCGGGACGGTGCGATGTGAGGGGCGGATCGTCCACCTCGGTGGGCGCACGGCGCTGGCCCGGGCGGAGCTCATCGACGGCGCCGGGACGCTGTTGGCGGAGGCCACGTCGAGCTGTCTGATCACGCGGGGCGGCTGACGAGTTCCCCACCGGCGGGCCGCGGTGACGCGAGGGCGGGCGCCCCGGTAACCGCGGGCCCGCCCTCGCGAACTTGTGCGAGCGGGAGCGGGTCCCGGTCGCCTCACCCCGGCTACCGGTAGTTGGTGAACTGCAGGGCGATCCCGAAGTCCTTGCTCTTGAGCAGCGCGATGACTCCCTGCAGGTCGTCCTTCTTCTTGCCCGAGACGCGTAGCTGGTCCCCCTGGATCTGGGCCTGGACGCCCTTCAGCTTCTCGTCCCGGATGACCTTGCTGATCTCCTTGGCCTTGTCCGACGCGATGCCCTGAAGGATCTTGCCGGTGACCTTGTAGGTCTTGCCGGAGACCGCGGGCTCGCCGACCTCGAAGGCCTTCAGCGAGATGTTCCGCTTGATCAGCTTCTCCTTGAAGACGTCGATCGCGGCCTTGAGGCGCTCCTCGGTCTCCGACTCCAGAGCGATCGCTTCTTCGCCGGACCATGCGATCGACGTGCCCGTGCCGCGGAAGTCGAAGCGCTGGGATAGCTCCTTCGACGCCTGGTTGAGGGCGTTGTCGACCTCCTGCCGGTCGACCTTGCTCACCACGTCGAACGACGGGTCGGCCATGGGGTGTCCTCCTTCGGACCGGGCCCCTGCGAGCCCGGATCTTCGCTGTCGTATCCTTCTCCCTGCGGATCGGCCAGCCCGATCGCAACACGGCAGGTTGCCCGAGTGGCCAAAGGGAGCGGACTGTAAATCCGTCGGCTTAGCCTACGAAGGTTCGAATCCTTCACCTGCCACCCCCACGGGGTGCGGCCCCTGACCAGCGAAAATCTGGTCAGGGGCCGTTCTCGTTCACGTCCGCCACTGGCTGGGGCCGCTCGATTCCGACGCCGAGCACGGCAACCAGCTGGTCCCCGCACTGCGCGCCTACCCCGGCTCCTGCGGCAACTACCTGCGGACCGCCCGCACGCTCGACATCAACACCAGCACCGCCCGCTACCGGTCCACCGCATCCACCAGGTCCTCGCCGACGACCTCACCGACCGCGACACCCGATTCAACCTCCAGGCTGCCACCCGCCTCCTCGCCTAGAGCGACGACCGCCGGCAGCCCAGACGTAACCGACCACGACTCGCGGGCTCCGCCCGCGCCCGGCACCGCTTCAGGAGATCAGAGGGCGGACGGCGGTGACACGGCGTCGGATCGTCGCTGTCCGGCAGGCGCGGCAAGTCAGTAGACGACGCTGAACCAATGCGCCGTTTCGCCGGCAAGCGGCTTCAACCGCACGTTGGCTCCGCCCGGATGGTCGAAGAGGCGCACGCCGTCACCGAGTAGCACGGGGGCGACGAAAACCAGGATCTCATCGAGTTGCTTCGCCTCTATGCACTGCTTGGCGACATTCGCGCCGAGGACGTTGACGTATTTGTCCCCAGCCGCCTTCTTGCTTTCCGCGATCGCGCTCGGCAGGTCGCCCACGAAGGTGACGTCCGCGGGCGGCTCTGCAGGCGGCCGGTGGGTCAGCACGAAGACCGGGCCGTGGTACCGGCCTCCGAACGCGCCTTCGCTGTCAGTGCCGCGGTTCGGATCATCACCACCGAAGGTGTTGTTGCCGGCGAGGATCGCGCCGACGCTGTTCAGCAGGCGGTCCGCTGTGGGGTTGTCGCCCGCTACGTGTTCGGTGAGCCACGACATGTCGCCGCCGGGGCCGGCGATGTAGCCGTCGAGCGACATGGTCGCCGCGTACAGCAGCTTGGCCATGATTCTCCTTCCGTAGGTCATCCGTCACCGGGTAGACGACCGGCGATCGGAAAACTCATCGGCGGGTGACGAAGGCTCGAATCCTTCACCTGCCACACCCTGCGGCGGTTCCCGTTGCATCCCCGATGCGGCCGCCACCGTTCCATGCACTCATCCACATCGCACGGGTGACAGCGGGCGAGGCGCTGTTGGTGATGGGCGTAGGTGGCTCGGGCTGCACGCCGTGCAGGCGCGCGGTCATATGCGGCCTCGGGGCTGATCCGGTCACGGTTCTCCCGCCGACCGTGTTCGTGCGCAAACAACGGGTCGTCGTTCTCCCATCATCGCCGTACTCGCATGCCCCCTTCCCGTCGCTGTGATCCGCCTGCGGCGGTGCGGGCCGGCCCGCACCCGCTCGTGCACCGCCCGCTCACCACATCAGCTCGTCCCGTCGTATGCCGCGTACCGGAACCGCACTACCGTGAGCGGTACGTCAAGGCTGGGAGTCGGCCATGCCCGTCGCACCCGATCATGCAGCCACCGAACTGCTCACGATCGATCTCGAACACCTGAGCACGAGCGCGACCGTGTGCGCGATCCGAGGCGAGATCGACCTGGCCAGCGAGGCGGCCTTCCGGGCCGGACTCGAACGCGCCCTCGGTGGCACTCCCACGCTCGTGATCGATCTTTGCGAGGTCACCTTCATCGGCTCGATCGCCGCCGCGATCGTCATCGACGTCCTCCAGCACCAGAGTGATCGCCAGGTGATCAAGGTCGTCAGCGGTCAATGCGGCACGAAGGTGTTCAGGATGGTCGGGCTGTCCGCGGCCGTCGACTGCTTCCCGAACCGCGCGCCGATGTGATTCGCTGACAGGAAGGGCGGCGCCGTTCCGTTGTGGCGGTGGATCGGCGACGGAGCTACGACGTTCAGCTACCGACTCCCGAGGACCGAGCCGCCGCCCGGACGCGGGCCGTTCCCCGATCGACGGTCAGGCCCGCGGCTGGTCCGCGTTGCACGTCGCCGTCATCCGGAAGCGGGCGGACCGTCCACCGGGTAAGGCGGACGTCACGGCGTCGTGGCACGTCCGGCGTGGACGGTGGTGGCCATCAACACGAACAGGTCCGGACGCCGGTACAGCCCTTCCTCGTCCTGCGGGTCGAGCAGCCGCTCGACCGTGGCCCGGTCCTCCGCTGAGATCTGGTCCGCCAGCCGCTCCCGGATCCCGCCCCACCAGCCGACGACCACCGCCCGTGTCCTGGCATCCAGCGGCGCCGTGTGGTCCACCAGGAACGAGCGCGTTCCGCACGGGGTCAGCCCGGCGTCGGCGAGGATCCCGGGCCAGTGCTCCGCCGTCGACGCCGCCCCGGGCTGCGCCGCGCGCATCTCGGAGAACCAGTCCTGCTGAGCCACGTCCAGCCGCGCTTCCAGCCCGGGCCGGCCGATACCGATGTCCCGTGGAAGCGAGCGCAGGGACAGCCCGCCCTCGGCGATCGCCAGCACACCGCCCGGACGCACGAGAGCGGCCATCCGCCGCACCGCCGCTTCCTGGTCACCCAGGTGGTGCACGACCCGGCTCGCCCAGACGATGTCCGCGGGTTCGAGCAAGTCCAGTCCATCGGGCAGGTCCTGCTGCGTGACGACGAGACGCTCGCCGAGCCCCAGACGCGCGGCCCGGGCCGATGCCCGCTCCAGCAACGGCGCCGACCCGTCCACGGCCCCGATCACGGCGCCGGGGAACGCGGACGCCAGCACGCACGAACCGACCCCGGGCCCGCTACCGATGTCGAGGATCCGCCGCACCGGCCGGTCACGGGTCAGCTCCGCGAGCCAGTTCGCCGCCCCCTCGAGGAAACCGAGGGACATCTCCGCCTCGCCCTCCAACCGGGCCCCGGCGGCGTCCCAGCCGTCCTGGTGCGGCTGGTGATGTCCGTGCCCATGGCTCTCGGGTGTCGTCGTCTCCCTGCTCACAGTCTGTGCCGCCACTCGCCGGTCATGCTGACGTCGGAGCGGCGTCGACCACGACGCCGCCGGGCCCCCGGGCCGGCCGGCATCGCGACGGCACGAGCGTGCGCAACTGGTCGAAGGCGGCTACGACCGGCACTCCGACGGCGACGGTCTCCACCCGCTGCACGATCCGCATCTCGTCACCGCTTCCAGGTACGAGGCCATGACTGCTGATCACACTAGAGCCGCCCGGCGGGAGACTGACAACCACCGAACAGCCAGATTCCGGGAGGCGACCGGGCCCAGACTCCAGCGCCTCGGCGGGCGCCGCAACCTGCCGCACGAGGACCACGACATGAGGACCCGGTTCCGGGTGGGCGAGGACGCCCCAGACAACGATCCCATCGCCTCCGGTCGACCGACGAAGCCCTGACACCGGGCCGGGCCCTCGACCCGGCCACCGGGGCTCGGTCCATGAGCCGGGTGGGGGGATCCCGCTGCGGGATTTGGTACCCGTGGGCCGAGGTGCGCACCTCCGCGCCGGCCCGGGGCTGTGCCGCAGCGGACACCGGAGCGACCCGGGGGGTGCACATGAGACACCGACCGCTCCCGGTCCGGCTTCCGGCGCCGGGCCGGACAGCCGCGAACGCCTTCGGCCGGGTCGGCCTCCAGGTCGCCGCCGAGATCGGCAGCGTCGCTGCGACACCGGGGCACACCCGGACTCGGGCCGAGGCGATGCTCGAACCCTTGCGCCGCATCGTGCCGTTCGACGCGATCTGGATGGCCACGCTCGACCCGGAGCGACGGGAGCACACCCAGTTGGCCGCCCGCGGGTATGACGACGCCACCCTCCGTTACATGGCCGGGCCGGAGATGCTCGTCGACATCGAGGCCGTGGGCCTGGACCGCTCGGGCCGGACCGTCACCGTCAGCGACACCCCCGTGCCCAAGGAGGAGCTGCGGATCTGGGTCGACTACTACGGTCCTGCAGGCTTCGTCGAGGGGTTGGGCGTCGGCCTGTTCACCGCGGACGGGCGCTACCTCGGGCTGCTGGCCATGATGACCGGCACCAAGGCGCACCCGACCCGCGGTGAACGCGAGCTGTTCGCCATGCTGGCCCCGACCGTCGCCTGCGCGGTGGACCCCATGCGCATGGTCGCCACGTCGGCCCGCATGGTGCGCCACGCCCACGCCGGCGTGGTGCTGACCCGTGACGGCGCGCTCCTTCCCCTGCCGGACATGCCGCGGCACCCGGTCGTCGAACGCGGCTCGGCGGTGTTGTCCGTCGTCACCTCGTACCTGGCCCAGGGAGCCGCGTACGTGTCGTTCCTGTGCCCCCATCAGGTGGGACACCTGCGGATCACGGCACTGCCCTGCCCGCCCGAGCCGCCGTACCATCTCACGGCCGTCGTGCTGGTCTCGACGCCGCCGGACCTGTACGGGCTCACGCCGTGCGAGCTCGACGTCCTCGGGCTGCTCGTCGAGGGGTGGCCGCGCGGACGCATCGCGGCCGCCCTGCGGATGGCCGAGTTCGACGTCGCGGCACGGATCGAGACGGCCGCGGCGAAGCTCGGAGCCCCCACCGGGACGTTGGCCACGGTCCGGGCCGCACGGGAGGGCCTCTACGTGCCCCGGGCGCTGATCGGCTTGCACCCGGACCCCGGCCTGCGCGACGAGCCCGCCCGCGACGCCCGGAGCAATCCCGCCACGGTCAACCGGGTGGTGGCGGCGATCCAGGCCCGGCACGGCCGCCGGTGGACACTCGCCGAACTCGCCGAGATCGCCCACCTCAGCCCGCGGCGGCTGCAGTTCGAGTTCCAGCGCGGGCTCGCCACCACCCCCATGCGCTATCTGGAGGGCGTCCGGCTCGCCCGCGCCCACGAGGAGCTGTCCCGGGCCGATCCGGCGACCTCCTCGGTGGGCCGCATCGCCGAACGCAACGGCTTCTCCCACCTCGGCCGGTTCGCGGCGAGCTACCGGGAGGTCTACGGCGTTCCACCGTCGCAGACCCTGCGCCGCCCGCGGTGACCGGCCGGTCCGCCGCCACCACGGCCCGGTCCGACCGGGACCGCAGCCGCCACACTGGGGTGGATCTCGAACAGGGCGGACCGCCCCATCGTGGCGAGGATCTGCTCGCGCTCGGCGTCGATGCCGACCAGTGCGAAGCCGATGTCGGCCTCACCGGCCGCGTACGCCGCATGCACCAGGGCGGACACCGCCTCGGCGTCCAGCACCGCGTGCTCGCCCCACTCCACGACGACGGGGAGCCTGGCGGCCGCCAGCAGCCCGTCGAACACCCGGCGCAGCTCCCTCGGATCCAACCGGCCCCGCACCCGAACGAGCCGGATGCCACCGCTCAGGATCTCGACCTCGATCGCCGACCGGAACGCCTCGTCGGCGGACCGCTCCCCGGGCCCTGTCAGCAGTCTCATCCGCGGCGCTCCTGACGCCCCCGTTCACCCGGTGCGCCCGCTCCGGCCGCACCCCGACGCGGACATTGAAGAGCCGGAGCGCGGTCGGCGGCTATCCGTATCGCGACCGTCCTCGTACGGTTCGCGCACCCCGGTGACCGTGATCCCGAGCATCTCCAGGATCCGGGCCGGTCGGGCCGAACTGCGCCCGAGTCCGGAGCCGGCGGTCGCTCGCTCAGAGCTGCCCGTCGCCGTCCACGGCCCGCAGCGCCGCCACCGCGGCCTCGTGTCCCAGGTCGGCCGCACGCTCCACCCGGTCCACGTCGATGGTCAGTCCCCGGACACCGGACGTGCGTGCCGGTGTGATCGCCAGCAGGTGCGCGCCGCCGCGGTCGGGATGAGCGGCGTCGGAGAGCAGCGCCAGGCTGTCGGCGTGCCGGCGGACGTCCTGGGTCATCGCACCGAGACCGGGGACGACGACGTCCAGCGAGCGGGCCCACAGCGGGGCCTTCTCGCCCGGATCGGACCGGCGCAATTCGGGAACGGTCCGGGTGAGCAACGCGAGTACGTGGGTGGCGCCGTCGCGCAGCGCACGCAGGACGGGGAGCGGGTCGCCGACGGAGCCGTCGATCCAGCGCCGGCCGCGCAGCTCGACGGGGGGCCCGGCCAGCCACGGGATGGTCGCGGTGGCCCGCATGGCCAGCTTCCACTCCTGCGCGCTGTCCAACTCGGTCATGACGTACGGCTGCATGTCGTCGGCATCGGTCACGACGACGTGCAGCGGCACCGGGCTGGTCTGCAGCGACGACCACGACGTCGGCTTGGACACCGTGAGGATCTCGTCGAACAGGTGGTCGAGAGACACCATCGGACGCCGCGTCCCCAGCCGGCGCGGATCGATGAACTCCTTGCAGGCCATGTCCTCGGAGAAGATGCGAGCGGCGTCGTTGCCGTGGCCCAGCACCAGCGCCGTGCCGACGAAGGCCCCGGCCGAGCTTCCGTAGACCACGTCGAAGGTGTCGCTGAGTCCGGCCTCCTCCAGCGCCCGCACCATCCCGCCCGCGTACGCCCCGCGCATCCCACCGCCGGCGACCACGAGTGCGATGCGGTACGGATCGGAGCGTGCGTCGGGCTTGCTGCCCGCGTCGCGCCGGCGCACCAGTGCGCGCAGGACCTCCTCGTCGCCGGAGAGGGCGGCGTCGGCGGGCCGGCTGAGCTCGGGGTCTCGACCGGGTATGGACATGCCCCGATCATCCCGTCCCGGCTCGCGCCGTCCGCGCCCGGTGTCGCCGATCGCCGGCCCGGTGCGGGCGGGACGCCGGG
>NZ_JAAXKZ010000098.1 GCF_012911875.1 Pseudonocardia bannensis | reverse complement strand
GCCCCGGCGACGAAAGTCAACGGAGAGGAGAACGCCCGTGACCGCTTCCATCGCGCTCGGCATCCCGGGACTGTCGGTCGCTCCCGGCGATCACATCTGCGGCTTCTACGGGGGGCTCCCGGAGCGGGACGAAATCCTCCTCCCCTTCCTGCGCGAGGGGCTGCGCGCCGGAGACAAGTGCGTCTGCATCCTCGACAACACCGATCCGGGCGAGATCCTGGCCGCCCTCGATCCAGACCCGGCCACCCGCGACCAGCTCGATCTGCGCTCCTCGCTCGACGCCTACTTCCGGACCGGTGCCTTCAGCGCCCAGGAGATGATCGCGTTCTGGACCAAACTCCTCAACCACGCGATAGCCGACGGGAGCCCGCTGGTCCGGGTGGTCTGCGAGATGAGCTGGGCCCTACGAGACTTCCCCGGGGTCGATGAGCTGATCGCCTACGAGTCGGAGTACAACCGGTACGCCGATCGCTACCCGCAGGTCGTCATCTGCCTCTACGACCTCGACCGCTTCGGCAGCGCGATCCTCATGGACATCCTGAAGACCCACCCCAAGGTCTTGGTCAGCGGCATCGTCCACGACAACCCGTACTACGTCGAACCGGACGAGTTCCTCGCCTCCCGGCGGTAGCTGGCCCGCGATCACCGCGATGGGCGAAGACGTGCAGCCCGCGGCGGGACACCTCGGCCAGCATCGCCCCGCTCACCCGGGTCCCACAGTTGATCGGCGGTTCCAATGGTCTGAGTCCACCCACCTCCGCTGCGGCTCAGCTACTACGGGCCGCGGTTCGGGCCATCCCGACAGCGGTGACAACGCTGGGCGGCAGGTGATCACGACAAGAACCGCAGCAACACCGGTAACCACAGGGTTTCTGCGGTTACTCGGCGGCTGACCTTGCCGCCGAGTGGGCGAGTGTCACTCCGGTTCGTCGGCCGCACACCGGCCGTAGGCTTCTCCGGTGCCCGAGCCGCCGGCCTACATCGACGAGTCGTTTCATGAGCACGACGCGGAGGGCTTCTACGTGCTGGCGGCAGCCGTGCTCGCCCAGGAGGCCGACGAGATCGGGGCGTTGCTGCAGGGACTGGCGGCGCACCGCTCGCCAGGGAAGCTGCACTGGACGGAGTCGAGCGCGCGGTACCGGCAGGCAGCCGTCGAGCGGATCGCCGGCCTCGATGCGCTGCATGTGATCGTCGTCGGGGCCCCCGTCGCAGCGCGCAAGCAAGAACGCGCCCGAGCGATCTGCCTGCGCCGCCTCGCCTTCGAGCTCAACGGGCTTGGGGTCACGCAGCTGGTCGTCGAGTCACGACAGCAGGTGCTGGATCAGCGCGATGTCCGGACCATTCAGCAGGCCCGCTTCGACCTACCCAAAGGAACCCTCCTGCGCGTCGAGCACCACCGCGGGGCAACTGATCCGCGGCTATGGGTGGCCGACATCGTTGCCGGCGCGGTCCGTGCCCACCACCTGGGAAACTCGACCTACCGGGACCAGCTGGGCGCCTTGCTGCACCTGGTCGAGGTGCCCACAGCAGACTGACACCGAGCCCTACACATGCGTAAGGCCGTGCTCCCGGTATCCCCCAGGTCACACGGCCTCGCGGCTCGCGGCACGCCCACGACGTTCCGCTGTGCCCCAGCATAGGCGCGAACCCGGCGCTGGACAACCACGCTGAGCACGCCTGCCGCGCAGCGCCGGCTCGGAGACGGCGGGGCGGGCGCCCCGCCGGGCAATCGCCCGGATACCGGCGACCGGGCGGGACCGCGAACACGCCTGCGCGCTCATCGCCGGCTTCTGGAGCTATCAGCTCGCGGGGCCCGCCGGCCTGATGGCCGTCATCCAGGCGGACCCGGCTGGACCCCTGTCCCCCGCGCCGCCGGGCGCCGCGGTGCACCCGCAACCGCGGGCCTCCTGGCCGGCCGACGAGCGGCAGCCGATGGGGCGCCCCCGTAGGTGAGCGACCGTCGGCGGCGGTCGGGCCGGACGTGGAGCCTGCCCGTCCGGCCGGTCGGTGTCGTCCCGGCCCTCTCCACGGCCTCTTCGAACGCCGGCGGGCGGTCGGAGCCGCGCCCCCTCCCCCGGCGCCCGGGGATCAGGGGCTGCGGGCGGTCGCGGACCGTGAGCGCGCTCCGTCGGGCGACCCGGTCGCTACCCCAGGCCCAGCTTGGGACGCACCCAGGCGGCCACGCCGGCGATCACAGCGTCGGCTTCCGGCGCGCGGCCGGCCATGAGCGGATAGATGTGCTGCATCCCCGGGGCGATCTCCACCGTCACGTCGACGCCGGCGGCCGTCGCCTGTTCGGCGAAGCGCTCGGCGTCGTCCTGCAGCGTCTCGTGGTCCCCGGCTGTGAGGAACATCGGTGGTAGCCCGGTGGGATCCGCGCGCAGTGGGTTGGCCAGCGGGTCCGACGGCGAGCCGTTCTCCCCGAGGAACATCGGTACCAGCATCTCCAGCTCCGCGCGCTGCACCAGCACGTCGGTGGCGGCGTTGGTATCGAGGGTCTTGCCGAGGCACTCCAGGTCGTACCAGGGGGAAAACCCCACGATGGCCGCCGGGAGCGGCTCCCCCTCCTCCCGCAACTTGAGGACCACGCTGGTCGCCAGATTGCCGCCCGCGGAGTCGCCGGCGGTGGCGATGTGCTCGGCCCTGAGGCCCTGCGCGAGGAGCCAGCGGTAGGCCGCCACCGCGTCCTCCAGCTGGGCCGGGAACGGATGCTCCGGGGCGAGCCGGTAGTCCAGGACCAGCGCACGGACTCCGGCCGCCTTCGCCACGTGCGCGGCGAGCTTGCGGTGGCTGTGCATCGAGTTGGTCACGAAACCGCCCCCGTGCAGGTACAGCAGCACCCGGTCGGGGACAGCGCCGTCGGGTTGGCACCACAGGGCCGGCACGCCGCCGGCGCTGACCTCGGCGTAGGACACGCCCTCCGGCTCCGCCGTTTCCAGGTGGAGCGCTTCCTGCATGTCCCGCATGGTGGGCAGGTCCATCTCCGGGTTGGCCGCCTTCCGGGCGGCCATGGCCAGGAAACGCGCTCGCAGGGCATCGGACTGGGGGCTCGGCATGGTGTTCCTTCCCTACAGGGGTTGATCGGGGGGCGTCAGCGGCCGGCACCCGCCGGCGCGCGTTACGGCTGGTGCGGGTCGATCGGGGTGCTCACTCCGAGGCGGCGCTCGATGGCTTCGGCCGCGTCCAGGCAGAGGTCCTCGCGATAGCGGGAACCGATCACCTGCACGGCCGTGGGCAGCCCGCCGATGCCACCGGTCGGCACCACCACCGCGGGCAGGCCCAGCACGTTGAGGGCGACGATGAGGCGCAGGCTCGTCTGGATCTCCTGGATCGAGTCGACCGAGGCGAGATCGTCTCCCACCGCAAAGGGAGGTCGGGTCATCACCGGCCCCAGGATCACCGGGTGCTCCACCTGGAACGCGGACCACTGACGGGCCAGGGCATGGCGGATGACATAGCCACGTGCGACCGCGTGCGGGGTGATCTCGACGAGCTCGGACACCAGTTCGAGGTAGCGGCGGCTTCCTTCCGACAGCAGCGGCGCGATCTCGCCGAGCGCGGAGGCGGCTCCCTCGGCCCGCGCCAGGACCGACCAGGTCTCGCTCGCCTCCACCACGCCCGGGGGCTCGGCCTCGACCACGTCGTAGCCGGCGTCGGCGAGGGCATCGGCCGCCACCCGCACGCCGGAAGCAACGGCGGCATCCACCCCCAGCCCGCCGGGGTCGGTCACCACCGCCACCCGGATCGGCGTGGGCAACGGTGGCCCCTGCAGGGGCGCGGGGACCGACCACGGGTCGCGGGGATCGGGCCCAGACATCACCTCGTAGGCCAGGCGGAGGTCGCGCACGTGCCGGGCGAGGGGGCCCTGCACCAGCATCATCTGGGCGGCGAGGACCGGGTCGAACGGCTCCATACTCGTCGCGTGGGGGATGCGGCCGGGGGTGGGCTTGAGCGCCGCCGCGCCACAGCAGTGCGCGGGAATGCGGAGGGAGCCGCCGAGGTCGTTGCCCAGGCCGATCGGGGTCATCCCGGTGGCCACCGCCGCGGCCTCGCCGCCGCTGGAGCCGCCCGGCGTGCGGGCCGCGTCCCAGGGGTTGCGGGTGGCCCCGCGCAGGGCGTTGTCGGTGTGCCAGCGGGCCCCGAACTCGGGCATGTTGGTGCGGCCGATCGGGATCGCACCCGCCGCCTTGAGCCGGGCCGGCGCGGGGGCGTCGAGCGGGGGCATCGCGTCCTTGAGCGCGATGAGGCCGTGCGTCGTGGCCGACCCGGCCAGGTCGATGTTCTCCTTCACGGTGAACGGCACCCCGTGCAGCGGGCCCAGGGGCCGCCCGTCGGCGACGGCCCGGTCCGCTTCGCCGGCGGCACGGCGGGCCGCGTCGGCGAACACCACGGTGACGGCGTTGACGGCGGGGTTCACCGCCTCGATGCGCTCGAGAACGGCGTCCACGGCGTCGCGAGCGGTCAGGCGACGGCCTGCGATCGCCGCCGCCAGATCAGCCGCTCCGTACGTCCAGATTGCCTTGTTCACCCGTACCCTTCCTCGCCGCGCCGCCCGGCTCCGTCGAGCCGACCTGCCCGGTGGGCGGCCGCCGCGACGAAAGGAGCGACGCCTCCGTCGGCGGTCGGTCCCGGAGCACAGCGGCCCAGTCCGGAGGCCTGCTGGGCGGCCCGCCGGGAGGACAGGCCCTAGGCCTGGCCACCCGGCAGGCCCCCGCCACGTGGCGGGATCCGATCAGACACCGCGACCGCGACCCGGGGCTGCGCTGCCGACCGCGGGGTCTCCGCCGCCTACGACCGGCGCCGCCGGCGGGGGGTGCCCGCCGGGCGGCACCGGCCATTTCGTCCCCTCGCCGAGGCCCTTCCCGGGTCCGCCGCAGACCCGTCCCGGGGCCGGGCCGCGGCCGATGGCACCACTCGGCCGGGACCCTCTGCGACGCGGTCCTGGCCCGCGCCTCCACCGGTTCGCACCGGTGGAGGCGCGGGCCGGCGCCCGGCGACCGACGGAAGACCTCAGCTCGTCTGTCTCATCCGCTGGGCCCCGTCTCGGATGGCGTCGACGATGAACTGGTAGCCCGTGCAGCGGCAGATGTTCCCGGAAATGCCCTCGCGGATCTGCTCTTCGGTGGGATCGGGGAACTCCTCGACCAGTTCACACGCCCTGAGGAGCATGCCGGGAGTGCAGAACCCGCATTGCAGGCCGTGGTTGTCCCAGAACGCCTCTTGCATCGGGTGCAGCGTCTCGCCGTCGGCCAGACCGTGCACGGTGGTGATCTCGGCGCCATCGGCCTGGACGGCGAGCATGCAGCACGAGCGGGCGGTCGCGCCGTTGAACACGATCGTGCAGGCGCCGCAGACGCCGTGCTCGCACCCCAGGTGCACGCCGGTGAAGCCGAGGGTCTGCCGGAGAAAGTCCGCCAGTGTCCGGCGCGGCTCGCACTCGGCGCTGAGCGTGCGGCCATTGACCGTCACGGTCACGGTGACCTTCGAGGCCATCTCACACCACCACATTCGCGTCGGAGGCAGCTCGTCGCAGAGCTCGCCGGGTCAGAACTGATGCCATGTCCCGCCGATACTCGGCCGGCGCATGAATGTCGTTCGCGCTGTTGGTCACCCCGGCGGCGGCCTGGGCTGCCTGGGCGATGGTCTCGGCGGTCAGCCCGCTTCCGACCAGCACGGCTTCCGCCTCGCGCGCGCGTACCGGGGTCGGGTTGGTTCCGGCGAGCGCGAGACGGGCGTCGGTGCACCGTCCGTCATCCCCGACGGTCACCGCGGCGAAGACCGCGACCATCGCGAAGTCGCCGTGGCGGCGGGCCAGCTCCTCCACCGCGCAACCGGTCCCGGCGGGGAGAACGGGCACCCGGATCTCGGTGAGCATCTCGTCCGGCCCGACAGCGGTCGTGAGGAAACCGTGGAAGAAGTCGTTCGCGCCGACGGTCCGGGCCCCGGCCGGTCCGGTGATGACCAGCTCCGCGTCCAGGGCGCACAGGACGGCCGGTGCCTCCGCGGCGGGGTCCGCGTGCGCGACGCTACCGCCGATCGTGCCGCGGTTGCGGATCGTCGCGTGGCCCACGAAACCCATGGCCTCGGACAGCAGCGGCGCCGCATCCCTGACCGCTGCGGATTTCTCCACCGCCCGGCTCCGGGTGAGGGCGCCGATGCTGAGCCAGTCGCCGTCGCGCCGGATGTAGTCGAGGTCTGTCAGCCCGTTGATGTCGACGAGGACCGATGGCCGCGCCAGGCGCATGCTGAGCATCGGCACCAGGCTCTGGCCCCCGGCCAGCACCTTGGCGTCTTCGTCCTCGGTGCTGCTCAGCACGTCCACCGCGTCGGCGATCGAGGTGGCCTTGTGGTACTCGACAGATGCCGGCTTCATGACTGCTGCTCCTGAGCGGCTCGGATCTTCGCCAGAAGGCGCGGAGGGGTGATGGGGATCGCGGTGACGGTGACATCCAGATCGTCGAGCGCGTCGTCGACCGCGTTCGCGATCGCGGCCGGAACGGCGATCGTCCCGGCTTCTCCCACGCCCTTGATGCCCCCGGGGATGTGCACTGCCGGGGTTTCCATGTGCAGCGCTTGCATCGGCGGCATGTCGGTGGCGGTGGGCACGAGGTAGTCCATGAACGTGGTGGTCTGGATCTGCCCGTCCTCCCCGTAGACGAGCTCCTCGAGGAGCGCCCCGCCGATCGACTGGGCCACACCGCCGTGGATCTGCCCCTCCACGATCATCGGGTTGATGACCGTCCCGCAGTCGTGGGCGATGAGGTGGTCGAGCACCTTCACTGCGCCGGTCTCCCGGTCGACCTCGACGAGTACCGCGGTGCAGCCGTACGCCCAGGCGAGATCCTCGGGATCCATCACCTCACGCTCCTCGAGCGTCGGCGTCTGCCCGGCCGGCAGCTTGCCGACACTGCGGTAGGCGGCGTTTCCGATCTCGGCCATCGACACCGACCGCGCGGGCGCCCCGGACACCGCCACGCGTCCGTTCTCGATGACGAGGTCCTCCGGTGCCGTCTCGAGCAGGTGCGCTCCGATGTCGCGGATCTGCTTCTTCAGCTTCTCCGCGGCCCTGATGATCGCGCCGCCGCCCAGGGCGGCGGCCCGGCTGCCCCCCGTGCCGTAGCCCATGTACGGGCAGCTGTCGGTATCACCCGCGATCACCGTGACGTCCTCGATCGGGACGCCGAGCGACTGCGCGCACACCTGGGCGAGCGCGGTCTGGATCCCCTGCCCCATCGGGACCTCGCCGGTGTACACCGTCACACGCCCGGTCGAGTCGATCCGCACGACCGACTGGCCGAAGCCGGAGTGCTGCACGCCGACCGCATTAAGGACCCGGCTCGGGCCGAAGGCGGTGCACTCGACATGGAAGCCGTATCCGATGCCGACCGAGCGGCCCTCCGCGCGCGCCGCGGCCTGGCGCTCCTTCCAGCCGTTCTTCTCCACGCCGCTGAGGCACAGGTCCAGGCACTCCGCGTACCGGCCGCTGTCATAGGTGAAGACCGTGCTCGGAAACGGGAACTCCTCCGGGGCGGGGAAGTTCTTGCGCCGCACCTCGTTGCGGTCCAGGCCGAGCTTGCGCGCGAGCAACTCGACCAGGCGCTCGTACACCAGGGTCGCCTCCGGCTGCCCCCAGCCGCGGTAGGACCCGATCGGAGAGCGGTTGGTGAACACACCCACGACCGACACGTCGACGTTCGGCACCTTGTACGGCCCGGCCATGACGGCCGCGCTCAACCAGGGCGGTCCGCAGGCCGCGCCGCTCAGCCGTCCGCCGAGCACCGCCCAGACCGTCCCGCGGATGCCCGTGATCACGCCGTCCGAGGTTGCGGCCAGCTCCACCTCCATCCGCTGCTCGCGGGAATGGGCGTTGGCCACGAAGCTCTCGACGCGATCCTCGATGATCTTCACCGGCCGGCCGGTCCGGCGGGACATCAACGAGGCGAGGACCTCTTCGATGTAGAAGTCGAGCTTGTTGCCGAACCCACCGCCCACGTCCGGCACGCGCACGCGGATCTCGTGGACGGGCTTTCGCAGTGCCTCGCCCATGAGGTCCCGGTTGACGTGCGCGCCCTGGGTCGACAGCCACAGGTCCAGCTGGTTGGTGTAGGTGTCCCAGGAGGCGATGCACCCGCGGGTCTCGAGCGGCAGGCCCATCTGGCGGCCGTAGTAGAGCGTCTCCCGCAGGACCACGTCCGCCTGTGTGAAGGCCTCGTCGACGTTCCCCCGGGTGAACGTGTGCTGGCCCATCTTGTTGTCGGGCCACTGGTCGTACAGCCGGGGCGCGTCCTCGGCGAGGGCCTCGTCGAGCGTCGCGGCCACCGGGAGCGGCTCGTACTCGATGTCGATCAGCTCGAGGGCGTCCTCGGCGACGTAACGGTCGACGGCCGCGACCGCGACCACCGCCTCTCCCACGTAGCGCACCCGGTCGGTGGGCAGGGCATAGGACTCCGGCATGCGCTGATCCGGGATCTGCTGCCAGATCACCGGCTGCGGCGCCGCCAGCTCACGCACCTCGGCTCCGGTGATGACATCGAAGACTCCGGGCAGCTCGCGGGCGCGGCTGACGTCGATCCGCAGGATCCGGGCATGCGGGTACGGGCTTCGCAGCACCGCGCCCTCCAGCATTCCGGGGAGGCGAATATCGTCGAGATATCGCGCCTGCCCGGCGAGGAGCCGGGGATCCTCGGTACGTCGGATCCTCGCGCCGATCGGGCCTGAGGCGGTGCGTTGTTCTGCCAAGGCTGCCTCCTTAGATGATAAAAAGATCATCAGGCTAGGGCGCGGAACGCGTCAATTGACAGCTCTCGACAAGTGCACTGGAGCAGTAGTCAAACCGGCCGAAGGCGGATAGAGATCTTTTGCCGAGCGCCGGGGTTCGGCTGCCCGCCGCGTTGGTCGAGCAGCCGAACGGGGCGGCGCCGAGGCCGACAGGTGGCGCCGCAGGGCGACGGCTGCAGCGAGGGCCCGTGGGTTGCGCCCCGGACGCGGGTTGCCTCGCAGCTCGAGCCGGCACGGCCGGCCGGCGAACCGGCGGCGGCGCTCGTCCTCGGGCCGGACGACGACCACGATGGGGCGTGCCCGTCTCCGGCCCGGGACGTGCGGGCGATCGGCCGGACCGCACAGCTGGGAGCAGCCACGTCCGGCGGTGCCGGTGGACGCCTGCGCCCAGGAGCTGTTCAGGCCGCTGAGCCCCCGGCTCCCGGGCGCCGGCCGGACGCGGGGCGGGCCCGGTGCGGACCTGCAGCGCCGGGGGCGCGGCGGCTCACGCGCGCAGGGCCTTTGTCACGATCTCGCCGGTGCGCAGGACGTGCCGGCGCATGGCTGCCCGTGCCTTCGCGCCGTCGTGCTGCTGGATGGCGTCCACGATCTCGTGGTGTTCGTTCATGTTCCGCCGCAGGATGTGCGTGCGGCGGGTCAGCACGGTGGTCCAGGCGACGTTGCTCGAGACCAGCAGGTGGGGATCCTCCAGGGATCGGGTCAGGCAGAAGTTGTCCGCTGCTTCGAGGATGATCTCGTGGATCAGGCTGTTCGCCCGCCACGTGGCCTCCTCCCAGGACTGGACCGGGCGCACGTCGAGCTCCTCGACGCTCTCGTCGAACATCGCGACGGCCTTCTGGAGACGCTCCAGCTGGTCGTCGTCGGCCAGTTCGGCGGCGAGCTCGGCGGCGAGTCCTTCCAGCTCCGCCCGCACGATGAAGGCGTCGCTGAGTTTGCGCGCATCGAGGGGCCGCACCAGCGCCCCGCGCCGGGGAACGACCTCGACCAGGCCGACGGCCTGCAGTTTGCGAAGGGCTTCACGGACCGGGGTCCGGCTCACACCGAGGTCAGTGGCGAGGCGGTTCTGGCGCAGCCAGGTGCCGACCGGCAGCTCGCCCTGGATGATCCTCTGTTGAATCCGATGGGCGGTCTCGTCGACGAGACCCTGGGGCGGGTCCTCCTCCCCGCCAGCCCACGGGCCCGTGCCGCTGTTGATGTCCGGTCCGTTCATCGCCCCCCACCCCGCGATTTTCGGTAGCGACGAGAGTCGCGCAGGAGAGTCTGCCACGCTGGGGTGCCGCGGTATGGCAGTCCCCAACCCCGTGACCGGGCCGGATGCGGCGGGACCATGGTGCATCACCGCCGCCGCGGCGCGGCTCCACCGGCCGACGGGGGTCGAGCGCCCGCCTTCCCGGCGAGATCGTCCACCTCACGGACCCGGTGCTGCCGCACCGCCGAACCTGGTCATCGGCGGGCCGGCCGCGACGCGCCCAGGGAACGCGTGAGCAGCGCCGCGATCTCCTCCAGACTGGCCAGGTTGTGTCCGCTCGCGAAGACGTCGATGTAGGGCAGCGCGGCCGCCATCCCCCGGGCCAACGGCTCGTACTCGGCGCTCTCCTTGAGCGGGTTGAGCCAGAGGACCTGGTGAGCCAGCCGCGACAGCCGGGCCATCTGTTCCCCCAGCAGCTCGGGGTCACCCTGCTCGAGCCCGTCGGAGCAGATCATGACGATGGCGCCCCGCGCCAGGCCCGCGTGGCCGTAGTGGTCGAGAAAATGCTTGAGCGACTCGCCGATCCGGGTGCCGCCGTCCCAGTCGACCACCTCGGCCGCGGCCCGCATCAATGCTTCGCCGGCCGCCGCACCGGACAGCGCGTCGGTGACCGGAGTGAGCCGGGTGCCGAAACAGAACACCTCCGCCTTGCGCTGGGTCCGCAGGCCGGCGCGGGCGAACAACAGCAGCGCGCGGGAGAACTCGCTCATCGAGTGCGACACGTCGAGGATCAAGATCAGTCGGCGTGGCTGCCTGTGGCGGTGCCGCCAGGCCCGCTGCACAGGTTCGCCGCCCGAGCGCAACGCGGCACGAACGGTGCGACGAGGGTCCGCGTCCCCCCGCCGCGCGGCTTTCCAGCGCCGGGTCCGGCGGCACGGCGGAGCCAGATCGAGTGACTGCAGCAATGCGGCGAGTCTCTCCAGCTCCTCCCGGGAGAACTCGGCGAAGGACTTGTGCTGGAGGACCTCGGCCTCGCTCGCCAGTGCGCTGGCCGGGTGGTCCGGGTTGTTCTCGCCACAACCCTCATCCTCGTCCGAGCCGCCTTGCTCGAGGGCCACCTCGGGGGTGTGCACGATCGGTTGTTCCCGGCCGCTGCCCGGCCCGCCGCCGAAGTACTCGACGAAGACGCGGTCGTAGGTGCCGAGCTCGGGCGCGGCCGAGACCAGGGTGTGGCGGCCCGCCCAGTAGAGGTCCTCCGGGGGAAGAAGCGCGGCAGCCCGCAGGAACTCGGTGCCGCGGCTCGGACTGGCGGCGACACCGGCCGCGCGCAGCGCGTGCACGAATCCCACCAGGCGTTCGACCGGGTCAGTCATGGATCAGGTTCGGCAGGACCTGCCGGACGCGCCGCAGATCCTCGCGGTTCTTCACCGCCGATCCGAGCGTGGCGTCGGCCGCGGCCGGGTCCAGGCGAGTCACCCCGAGCAGCCCCAAAGCCCGGGTCCAGTCGATCACCTCCGCGATCCCCGGTTCCTTGACCAGGCCGAGTCCCCGCAGCTGCGCCGCTGTCGCGGCCACCGCCCGGGCGAGCTCCTCCGAGACCCCGGGCACCCGGAGCCGCATGATGGCGACCTCGCGTTCCAGGTCGGGGAAGTCGATCCAGTGGTACAGACATCGCCGCTTGAGCGCGTCGTGCAACTCCCGCGTCCGGTTCGAGGTGATGATGACCACCGGCGGCTCCGCCGCACGGACGGTTCCCATCTCGGGGATCGTCACCGCGTAGTCGGACAGGATCTCCAGAAGGAAGGCCTCGAACTCGTCATCGGCCCTGTCCAGCTCGTCGATGAGCAGCACGGCCCCGGCGCCGGCCTGGACCGCCCGCAGCAGGGGTCGTTCGAGCAGGAACTCCTGGCCGTACAGCTCCGCGAATCGGCTGCGCCGGTCGACCTCGCCGTCCTGGACCGCGCGGGCGTACAGCAGTTGTCGCGAGTAGTCCCACTCGTAGATCGCCTGACCGGCATCGATGCCTTCGTAGCACTGCAGCCGGATGAGGTCGCGGCCCAGGACCCGGGTGAGCGTGTGCGCGACCTCGGTCTTGCCGACCCCCGCTTCGCCCTCGAGCAGGAGCGGGCGCTGCATCCCGAGCGCCAGGAAGATCGCCGTCGCCAGGCCGCGGTCGGGTAGATAGTCCGCATCCCGCAGGACCGTCTCGACCTGTTCCACGGAGGAGAACCGCACCGGTTCGGCATTCGGCGCCCCGCCCGAGAAATTCAGGTCGTGTGCCAACGCGTTATGGTCCATGTTCTCCTCACGTTTCTACAGTCAGCCGGAGCTGCAGCTCGGCGATCAGGCGCTCATTCGGGTCGAGGAGATCCAGGCCGCAGCGCTCCTTCATCCGCCGGAGGCGATAACGGAGAGTATTTCGGTGCACGTAGAGGCGCTTCGACGCCTCTACCGGGTCGCACGCCGAGTCGAAGTACGCCCGCAATGTCGAGATGTACTGCGTGTTCTGGGTCCGGTCAATCTCCCGAAGCATCGCGATGTGCCCGTGCAGGAGATGGGGCCGCTCGGCGGCCAGCTCGCGCAGCTCCGCCAGGACAGCCCTCGACCGCAGCTCGTCGAAGGTCGCGAGCGGCGGTCCGTTCCCGGCGGACAAGAGCTGCAACACGCGGTCGACTTCGGCCCGGGCCGTGGGCAGCCTGGCGAGTCCGGAGGAGGCGGTGCCGATCGCGGCAACCATCGCGACGCCCAGCTGATGGGTGGCCTGGCCGAGGATCTCGCCGGCCAGTTCCTTCACCTCGTGCACCGCTTGCTGCGCAGAAGGCAGCAGGGCATAGGTCCGGCTACCGGACGTCGCGACCAGCCCGCCGTGGGCTGCCCCCTCCATCCCCAGCTCGACGAGACCGTGCACTTGGATCTGCTCGATGGGTTGGCCGCACACGCCGCCGTGCGGCTGGAACCCGATCAGCCGGAATTCCTCGTCCGCGTGCACGCCCAGCCGTGACGCCAGCACGAAAGCCGATCCGGTGCCGTCGATGACGCTGCGCAGCAGGTCGCTGCGGAGCCGGCGCTCGGCGTCCTCAGCGACCCTGAGCCTGATCACGGAGGTCGTGGCCATCCGGGCGATCTCGAGCAGGGTTGCCTCGTGCTCCAGCCCGAGAGGCACCGCCCCCTCCGACACCGAGACGAAGCCCAGGACCTCGGTCCCCGCGCGGACGGCGGTCACCAGCCGCGAGGGGCTACCCGGCGGTCCCACCCGGATCGGCCGAGACGCCCCGCGGACGCGCTCCAGGAGACCGGTGCGGCGGAGCCACCCGAGGAGCTCGGACGGTGGATGACCGGCGACTTCGGATGTCCGCCACGGGTCACCGAACTCATCTCCGGGGGAGGCCGCGAGAAGGTGCATGCCCGCGTCGTGGATCTGCACGGGCCCGCCCAGATCGGCCGCGGCCGCGGCGGCGAGGGCGAACAGATCTCTGCTCGGGGCGGCGTCGCTGTCCTCGGCCGTGGCGGACGCGGTGGCGATCGCCCGGCGCACGACGGCGTGCACCTGATCCCAGGCCAACTCGCGGGGCACCGCGAAGACGGTGATGCCCGCGCCCTGGGCCAGGGAGCTGATCCACGCGTCGTTCAACGGGCCCTTCACCGCGACCGCGGCTGCGCCGGCCCGCCCCGCGAGGTCGACGAGCTCGGGGAAGGCTGAGGAGGTGGCGGCGACGCCCACGGCGAGCACGAGATCGCCGGGATCAATGCTCACCGGGCCGGCGACGTCCCAGATCAGAACGCCGCACACCATCGGCTCGAGGCCACACGGTGCGCAGATCGTCTCCAGGTAGCCGCTACCGATCGCGGTGAGGAGATTCTGCAGTGTCAGCGCACCGGCGGTGGGTGCAGCGCGGTCGCTGAACGCGTCGCCGGCACGGGCATCTGGGCCGGTCGCGGGGGTGAAGCGCTGGCCGAATGTCAGAGCGGTCATCTGCGAACCCTCCGGTCCTTCTCGGGTCTCGGAGCGGGGTGAGATGGCGTGGGACGGGGCGAACGGGCCTGGGCACATCGGGAAGAAGACAACGACAGCGGTCGACTACTTCTACGATGTGCCGCTCGGCGCTGCGGTCTACCGGGGCCGAGGGCTCATCCCTGCCCGGCGGCCCGCGCCTGGGCCCTGACGGCGTCGGCATCGAAGTCGTTGAAGGCGTCGACCAGCCCGGGCTCGAAGTACTCCTCGAGGGGGTGCCGCTCGCCGATGCCGCCGTTGCGCAGGAGGAAGTCCTCCCACTGCTGGATCTCCTCCGCGGTGATCGAGCCCCAGGCCGGTACGCGGCCGTGCTGCGGGAGTCCTCGTTCGGTGCGCCCCCGCAGGCCCGCGACGTCGCGCTTGAGCGCCTGCGCCTCGTCGCCGGCGGCCGGTCTGGCTTCGGGAAAGTGCTCCCACACCAGCCGCACGGCGGCCTCCGGATCGGTGTCACAGAACAGCGACGCCTTCGCGACCGCGCGGCCGAATCGCGCCAGCGCCTCACTGTTCCCGGCGAGCATGTGCTCGCCGGCGTAGAGCAGCTCGGAAGGGGTCAACCGGTCGAGCGTGCGCGTCGGCAGCCGGCGAAGCTGCGCGCCCTCGACGAGCAACATCTCATAGGCGCACGCCAGCACCCAGATGGCGTCGAGCTTGCCCGAGGCGATTCGTTCGAGCTCCTCCGGGGAGGGCGCGACGCCGGGAATGGGAATGGAGCGGGGCAGGAAGGTCACGTCCTCTTCGGGGCGCAGGCCTTCGTCGCGCAACGTGGGGAACGCCAGATCGAGCAGGTCCGGGAAATCGGTGCCGATGCGCCGCCCCCGCAGGTCGGCGAGGCTCGAGATCGGGCTGTCCACCGGCACCGCGAACGAGCGGTACACCCCGCGGCAGGTGCTGTAGAACGCCCGAACCGCGGCCCCGCGCTCCCGCATGCGGAACGCGAAGACGGCGTTCGCGACCGCCACGTCGTAGCGGCCCTCGCCGGCCCCGGCGACCGCGATGTCGGGGCCGTCGACGATATCGAAGCTCAGCCGCAGCCCCTCCTCCTCGGCGTAACCGAGGGGATCGGTCAGCAGCAGGTGCGCCATGATGGCGTGCGCGGGCACGGGCAGGCATACCCGGAGGTCGGTGCCCTGTCCTGAAGTACTCATCCTCTTCCTCACAGCTGGGATGGCGGCGCCTGACCCAGGCCGGCGCGCGGAGACGGCGCCGCCATGCGGGGTGGTCCTAACGGGCCGGGGCGACAGCGACGGGCTCGGGCGGGTGCTGAGCCGACCAGGGCCGCGCCTGGGCGAAGGCGGCCGCGAGGGCGAGCACGCCGGCGTCGTCTCCGATCCGCCCGATGATCTGCAGGCCGACGGGCAGCCCCGCGGCCGTCTGGCCCGCCGGGATGCTGATCGCCGGTTGACCGGTGCAGTTCACGGGGTAGACGAACGCCATCCAGTCGAGATATTCCCGCCACCTGGTGTCGAGGTCCTCCGCCGACGGGAAGGCGTCCACGCGGGGCGGCGGCTGGGTGAGCGTGGGCGTGACGATGTAGTCGTAGTCCGCCATGGCCCTCAGGAGGCGAGCGGACTCGTTCCGCATCGTCGAGACCGCAGCCACATGATCCGCGGCGGTCTTGAGCCAGCCTCGGCGGGCCAAGGCGAGGGTGCTGCCCTCGAGCAGCCCGAGCCGGTCGTGGGGCACCGTGTCGACGATGGCCGCCGCCGTGGCCGCGCAGACGGTGAACACCGGATCGCGCAGGCCGCTGAAGTCGACATCCGCGTCCGTGAGGGTGTGCCCGAGGTCGGCGAACGCGCCCGCGGCGGCCGCCACGACCTCGCGCACCTCCGGGGACAGCGTCCCGTGCGGCGGTGTCATGCAGAGCCCGATCCGCGATCGCGAGGGCGGCCGTGACACGGCGTCTGCGAACGTGGCGCCGCGTGAGCCGGCGATGGCGTAGGGGTCACCGAGCACGGGGCCGCTCATGGCGTCGAGAAGCAATGCGGTGTCCTCGACGCTTCGCGCCATCGGCGCGATGGTTCCCATCCCGGCCATCAACTCGTAGCTCGCCGGGGCCAGCGGCACCCGGCCGCGCGTCGGTTTGAGCCCGACCACGCCGCAGCACGAGGCTGGGATCCGGCCCGAGCCGGCGGCGTCCGTGGCCTGGGCGAGGGGCACCATGCCCAGCGCCAGGGCGACCGCGGCGCCCCCGGACGATCCGCCCGGCGAATGCTCGAGGTTCCACGGGTTCCGCGTCGCCCCGAACAGCAGGTTTTCCGTGGTCGGGCGCAGCCCGGTCTCCGGGGTGTTCGTCGTGCCGACGACGATGGCTCCGGCTTCGCGCAGGCGGGTGACGACCACGGCCTCGGCGGGCGCGTAGTTGTCCTTCAACGCCCGGGATCCGTAGGTCGTCGGCAGGTCGGTGGTCTCGGTCAGGTCCTTGAGGAGAACGGGGACGCCGTGCAAGGCGCCGCGCTGCTCCGCAGGCAACTCGTCCGCGGCTTTCGCCTCGCTGATGGCCGCTTCGGCGCGAACGGCGACGACCGCGGTGGTGGCGGAGTCGAGTTCGGCGATTCTCGCCAACGCCCCTTCGACCAGCTCTCGGGCCGAGACCGTTCCATCTTCGACGAGCGCCCTCAGGGCAACAGCGCTCAGGTAGGGCGACCGTTCAGTCATCTGTCAGCTCTCCTTCCGATGCAGGGCAGGAGCCGAGAGGGTCGCCCTGGCCGGTTCGGCCGTGGCGAGGCTCTCCGGGCCCGGCGTGGGTACGCCGGCCTCGGCGCGGCTGGTCAGTCAGCCGCGCAAGTTGTCGTCTAGGAGCTTGGATTGGACGGGAACGCTACGGCTTGGATCCAATTTGTGTCAAGAAGGATCCAAAATTCCGTGTGACGGGTTGATGTTGCACGCGGGGTGCTGGGTCGGCGCGGCCGAAGGCCGCGGCTTCAGGTGGGGCGTCAGCCGCCCGGGCGGGCTTGCGCGGGCAACTCCCCCGTTGCACCCCGATGCCGTTCCGGCGGCGCGAGGTCGACCGCTGGCGGGCGACCTCGCGGCCGACCGGAACCCGGCACCGTGGACAGTGCGAGGGAGGCCCGGCGCGCCCGCGGCGACTTCACCGGCGGTCAGCAAGAGGGAGCCGGCGGACACGGAGCGGCGGTGCCGACGCCGCGCCCCTCTCCCCCGGTGTCATGGGCCCGTGGGCGCGGGTGGTCGCGGATCACGATCGCGATCCAGCGGGACCGTGTCCGGTGTCGGTTGTGGCCAGCCAGCAGCACGACACGGGGCTGCGCCGGCGAGTGATCGTCGGGCCTGTTGAGCATCAGCTGATCGCGCGCTCGCCGCGGGCGAGGGCCCCGACGTCCGGGCCCGCGTCCCGGAGGCCGGAAATCCTTCGCCGCGGTGTCGTGCTGCGCCGACGGCCGGGACTGTTCCTCGCTGCGGGTGACGTGGGCTCGTGCCGTTGACCGCGCGCGGCGGCCCGGTAGCAGTTTCCGTTTCAGCTTTTCGGCGCGTCTCCCTCCCCCTTGGGGTTGATCACCGGTATAAAGCCCGGCATGGAGATCCGTCGGGAACGCAGAAAGCCGGGGCGACCGGCCAAGGGCGACCGCGTCTTCACCGGTGTCCGCCTACCGCGGGAGTACCGCGCTGCGGCGGAGGCGATCGCCAGACGCGACGGACTCGATGTCACCGACGTCGTGACCAGGATGGTTGGGGAGTCCCTCGGGCTGCCCATCCCGGACTACTGCCTCCCGAAGACCACCAGCCAGCAGGAGGAACTGCCGCTGAACAAGGCCTCGTAACAACGAACGAGGCGGCCCCTGCCAGAGGGCCGCCTCGTCTAGTCATCACGTCGACCTGGGGCGCCACCCGAGTCGACGTTAGTGCCCCGGCCGAGCCGGGGCTTGTTCTCCCCTCCGCCAGAAGGGGCGCTTTCGCGTGTCCAAGATACCTCTTGGGCCGGACCTTTCGCGAGTCCGACACGGTTCGACCCTGCTTGACCACGGCATCGGCTGGTGTGCCGAGTGCTATCGGGACGGTGCGTTCGTCCTCGCCACCAGCCCCGACGGTAAAACGTGCCTGCTCCACGGCGCCGCGTGTGAGCAGGACCTCAGCCCCGACTCGTTCGGCGCCAACGGGCCGTCCAGCGCGGCGAAAGCGCTACGGCGACCCCGCACGCCGCGGGGCCGTGCCGCCCGGGTCGAGCCGCTTACACGCCCACCAGCCCGGCCTGGGCACCCCCGGCCGCTCCCGCGCGCCGTGCGCCGCGAGCTGGACCGCTGCGCCGCGCGCGCGCTGGCCTACGGCCGCGAACGCGCCCGCCGGCGCGTCGACGCGGCCCGCTGGGCCCCACATCCGGGGTGGCGGCAGTTCATCGAGACCGGCTGGCGCGTGCTCGTCGACCAGGCCGAAGCACTGCGCCGTGTCGAGGAACTTGCCGACGCCGAGGACTGGCGCAGCGACAAGCGCCACAGCTGGCTGCAGATCCTCCGCCGGCTGGTCCACTCCATGGACTGGACCACCGGCCTGGTCACCGGGGTCACCGCGGAGCGGCTCGGCGCCGCCGGCGCCCGCGCCACCCGGACCGTTTCCCGGGTCCTGGCGTGGGCGCGAGAGGCCGGCCTGGTCGTCGTGGTCGAGGCGGGCGCCTCCGCGGAGTTCCTCGGCTCACGCACCAACCGCACACCCAGCTACGCCCTCGTCACCAACGCCCCCCTCCCGCAAGCTGCCGACCCATCGCCCCAGCTCACATGCCCTGTGGATCAAAATGGCGACCTCCCCGAATCTCACGTGAGTACTAAGCCCTTGACGGGCGGCAGACGGCACCACCCGGCCAGTCAATGTGTCGTTGACTGGCCGGTTTTCCAGGTCCCCGACTCCCCCGCCGAACGCACCGCAGCCACCCTCTGCCTGTTCAAACGAATGGGCCTAGACCCGCGGGGGGTATCCGGGGTGCCGCTGTGGCGCGCCCGGGCCCTGCTCAAACCCTGGTGGGCCGCTGGCGCCTGTGTCGCCGGCGTTCTCTACGCCCTCGACCATCACCCCGACCGACCCGACCACCATCGCGGCGATGCCCTGCGCGGCGCGACGGACCCGCTCCGCGTCCTCGGCCACCGGCTCAAGCCTTGGAAGGGCCGCCTCCACCAGCTCCCCGCGGCCGTGGTCGGCCTCCGGGGCGACCACCTCCGGCTCGCAGCCGAGGCGGCGGCCGCCCGGCGAACCAGGCTCGGTCCCTCCCCCGCCGCCTCGCTCCCGGCGGCGCAGCACAGCAGCGGCGCCGCCCGGGCCGCGGCGCGCGCCGCCGTCGCCGCACACCTGCGCCGGCTCCGTGATGCCCGCGCGGGCCGCCCCACGCGGGCACGCCTCGCAGACCAGGCGGGAGAGAACCGCTGACAGATCCACACCGATCGGCCAGCATCGCCGCGCCCCACGCCGTCACCGGCGAGCATCGGAACGCAAGGAACGGCGCGGGGAAGGTTCCCTCCTAGCCGAGGGTCACGGTGAGCACGCCAGGAAGGGTGTCGACCCGGCCTCGTGAGCCGAGCATCCGGCCCGTGCTCATCGCCTGGTCTCGTATCGGGTCAGCACCACGCCGCCGGGAAACGTCCGCGTCTCCACCAGGTTCAGGTTCACCCAGCTGTCCAGCGCCGTGAAGAACGGCGTGCCGCCGCCCACCAGGACCGGGTAGGTGGCCAGGGCGTATTCGTCGATCAGCCCGGCCCGCAGGGCGGCCCCGGCGAGCGTTGCGCCGCCGATGCTCATCGGGCCGCCGTCTTCGGCCTTGAGCCGGGTGATCTCGGCGACCGCGTCGCCGGTGACCAGGCGGGTGTTCCAGTCGACCTTGTCGATCGTCGAGGAGAACACCACTTTCGGCGTGTCCCGCCAGTTCCGCGCGAACTCGATCTCCGCCGGGGTGGCGTTGGGCTGCTGGTCGCCGGTCGGCCAGTAGGAGCTCATCGTCTCCCACAGCTTGCGCCCGTACAGCGTCAGATCGCTCGCCCGCTCCTGGTCGAGCCACCACTGGAACAGCTCGTCGCTCGGCGGCCCGCCCCAGCCGATGTCGTCCCCGGGCGCGGCGATGTAGCCGTCCAGGGTCACGTTCATGCCGAAGATCAGTTTCCGCATCGTGCCAGCCTCCCGTGAGTCGATCGCACACGTACAGACGGGCGCGGCGCGGAAACCTCATCGGTGCGCGATCTGCGTCCGCAGGTAGTCCTCGCGTTCCGGCCCCGGCACGGCGTACTCGGCCGGGCCCGAGCACCACCCACCGGATCTCGATTTCACCCTCGTACGGGCAGCGGCGCACCCACGGCCAGCTCTCCCCCACCGCTGCTGCCGCCTGCCCGGACGGGAAGGCCTCCACGGCCACCTGCAACAGAGGCCGTCTACTTGCGCAGAGGCGTTGCGGTAGCGCTCGCCGCGCTCGCTGCGCGAGCGCGGCGACCAGCAGCCGCACGTGCGCCGCGAGATCCGCGAGTACCTGCCTCTGCCAGCGCCGCCGCAGCCAAGCGCTGGTTTTTTCGGCGCCTACTACTGAAGGGCCGACAAGGGGGAAGCGACCGCGCGACCGAAGCGACGTGGTGGGGGCCGTCCCTTCGTCCGGCTACGAGACCGCACGGGTCGTTCCGCCTGCCGGCGGACCCGAGGACAGCGCGGCGGCGCAGGTCCGCTGCGCAGGCCCCCGGGCGAACGCGGTCTCCGCGGTGCTGAGGCCAATCGCACCAGATCGTTCATCCCGGGTGACCCTGCGCTCCCCCGGCCAGGACGAAGGTCGGGAGTTACGGCCCGTCGAGCTGAAGCTCGACGACGGCGGTGATGAACTCGGACTTGCTCGGACCGCCCAGCTCGGCGCGCTTGCGCTCGAGCACGTCGATCTCCTGTTCGGTCAAACGGAGCTGAATCGCCGTCGGCTTCTCGACGTGGCGGCGGGGCGACCGGGGGCGAGGAGGGAGTCCGGAGTCATCGGCCGCAGGCGGCGGCCCGAACACGTCGGCGAGCCGGGTGTGCACCCGCCGGTAGGCGGTCAGGACCCACTCGGCATAGCTGGTGACGCCGGCGGCCTCCTTGAGCCGATCGGCGAGCGGCCCGGGCAGATACACCGGGTAGGGGCGCTTGCGCCCGCCCGGGACCGGCGGCTTCGCCTTCCTGGGCTTGGGCCGCTCCGTGCTCTCCCGCACCGGCGCGGCGACCACCGCCTCGACGACCTCAGGTTCGCTGTCGGGCTCGCGTTCGGGCTCGCTGTCGGGGGCGCGGAGCGGGGCGGCCGGCGTGGTGCGACGCGGCGGGAGCGTGAGCCCGGCGGCGCGGGGCGTCGGGGCGGTCAGATTCGACAGGTCCCGGCGGTCGGCGGTCATGCCGTCACCCCCGACGCGGCCGCGATCCGGTCGGTGACCTCCTTCGCGAGGGCCGCGTAATCTTCGGCCAGGCCCGAGGCGGAGGCGGCAAGACGGGGGCCGCCGTCGTCGTCGGCGCGGTGCTTTCCCCCCGCGCGGCGGGACCGCAGCGCCGCAAGGCGCGTCTTCTGCGCCTGGGGCAGCTCGGCCTCGATCTCGTGGACCAGCCGGCCGAGGTCCCGGGTGTTCACCGCGGCGCCCTCGACATGACGGATCCGGGCATCGAACACGAGGTCTGAACTGCCCAGGTCGCGGGCCACCGCGTCGCGGGCGGCCTGCGCGATCCGCTTGGCGCTGACCCCGATCCCGAACAGAACCACCCCCAGCAGCTGCAGGTCCGGGTTCGTGGTGGCGCGGACGGCGCCGAACAGCTCGGCGACCTTGACCAAGCCGTCGAGGCTGGCCGAGTCGGACTTGGTGGGGATGAGCGCGAACTCCGCGGCCGTCAACGCCATCTGCTGGAGCTGCTGCTCACCGGGCGGGCAGTCGATGAGCAACAGGTCGTAGTTCTCGGCGATCGGGGCCACGGCGTCGTGGACGGCGGTGGCGGTGGCGACCCCGCGGGCGGTCCGCGAGTGGAGCGCGCCGACCATCTCCGCGATCCGCCCTCCCCCACACACGATGTCGAGCCCGTCGCGGACCCCGGTGACCGGCCGGAGCTGCTGGCCTGTGGTGACGGCGGAGAACAGCGCGAGGCCGTCATCGTTGTCCGGGGTGTTCTTGTAGCCGAGATCGCGGGCGAGGTTGCCCTGCGGGTCGAGGTCGATGGCGAGGACCCGGTAGCCGGCCGCGGCGATAAGCCCGGACAGGTTCGCGGTGAGCGAGGTCTTCCCGACCCCGCCCTTCCCGTTGATGACGGCGACGGCGCGCGACAGCATCGAGCGTGCTCCCTGCCTGTTGAGTGCTGGTTGAGTGCTGAGCGCAGGCATCCCGGCTGCGGGCCGGGCGCGTGCGTGGTGCGCGGTGCTTGCGGAAGGTCAGTAGATCACGTGCGTGGAGCCTGCTGGTGACCTGCCCTCGGTCGGCGTGTCGCAGGCATGACGCCTGCGATAAACGTGCTGATCACAGGCACTCCGACTGCGGGTCACCTGCGTGCATCGTGCGGTCCACCTGCTGGGGGCACGTGGGTCGCATGCATCGAGGCAGCTGGCGACCAGCCTCCTCACCGCGTGCCGCCGGCAGGCCGATTGCACGAAACATGCTGATCACAAGCACTGCAACTGCGGATCACCTGCGTGGATGGTGCGGTGCACCTGCTGAGAGCACGTAGGTCATATGCATCGAGCCCGCTGGTGACCAGCTGTCTCACAGCATGTCGCAGGCATGGTATCTGCGACACACATCCTGACCACAAGCGAACCAAGTGCTGATGACATGCAGGGCACACGCGGACGACCTACGTGTCACATGCGTGTCGGCCGCGGCGTTCAAGCGGCCTACCAGCGTGCTTCATACAGATCAACCGCAGCAATCCAGCGGGTAGCAGGCATGAAGAGAGCATGTTCATTGCATAGAAGGTACGAGAAACACGCAGATGACCAGTATGACAAATGCATGAAGCACGCGATCAGCATGCTGTCAAACAACGTGGCACGCGCGTGTCAGAAGCTGTCTGCATGCAGACAGCATGCCGTCCTCAGGCGTGTCCTGTGCGTGCACTGTGCGTGCAGCAAGCTTAAAGAGCGCGTGCAGCATGCGTGTACCGAGCGTGCCGCGGGAGTGAATCCCACCCGGAAGGGCGGCCGGGTGGGAGCAGGAACCGCAGCGGGTCGCTTTCAGGCCCCTAGTTTGGCCGGAGGCGGCCGGGATGATCTTCAGTAGGGGGAAGGGGGCGGGGT
>NZ_JAAXKZ010000097.1 GCF_012911875.1 Pseudonocardia bannensis | reverse complement strand
TCGCCGCCGCGGAAGTGCGTGTAGGGGTCCGGCCGGCCGAACACCTCCAACCACTCGGGCGGGATCAGGACCCGGTTGTCCTCGACGGCGAGTTCGGGCAGGCCGAGCGCGTCCGGGCGGCCGTAGGGCGCCAGCCCCATGACCTTCCCCTCGTTGCCCTCGCCGGGGAACATCGTCCGGGTGAGCAGCGAGTAGAAGCAGCCGAGTCCGGCGGGGGAGCCCCAGTCGCCGTCCCACAGCTGCTTGCCGATGCACTCGATCCGGTCGTCCTCGCACCGGTAGAACGACGCGACCTCCAGCAGGTCCGGTTCCACGTCGGCCCCGAAGGGCTCGGTGAAGTCCTTGACGCGGCTGCCCTGGGCGTCGACGACCATCACCGCGGCGGCCCGGAACGGCGACGGGTGGAACGCGCTGTAGAGGTGCGCGAGGTGATGGGACATCTGCGTGACGCGCACGTCGTCGCGGAAGTTCAGGACGTCGGTGAGCTCGTCCCGGTAGGCGTCGAGGTTGTCGATCTCGGTGTCCGAGGAATAGCACTCCACGACGAGCTCGACGGGACCGCGCAGCTGCGGCAACCGGGGCGCGTAGCGATCGCGCAGGTCACCCAGGCGCCCCCAGTGGTGCTTGCGCCGGGTGATCCGTTCCTTCTGCAGGCTGTACAGGGTCGACGGCGCGCGGGCGATGCAGATCGACGCGTCCTGGGTCCGGTTGATGCCGACGACGGTGGGAGGAGTTCGCATCGCAGTCGCCTCCTGGGGCGGGCCGGCGGGGTGGGGCCGTCGAGCTACCCCGGTCGTTCGTCCGCAAACGCCGCGGGCGCCGGCCCGGGGGCCGTCGTGCCGACCGGCGCCCGGCGGGGCGCGGTGAGCGCCGACACCACGACAGCGGCCATCGCGACCGCCGCGGCGATCCCGAACAGCACCGTGTAGGCGCTGCCGGCCGGGATGGTCCGCCCGCCGACCTGCATGGTGAGACCACTGGTCACCGCGGCCACCACGGCGCTGCACGACGAGGTGCCGAGCATCCGGCACAGGGTGTTCAGGCTGTTCGCCGCGGCGGTCTCGGTCCGTGGGACTCCGGCCATGAGCTGCAGCGGCAGCGCGGAGTAGGCCAGCGCGGTACCGGCGGCGATCACCGCGACGGCGAGCATCACCAGCGGGATCCGGCCGGGCAGGGCGGCCATCCCGGCGTTGCCCAGCACGAGCACCACGGTGCCGACGAGCAGCGTGGTGCGCGGGCCGCGTCGCCGCGACAGCCACGCCGACACCTGTGAGAACACCGCCATGGAGACGCCGATGGGCAACAGCAGCAGGCCCGCGACGGCGAGCGACTGCCCGAAGCCGTAGCCGGTCGCCACCGGGGCCTGCAGCACCTGGGTGCTCGTCATCAGCGAGGCGAACAACGCGAACCCCACGAGCGCGGAGGTCACGTTGGTCCACAGCACGGCCGGGCGGGCCGAGACCCGCAGGTCGACCAGCGGCCGGCTGCGGCGCAGCTCGTAGCGGCCCCATGCGGTGAACAGCACGACCGCCGCGACCGCGAGTCCGAGGATGGCCGGGCTCGTCCACCCCCACTCGGTGCCCTTGGAGACGGCCAGCAGCAGGCACACCAGGGCGGCACCGAGGCCGATCGCGCCCGGCAGGTCGAAGCGGCCACCGGTGCGCAGCGGCGATTCGCCGACCACCCGGCGGGTGAGCAGGAACAGGACCGCGCTGACGACGCCGACCGCGCCGAACAGCCAGCGCCAGCCCAGGAACTGGGCCATCGCGCCGGTCAGCGGCAGCCCGAGCGCGTTGCCGATCCCCAGCGACGAGCTGACCAGCGCGATCCCGCCGCCGACGCGGTCGGGCGGAAGCTCGTCGCGCAGGATGCTCAGCCCCAGGGGGATCACGCCGAGGGCGGCTCCGTGCAGCGCCCGGGCGCCGATCAGGACACCGATGTTCGGTGCCAGCGCCCCGACGGCCGAGCCGGCGGTCATCAACCCGAGCGCGACCAGCAACATCCGCCGCTTGCCGTGCATGTCGCCGAGCCGGCCCAGCACCGGCGCGCACACCGCACCGGTCACCAGGGTGATGCTGACCAGCCACGCCGCGGTGGCCGTCGACGTGCCCAAGAGCTGTGGAAAGGCCGGGAGCAGCGGCACCACGAGGGTCTGGTTCAGCGCGACCAGCAGCGCGCACGCGGAGAGGAACGTGACGACGAGTGCGGGCCGGGGACGGGCGGCGGTCTCGAGCACGGGCGGTCGCCTCCGGAGCGGCGGTCGGCCGGCGGGTTCGCCGACCGATCGTTGGCAATGCGAACGATTATGACCCATGCGCAGCCCTGCCCACGACGATCGGGTCCTCGCCACGGCGTCCGCGGTCGTTTACGGTCAGGACTGACTGCCACTGGGCAGGTCGGACGGCCGCGGGGGGAGCATTGAGCACAGGCACGAACGCCACCGACGCCGCACGCGTCGAGGAGGCCGCCCGGCGGGTGGTCGAGCAACACCCTCCGGGCTCGGTGTCGCAGCAGGAGTTCCTCGGCGCGTGTTTCGAGGCCGGCCTGTCCTGGGTGCACTTCCCGGCCGGCCTCGGCGGGCTCGGGGTGTCCCGGGGGCTGCAGGCCACGGCCGACGAGATCCTGCAGGCGGCGGGCGGTCCCGTCCCGTTCTACGTCAACCCGATCGGATACGGCATGGCCGCGCCGACCGTCCGCGAGCACGCCCGGGACCCCGGCCTGGCGCGCGAATGGCTGCGTCCGATCGCGACCGGTGAGCACATCTGGTGCCAGTTGTTCAGCGAGCCGGGCGCCGGGTCCGACCTGGCCGGGCTCGCCACGAGCGCCGTCCGGGACGGGGACGAGTGGCTCGTCAACGGCCAGAAGGTGTGGACGAGCCTCGCGCACCGCTCCCGCTGGGCGCTGCTGCTCGCGCGCACCGACCCCGACCAGCCCAAGCACAAGGGCCTGACCTACTTCGTGCTCGACATGCAGGCGCCGGGCGTCGAGACCCGGCCGCTGCGCCAGATGACCGGCCAGGCCGAGTTCAACGAGGTCTACCTGAACGACGCGCGGATTCCCGACGCGCACCGGCTGGGTGATGTCGGGGCGGGCTGGCGGGTCGCGATGACCACCCTGATGAACGAGCGCTCCGCCATCGGGGGCGGCTCCAGCGTCCGAGGATCGGGGACCATCGCCGACGCCGTCGCGCTGTGGGCGCGGTACCCCGACCGGCGCACCCCCGTGCTGCGCGACCGGCTGGCCGCCTTGTGGACGACCGCCGAGGCGCACCGACTCACCGGTGAGCGGGCCCGCCGCTCGGCCACCGCGGGCTCGCCGGGGCCGGAGGGCTCGATCGCCAAGCTGGTCTCGGCCGAGCTGAACCAGCGCGTCTACGAGTTCTGCATGGACCTGCTGGGCCCGGAGGGCACGCTCTACGGCTCCTACGCCCTGCGCGACAACGGCCGAGAGGCCGACTTCCGCGGCCCGGTGCAGCAGCGCTTCCTGCGCTCGCGGGCCAACACGATCGAGGGTGGGACGTCCGAGGTGCTGCGCAACATCCTGGGCGAACGGGTGCTCGGCCTGCCCGGTGACCTGCGTGCCGACGCGAACCGCCCGTGGCGGGAGGTGCCCCGTGGCTGACACGTTCGTCTTCTCGCCCGAGCAGCAGGACCTGCGCAGGGCGGTCCGGCAGTTCTGCGCGGAGTTCTCCGACGAGGCGACGGTGCGCCGGCTGATGGAGTCACCAGCCGGTTACGACCCCAAGACCTGGTCGAGGCTCGGTGCCGAACTCGGCGTGCTCGGGCTCGCCGTGCCCACCGAGTACGGCGGGGCCGACGGCGGGCTGGTCGACCAGGCCGTCGTCGTCGAGGAGTTCGGGGCCGCGCTGCTGTGCGGTCCGGTGTTCGGGACGGTCGCCCTGGCGATCCCGGCGCTCGTCGCGCTCTCCGGCGACGAGGCGAAGGCCGACCTGTTGCCCGCGCTGGTCGAGGGCGCGCGAACCGCGGCGCTGGCGGCTCCGGAGCGAGCCGGGCGGTTCGATCCGGCCGCGGTCACGGTCGCGGCCACCCCCGCGGGGGAGAGCTGGACGCTGACCGGCCGGGTGGCCCAGGTCGTCGACGCGACCGCGGCGGACCTGTTGCTCGTCGCGGCCACCGGCCCGGACGGCGCCGCGCTGTTCGCCGTCGAGGGCACGGCGCAGGGCGTACTGCGCGAACCCCTGTCCACGCTGGACCTCACCCGCCAGCAGGCTGCGCTGCGGTTGGAGAAGGTGCCCGCCCGGCTGCTCGCCGGGGCGGGCGAGGCCGAGCGGGTGATCGGGCACGCGTTCGACGTCGGTGCCGTGCTACTGGCCGCGGAGCAGGTCGGCGGGGCTCAGCACCTGCTCGACCTGAGCGTCGAGTACGCGAAGGGCCGGCTCCAGTTCGGGCGTCCGATCGGCTCGTTCCAAGCCGTCAAGCACCGGCTCGCCGACATGCTGGTGGCGGTCGAGCACGCGCGCTCGACCGCCTACCACGCGGCGTGGGCGCTGCAGGACGGAACCGACGACCCCGCGCTGGCGGCGAGCATCGCGCAGGCCACCTGCTCGCAGGCCTACTACCGGGTCGCCGCGGACACGGTCCAGGTGCACGGCGGCATCGGTTTCACCTGGGAACACCGCGCACACCTGTACTACAAGCGGGCGGTCACCGACGCCGCGCTGCTGGGCAGTGCCGAGGCGCACCGGGAACGGATCGCCGCCCTGGTCCTCGACACCGCGGTCCCGCAGCCGGGCACGCCCCCGGTGGCCGCCGGCTGAGCGATCGACGTTCTCGATCAAACGCCCACGGGGGAGCGGGCGGGTCGGTGATCCTTCGGGGGTGCTGCAGGGACCCTTCCGGGGCGGCGACGCGATCGCGCAGGGGCTGATCACCCCCGGCCGGCTCCGTGGCCCGGGCTTCGAGCGGGTGTTCCGCGGGATCTACGTGCCCGCCGGGACGCCACTCGACCTCGTGGTCCGTTCGCGTGCGGCGTTCCAACTCCTCGACGGCCGCGGCGCGCTCGCCGGGTACTCGGCGGCTGCGCTGCTCGGAGCGGGATGCGCCCCGGGGAACGCACCCGCCGAGATCACCGACCCGTGGGGGACCCTCCGCGCCCGCCCGGGCCTGCTGGTCCACCGGGAGCGGCTCGGCGCGGACGACATCTGCACGGTCGCGCAATGCCGGGTCACCACCCCGGTCCGCACCGCGTGGGACCTGGCCCGGCGCCTCGATCTCGTCGAGGCCGTCGTGGCCGTCGACGCGCTGGCCCGGGTGGGCGGTTTCGCGCCGAGCGCCCTTCTCGACCTCCGTTCGGCCAATCCGGGAGCCCGCGGCTGCCGCGGGACGGACCGGGTCGTGGCTCTCGCCGATCCACGGGCGGAGTCGCCGATGGAGACCCGGCTGCGGCTGCTGCTGGTGCTCGGCGGACTGCCGGTGCCCGAGCCGCAGTACCGGATCGTCGACGAGAGCGGTGTGGTCCTCGCCCGTGCTGACCTGGCCTATCCGGACGAGAAGATCGCCATCGAGTACGACGGCGAGTGGCATTTCCGCCGAGACCGCTCCGGCCGCGACAACCGCCGCGACGACGCGTTGGCCCGGATCGGCTGGGAGACCGTCCGCTGCATCGACGAGGACGTGTTCGTCTACCCAACCCAGACCATCACCCGGATCGAACGCCTTCTCACCGCCCGGAGCGGGCCGCCGAGAACAGCGTTTCGGTAGCGAACTGGGCAGAGAAGCGACCGTAACGCCGTTCTCGGGGTCCGGTCAGGGCTGGAAGGCCGCACGATCAGGCCGGCACCAGCGCCGTCGCCCGCACCCACGCGCCGCTGCCGGCGGCGACCTTGATCGGCAGACAGACGATCGTGGCGCCGGTCGGCGGCACCTCGTCGAGCCGGGTGAGCTTCTCGACCTGGCAGTACCGCCGGTCGGCGCCGGCGAAGTGGGCAGGCCAGAGCCGCTCGGGGTCGCGCGTGCCGCGCCACTCCTCGCCGATACGCGGGTACGGCCGGTCCAGGCTCCACGCGTCGGTCCCGATCAGCCGGACGCCGGCGTCGACGAGGTGCAGCACGGCGTCGCGGCCCAGCCCGGCCCCGTGCTCCCAGAACTCCTCGCGTCCCCACAGCCGGTCGGCCCCGGTACGGAACGCGACCACGTCGCCGGGGGCGAGCCGGTGGTCCAGCGCGGCCAGCCGGGTGTCGATCAGCGGTGGGGTGACGAGCTCCCCGGTGGCCAGGTCGGTCACGTCGAGGATCACGAGCGGCCCGATGAACCACGACAACGGCACCTCGTCCACCGTCCAGGCCGGAGCGCCCTCCGCCGTCGCGGCGTAGTGCCACGGTGCGTCGACGTGGGTGCCGGCGTGCGTGGACGCGGTGACGACCTCGCCCGCGAACCCCGCGCCGAGTGGCAGCGCGCCGGCCGGGATGCCGTACCAGTGGTCCCACAGTTCGGCGCCGTCCGCGTGCGAGGTGCGGGCGATGTGGGGCGGCGCGGGCTCGCTCGGCGTCGGGCCGAGCGGATGGCTCAGGTCGACCGGGCGTACCGGGCCACCGGGCAGGGTGATCACCTCGTCGGCGTCCATGGCGGCGACCGTAGGCGCCCGGCGATGATCGGTGTGCGACGGTGGCGATGATCGAGGCGAGGGAGACCTGATGGCTGCATCGACGGGGACCGGTGGGCGAGCGCCCTTCACGCGGCTGCTCGTGGCCAACCGCGGGGAGATCGCGGTCCGCGTGCTGCGGGCCGCGGCGGAGCTGGGCATCGCCACCCTCGCCGTGTACGCCGAGGACGACGCGGACTGCCTGCACGTGCCGACGGCGGACGCCGCCGTCGCGCTGCGCGGTTCCGGCCCGGCCGCCTACCTGGACATCGATCAGCTCGTCGGCCTCGCTCGCGCGCACGTCTGCGACGCGGTCCACCCCGGCTACGGCTTCCTCAGCGAGAACCCGGACTTCGCCCGGGCCTGTGCCGCCGCCGGGGTGCGCTTCGTCGGCCCGTCCCCGGAGCTGCTGGAGACCTTCGGCGACAAGACCCGGGCCCGTCGACTCGCCACCACCGCCGGTGTCCCGGTCCTCGCCGGGACACCGGGACCGGTCGATCTGGCCGGCGCGCAGGAGTTCCTCGCCGCCCTCGGTCCCGGCGCCGCGGTGATGCTGAAGGCGGTCTCCGGCGGCGGGGGCCGCGGGATCCGTGCGGTGACCGATCCCGCGGACCTGCCGGCCGCCTACGCGGCGGCGTCGCGCGAGGCCGCCGGTGCGTTCGGGACCGGTGCGGTCTACGTCGAACAACTGCGGCGCGGGATGCGGCACGTGGAGGTGCAGATCCTCGGTGACGGGTCCGCGATCGCCCACCTCGGGGAGCGGGACTGCAGCATCCAGCGCCGCCACCAGAAGCTCGTCGAGATAGCGCCCAGCCCGGGGCTGCCGGCGGCGCTGCGGGAGCGGCTCACCGCGGCCGCGGTCCGGATCGGGGAGGTGGCCGGATACACGGGCCTGGGCACGGTGGAGTTCCTGGTGGGTTCCGGGCCGACCGGGCTGTTGTCGGATTTCGCGTTCCTCGAGGTCAACCCGCGGCTGCAGGTCGAGCACACGGTCACCGAGGAGGTCACCGGTGTCGACCTCGTCCGGACTCAGCTGCTGCTCGCCGCGGGAGCGACCCTCGACGAGCTCGGCCTGACCGAGCCGCCGGCGCCGCGCGGGTTCGCCCTGCAGGCCCGCATCACGACCGAGACCTTCACCCCCGACGGCATTCTCGTGCCGGCGGCCGGCACGATCACCGCGTTCGAGTTGCCGTCCGGTCCCGGCGTGCGGGTCGACGCGGGTGCCTACCCCGGTTACCGCACCAGCCTGCGGTTCGACCCACTGCTGGCCAAGGTGATCGTCCGTTCGGCGGACTTCGGCGCGGTCGCCGCGAAGGCGCGCCGGGCGCTGTCCGAGACCACCGTGAGCGGTGTCGAGACCAACCTGGCGCTGCTGCGCGGCGTGCTCGCCGACGACGCGTTCGCCGCGGGCGCGTTCGACACCGGGTTCCTCGACGCCCGGCTGCCGGCCCTCGCGGCCGCGCACGCCCGCCCGCCGGCGCCGGAACTCCTCAGCCCGCCGCCCGCGCCCGTCACCCCCGGCACGGCGGTCCATGATGCCGAGGCCGCGTCGCCGGTCAGAGACGCTGAGGCCGGGTCGCCGGCTGGTGTCGCCGAGGCCGGGCCGCCGGCCGGTGACACCGACCCCGGCCCCCGCCCGGCGGCCGGGGCCGGCGCCGGGCGGGCGCCCGTCGCCGTCCGGGTGCCTGCGCCCGGCACCGTGGTCGCCGTCGAGGTGGCCGAGGGCGACGAGGTGGCCGCAGGCCGGTCCCTCGTCGTGCTCGAGGCGATGAAGATGGAGCACCTCATCGAGGCGCCGGTGCCGGGGATCGTCCGTCGGGTCGGCGTGGCCGTCGGCGCCACGGTCGCCGCCGGCGACGTCGTGGTGCACCTGGAGGAGACCGACGGCGGGGGAGCGCACGCGGCGGCGTCCACGTCGGAGATCGATCTCGATCGCCTCCGCGACGATCTCGCGTACGTGCTGCACCGGCACGCGATCGGGCTGGACTCCGCCCGGCCCGACGCCGTGGACCGTCGCCGCCGGACCGGGCACCGCACCGCGCGGGAGAACCTCGTCCATCTGTGTGATCCCGGCAGCTTCGTCGAGTACGGCGCGCTCGCGATCGCCGCCCAGCGGCAGCGTCGCAGCGTCGACGACCTCATCGAGCGCACGCCCGCCGACGGCATGGTCGTCGGCACGGCCGCCGTGAACGGTGACCTCGTCGGCCCGGACCGCGCGCAGTGCGTGGTGATGTCCTACGACTACACCGTGCTCGCCGGCACCCAGGGCGCGCACAACCACCGCAAGAAGGACCGGCTGTTCGAGCTCGCCGAACGCCGGCGGCTGCCGGTGGTGCTGTTCGCCGAGGGCGGCGGCGGGCGTCCGGGTGACACCGACGGCAGCTGGGTCTCGATGCTCGACGTGCCCGCGTTCCACCTGTTCGGCAAGCTGTCCGGACTGGTGCCGCTGGTCGGGATCGTGTCCGGCCGCTGCTTCGCAGGCAATGCCGCGCTGGCGGGTTGCTGCGACGTCATCATCGCCACCGAGGACGCCAACCTCGGGATGGGCGGCCCGGCGATGATCGAGGGCGGCGGGCTCGGAGTCGTGCGGGCCGACGAGATCGGACCGATGGACGTGCAGGTCCCCAACGGGGTCGTCGACGTCCTGGTGTGCGACGAGGCCGAGGCGGTCGCCGTCGCGAAGCGGTACCTCTCCTACTTCCAGGGCCCGGTCGCCGACTGGGAGGCGCCCGACCAGCGGGTCCTGCGCCACCTCGTCCCGGAGAACCGGGTGCGGGTCTACGACGTCCGCGCCGTCATCGAGAACCTGGCCGATGCCGGCACGGTGCTGGAGCTGCGGGCGGGGTTCGGGGCCGGGATCGTCACCGCGCTGGTCCGCATCGAGGGCCGGCCGATGGGGTTGATCGCCAACAACCCGAGGCACCTCGGCGGCGCGATCGACCGTGACGCCGCCGACAAGGCCGCCCGGTTCCTGCAGCTGTGCGACGCGTTCGCGCTGCCGGTCGTCTCGCTGTGCGACACCCCGGGGTTCATGGTGGGCCCGGACTCCGAGCGCGACGCCACCGTGCGGCACTTCTCCCGGCTGTTCGTGATCGGCGCGAACGTCGAGGTCCCGATCGGGATGATCGTGCTGCGCAAGTGCTACGGCCTGGGCGCGCAGTCGATGGGCGGCGGCAGCACCAAGTCCCCGGCGTTCACCGTCTCCTGGCCCACCGGCGAGTTCGGCGGGATGGGTCTGGAGGGCGCGGTGCGGCTGGGGTACCGCAGGGAGCTGGAGGCCGTCGCGGACCCCGTGGAGCGCGAGGAACTGTTCGCCAAGCTGGTCGCGACCATGTACGAGGACGGCAAGGCGACCAACACCGCGACCGTCTTCGAGATCGACGACGTCATCGATCCGGCCGAGACCCGGCGGTGGATCGTGGAGGGCTTCCGGTCGTTCCGGCCGGTGCCGGCCGACGGCAAGCGCCGGCGCAACGTCGACACCTGGTGATCAGACGACGAGGACGTACAACCCGTAGCCGACGATCAGGACGCAGGCCAGCAGGCAGAGCAGGGCGACCGTGGTGCCGACGGCCGGACTCACCGCCGGTGCAGTGCTGCTCGTGTGTTCCCCGTCGCCGCCCGGGTGGGGCGCCCGGCCCGACAGCCCGACGATCGCGAACGCGACCAGGACGACGACGGTCAGTGCCACGGCCGCGGACACGACCGCGACGACGAGCAGCGACGACCAGTCGATGTGCATGGCGTGCTCCTGTCCCGATCAGGCCGCGGTGGGGACGGACGGCGGGGGTGCGGGCACGTCGTTGACGTTGAGGGCGTTCACCGGGTTGCGGCGCGACGCAGCGTAAATGCCGCCCCCGATGGCCGACCCACCGACCGCGACGATGATCGTGCCGACCGGCCCGCGGGTCGCCAGCCACGATGCCGCCGCGCCCACGACCGCCGCCGCAGGGAGGGTGATCGCCCAGGCCAGGGCCATCCGCCCGGCCATGCTCCACCGCACGGAGGCCAGCCGCCGTCCGGCCCCGGCCCCGAAGACGGAGCCGGTGCAGACCTGTGTGGTGGACAGCGGGAAGCCCAGGTGGGACGAGGCGAGGATGACCGCGGCGCTCGTGCTCTCGGCGGCGAAGCCCTGCTGGGGCTGGATGTCGCTGACCCGCCTGCCCAGGGTCCGGATGATCCGCCAACCACCCATGTAGGTGCCGAGCGCGATGGCCAGCCCGGCGCTCAGGACCACCCAGAACGGCGGCCCGGAACCCGGCGCGAGCAGGCCTCCCGTCACCAGGGTCAGCGTGATGACGCCCATGGTCTTCTGCGCGTCGTTGGTGCCGTGCGCGAGGGCGATCATGGACGACGACACCTTCTGCCCGAGCTGGAAACCGCACTCGGCCGTCCCCCGGGCCGCCCGCGCGGTGATCCGGTAGGCGAGGTACGTCGCCGCGAGGGCGACGATGCCGGCGAGCACCGGCGAGATCACCGCGGGCAGCACGACCTTGCCGAGGACGGCGCTGAACTGGACGGCGCTCGATCCCGCTGCGACCCAGGTGGCTCCGATCAGACCGCCGATCAGGGCGTGGGACGAGCTGGACGGCATGCCGAGCAGCCAGGTCACGAGGTTCCACAGAATCGCCCCGACGAGACCGGCGAAGATGACGACCGGAGTGATGCGCGTTTCGCTGACGATCCCGCTGGAGATCGTCTTCGCGACCTGGACCGAGAGGAAGGCACCGGCCAGGTTCAGTACTCCCGCGACGGCCACGGCCACCCTGGGATGCCACGCCCCGGTGGCGATGGACGTCGCCATGGCGTTCGCCGTGTCGTGGAAGCCGTTGGTGAAGTCGAAGATCAGTGCGGTGATGACGACTACGACCACGATCACGGAGACGTCCATGCGCCGGGCCTTCCGCTCGGATCGGGTAAACGTTAAGGGCATTACGGGAACGCAAGATGAACAGGAGGTGGCCGGCAGGGGTTGATTGGTCGCGAATATTTCGATCATCAACTTTTCGTCATAGCAGTGGTTGTGCGCGGCAAGACCACGATGGACGGAGCGATGCCGGGCTTCCTGCCGGCCGGCACGGGTGACTGCATGTGACGTGCAGGGGCATCATCTAGACACCGAGCACGCGAGAGTGAAGGGGCCCGGGATCATGACCGAGGACGAGGGTGGCGACGCGGTCTGCTGGATGAACCGGGTGTGCCCGGACTGCGGGCGGCTGGCCGCGGAGGACCCGCCCACCCGTTGCGAACGCTGTGGCGCCGAGTTGGCCGCGGACTGACGGCCGCTGCGCTGTCGCAGCGGCCGGGCGCGATGGCAGGCTGAGCCCATGCGATCCCTGCTGCTCTCGCGCCGCGACCTCGACTTCCTGCTCTACGAGTGGCTCGACGTCGAGACGCTGACGAAGCGGCAACGCTACGCCGAGCACTCACGGGACACCTTCGATGCCGCGCTGGAGCTGTCCGAGCAGGTCGCGACGAAGCACTTCGCGCCGCACCGCAAGCTCTCCGACGCCCACGAGCCACAGTTCGACGGTGAGCGCGTCACCATCATCGATGAGGTCAAGGCGGCCCTGGACGTGCTCGCGGAGACCGGGATCATCGCCGCCGGGATGGATGGTGAGGTCGGCGGGATGCAGCTGCCCTCGGTCGTGGCCCAGGCCTGCTTCATGTGGTTCCACGCGGCCAACGTGGGGACCGCGGCGTACCCGTTCCTCACCATCGCCAACGCCAACCTGCTGTTGGCGCACGGCTCGCCCGAGCAGATCGACACGTTCGTCCGCCCGATGCTCGAGGGCCGCTTCTTCGGCACCATGTGCCTGTCCGAGCCGCAGGCCGGCTCGTCGCTGACCGACGTGACCACCCGCGCCGAGCCGCGTGACGACGGCACCTACCGGTTGTTCGGCAACAAGATGTGGATCTCCGGCGGGGAACACGACCTGTCGGAGAACATCGTCCACCTGGTGCTCGCCAAGATCCCCGGTGGGCCGCCCGGGGTGAAGGGCATCTCGCTGTTCATCGTGCCGAAGGTGCTGGTCGAGCCCGATGGCTCGCCGGGCGAGCGCAACGACGTCGCGCTGGCCGGACTGAACCACAAGATGGGGTACCGCGGCACCGTGAACACGCTGCTCAACTTCGGGGAGGGCCGCGCCACCCCCGGTGGTGAGCCCGGTGCCGTCGGCTACCTCGTCGGGGAGCCGCACCAGGGGCTGGCCTACATGTTCCACATGATGAACGAGGCACGGGTGGGCGTCGGTGCGGGCGCCACCGCGCTGGGCTACGCGGGCTACCTGCACGCGCTCGACTACGCCCGCACCCGGCCGCAGGGCCGCCCGGTGGCCGCGAAGGACCCCGCCGCCCCGCAGGTGCCGATCATCGCCCACGCCGACGTGAAGCGGATGCTGCTGGCCTCCAAGTCCTACGTGGAGGGCGGGCTCGCGCTGATCCTCTACTGCGGACGGCTGCTCGACGAGGAGCGGACCGCGGACGACCCGGCCCGCCGCGAGCGGGCGCGGGTGCTGCTCGAGGTGCTCACCCCCATCGCCAAGAGCTGGCCGTCGCAGTGGTGCCTGGTCGCGAACGACCTGGCCATCCAGGTGCACGGCGGGTACGGCTACACCCGCGAGTACGACGTCGAGCAGCTCTACCGGGACAACCGGCTCAACGCCATCCACGAGGGCACCCACGGCATCCACGGGCTCGACCTGCTCGGCCGCAAGGTCGTGATGGACGGGGGCGTCGGGTTGACGCTGCTCCGGGAGGAGATCGGCTCGTGCGTCGAGCGGGCGACTGCGGCCGGAGGCGAGGCCGCCGAGCACGCCGCGCAGCTGCGGTCGGCGGTCGACCGCGTCGCCGCCGTCACCCGGACGCTGTGGAGCGTGGACGACGTCGAGGCGACCCTGGCCAACGCGTCGATCTACCTGGAGGCCGTCGGACACGTCGTGGTGGCCTGGCTCTGGCTGGAGCAGCTGCTCGCGGCGGGGGAGCGGACCGGGGACTTCTACGACGGCAAGCGGGCGGCCGCCCGCTTCTTCTTCCGCTACGAGCTGCCGCGGACCGGGCCCGCGCTCACGCTGCTGGAGGGCGTCGACCGGACGACGCTGGACATGCGCGACGGCTGGTTCTGAGCGGACCCGACCCATGCGGCGGCGGCCCGGACCCGGTGACACTCGTGGGCTGCCGACATCGGCACGGACCGCACGGCGCGTTGGGCCGCGACCGGTGCGGACCGCAACGATCGGGCCGCTACGTCCAGATCGTCGGTTTCCCGACCACGAGTCCGCGATGGCGAACTCCCAGCACCCCGTCACGACGCGCTTCGCGCAGAAGCTCCGGGAACTGTGCGAGGACGGTGCGATGTTCGAGGACCTCGACGTCGGCACGGTAGCCGTCTTCGGAGGCCGGACGGTCTACCCGCCCAGTTCCCGCTCGATCCGGTCGAGCGCGGTGCGGATGGTGGCGGCGTAGCCGTCCGCGCCGCCGGAGCCGAGCACGTGCAACCGCTCCCGGGCGTGCCGCAGGTGCTCGCGGGCCTGCTCCACGTCGCCGAGCTGCCGGTGGTCCTCGGCCAGGTTGAGGTGCAGTGACGGGTAGAAGGCCGCGATCCGCAGGCCGGCGTGGTGGCGCTGCACCCGCTCGTCGGTGACCTCCGCGGCGGCGGCGAGCGCGCGCTGGTCCCAGGTCAGCTCGTCGGTGAGCTCGGGCGCGACATCGGCGGCGTAGTGCGCGAGCACGCAGCGGTGGAACGGGTCGCCGTCGGCACCGATCTCGGCCCAGATCGCGTCGAAGTCCGCCGCTGCGCCGGCCACGTCCTCGGGGTCGCTGCTGCGGGACCGTTCGATGGCCGCGGTGATCCGGGCCATCACCGGGTCGGCCGGTTCGGTCATGTCGTCTCCTCCGGGTCAGGAAGGCGGACGCTAGCGGCGGGCTCCGACATCGCAGGTGCACGCCGCCCGCCCGGCGATCCGCGAGCTGATCGCCGAGCAGTGGGCCACCGATCCCGGCAGGATGCTCCCGTGATCGCGCCACGACCCGATGCCGAACGCCGCCGGCGCGCGGCGGCCGCCCTGCGCCGGCTGCGTCCCGCGCTCGTGGGGGAAGCCGAGCAGGTCCTGGGCCGGGCCGAAGCCGTCGCGTTCCTGGCCCGGCTCGACCTGTGGTTCGCCGACGTGCACGGCCCGCTCGACGCGCTCTACCCCGGCGCCCTGGACGAGCTGGTCGCGCGGCTGGTGCGATCGGCGCTGCGCGCCGCGGCCGAGCGGCCCGCCGACCTGCGCGAGACCGACCGCCGTCGTGAGGTCGACCCGCGCTGGTACCAGGACCCGCGGATGGTCGGCTACGTCGCCTACACCGACCGGTTCTGCGGCACCCTCGACGCGCTGCCCGCGCAGCTGGACTACCTGGCCGAGCTCGGGGTCAGCTACCTGCACCTGATGCCGCTGCTGCGTCCCCGGGAGGGGGAGAACGACGGTGGCTACGCGGTGGCCGACTACCGCTCGGTCGACCCACGGCTGGGCACCATGGACGACCTGGAGAAGGTCGCGCGCGCCCTGCGCGACCGCGGCATGAGCCTGTGCGTCGACCTGGTGCTCAACCACACCGCACGGGAGCACCCGTGGGCGCAGGGCTGGCTCGCCGGCGATCCGGCGTACGCGGACTTCTACCTGGTGTTCGGCGACCGCACGATGCCCGACGCCTACGAGGCGACGATCGCCGAGGTGTTCCCCGACCGCGCGCCGGGTTCGTTCACCTGGGTGCCGGAGGCGCAGGGCGGGGCCGGCGGCTGGGTCTGGACCACGTTCTGGGCCTACCAGTGGGACCTCAACTACGCCAACCCGAACGTCTTCGCCGCGATGCTGGAGACGATCCTGTGGCTGGCCAACCGGGGCATCGAGATCTTCCGGATGGACGCCGTGCCGTTCATGTGGAAGCGGCTGGGCACGCCGTGCATGAACCAGCCGGAGGTGCACGACCTCATCCAGGCCCTGCACGCGCTGGTCAAGCTGGCCGCCCCGGCCACGGTGTTCAAGGCCGAGGCGATCGTCTCGCCCGAGGACCTGGTGCCCTACCTGGGCGGGCACGCCCGCTACCGGCCGGAGTGCGAGCTGGCCTACCACAACCAGCTCATGGTGATGCTGTGGTCGTCGCTGGCCACCAAGGACGCCCGGCTGGCCACGGCGTCGCTGGGCCGGATGCGCCCGATCCCGCCGGAGACGTCGTGGGCCACCTACGTCCGTTGCCACGACGACATCGGGTGGGCGGTCAGCGACATCGACGCCGCCGCCGTCGGCTGGGACGGGGCCGGCCACCGCCGGTTCCTCAACGACTTCTACGCGGGCCGGTTCCCGGTCTCGTTCGCCCGTGGCGCGCTGTTCCAGGAGAACCTGGAAACCGGGGACGCGCGGATCTCCGGCTCGGCGGCGTCACTGTGCGGGATCACCGACGCGCGCGAGCGTGACGACCCGGTGGCGCTGGAGCTCGGCATCCGCCGCCTGGTGCTGCTGCACGCGGTGACCTACGCCTGGGGCGGAGTGCCGCTGCTGTACATGGGCGACGAGCTCGCGCTCGGAGACGACACGCGCTACCTCGACGATCCGGCCCTGGCGCAGGACAACCGCTGGATGCACCGGCCCTGGATGGACCCCCGGGCGCAGGCGCGCCGTCACGACCCGTCGACGGTGGAGGGACGGGTGTTCGGCTGGTTGCGCACCCTCGCCCACACCCGGCGCGAGCTGCTCGCGCTGCACGCCGTCGCCGCCCCCGAGGTGCTCGACCTCGACGACCCGCACGTGCTCGGATGGCGGCGCCGTCACCCCCGCAGCGGATGGTTCGTCGGGCTGGTGAACATGGCCGAGCATCCCGCGTCGGTCGACCTCTCGGCGCTGGGCGGGCTCGGCGAGCTCGAGACGGTGCTGGCGAGCGACGAGCCCCGGCAGATGCGCGACGGTCGCGCCCACCTGCCGGGGCTGGGCTTCGCCTGGCTGGCCGAGGCGTAGGACGCGGCTCCGCCCGTCAGGGCAGCTCCGGTTCGTTCCGGTCGTACCGGCAGGCCCAGGATCACGGCCGCCCGCGTTGGCAGGGTGTCGCGTGCCAGGTGAGACGCCAGGACCGATCGGAGAGGACCGTTCGCGTGAGAGCTGCGCTGTACGACCACCCGGGCCCGGCCCGGGAGGTGCTCCGGGTCGCCGAGGTCGAGCGCCCCGAACCCGCGGCGGGTGAGGTCCGGGTGCGACTGGCCGTCTCGGGGATCAACCCCGTCGACGTCAAGATCCGCAGCGGTGCGATCCCGTGGAAGATCGACGGTTTCCAGATCCCGCACCACGACGGAACCGGCGTGATCGACGCCGTCGGCGCGGGCGTCGACGGCAAGCGCGTGGGGGAGCGGGTCTGGATCTGGTTCGCCGCGCGCCGGCGGTGGGGCACCGCGGCCGAGTGGACGGTCGTGCCCGCCCGCCAGGCCGTGCCGCTGCCGGAGGGGACGTCGGACGCGCTCGGCGCCAGCCTCGGCGTCCCGGCCATGACGGCCTACCACTGCCTGTGGCTGGACGGGCCGCCCGACGGGCTGTTCGTCCTGGTCCAGGGCGGCGCCGGGGCGGTCGGGCACTTCGCGATCGAACTCGGGACGTGGGCCCAGGCGCACGTCGCCGCGACCGTCGGGGGGCAGGACCAGGAGGCGCTGGCCCACAAGGCCGGAGCGGAGCACATCGTCGACCACCGGGCGCCGGACGCGGCGGAGCAGCTCAAGGCCTTCGCCCCCCGGATGGACCGGATCATCGAGGTCGCCCTGAGCGAGAACCTGCGACTCGATCACGAGCTGTCCGGCCCGGGCACGTCGATCGTCGTCTACAACTCGCCACAACCGGAGGTCACCCTCCAGGTCCGGGAGTGGATGGAACGGAACACCGGGATGCGGTTCGTGCTGCTGCTCACGGTGCCGATCTCGCAGCTCGAGACGGCGGCCCGGGAGATCACGGTCGCGCTCAGCGAGGCCGCGCTGCACGAACTGCCGGTGCACCGGTTCCCCCTCGACCAGATCGTCGAGGCGCACGAGGCCGTCGAGGCGGGCGTACTCGGGAAGGTGCTCGTCTCCGTGCAGTGACCCGTCCCGCGAGACGGGTGTCGGTGCCGTGCCGGGCGGGCCACACTGCCCACATGGACGGCATGCGGGTGGCGGTGCTGCGCGGCGTGGGGGACATGGCCATGGAGCAGACCGGTGCCGCGGCCGGGCCCGGGGGAGGTGCTGGTCCCGGTCACGGCGGCCGGGGTGTGCGGCTCGGACGTGCACTACTACGAGCGCGGCGGGCCGACCGTTCTTCGCCGGGGAGGCGACGATGAGTGATTCCGGTGTGCTGCACACGGTCGAGTCGAGGGACGGGACGCCGATCGCGTACGAGGAGTTCGGCGAGGGACCGCCGCTGGTGCTCGTGCACGGGGGTGTCTCTGACCGCACCTACTGGGCCCCGGTCCTGCCGGAGCTCACCCGGCACTTCACCGTCCACACGGTCGACCGGCGGGGGCGGGGCGACAGCGGCGGTAGCCGCACGGCCGAGTCCTACGCGATCGACCAGGAGTACGCCGACGTGGCGGCGGTCGCCGACGCGATCGGCGGACCTGTGCACCTGCTCGGCCACTCCTACGGCGGGATCTGCGCGCTGGAGGGCGCGCTGCAGACCGACAACCTGCGGACGCTCGTGCTGTACGAGCCCCCGATCGGGCTCGAGGGGCCGGCCGGGATCCCGGCCGAGTTCATCGAGCAGCTCGACGCCCTGATCGCCGAGGGCGAGCTCGACCGGGCGGTGGAGGTGATGATGGGCGAGCTGGTGGGCCTGCCGCAGGACGCGCTCGCCGAGCTGCGCGCCGACCCCGCCGCCTGGCAGCCGATGGTCGACACGGTGCCGACGCTGCCGCGCGAGCTGCGCAGCGTCAACGCGTTCACCTTCGACGCGGGCCGCTACGGTGTGCTCGACGTGCCGACCGTCCTGATCGCGGGCAGCCTCAGTCCGCCCGAACTGCACATCGGCATCCGTCTCGTCGACGACGCGGTACCGGACTCCCGCGTCGTCATGATGGAGGGTGTCGACCACGAGGCGGTGACGACGGGCCCGGCCGTGCTCACGTCGACGCTGGTGGACGCGCTGGCCGGAGGGGGCCGCTGACACACCTCGCGTGCACCTCCGCCGGCGGGCGCCCCGTCCGGATGATCACCGACTCGGTGATCGTCGGCCACGACCGTGACGAGGTCACCGCGTTCGCCCGGCCCGGTCTGCCCGTCCCGCGACCCATCGGTGGTGTGTGCGGAATCGTGATCGAAAGTCCGGTTCGCGGGATGGTGCTGCCGGGTACCCGCGGGTATGCGAGGAACGAGGATGCGGCGTGCCGCCGTCGCGGCTGTCTGCGGCGTCGGCCTGCTGTTCACCGGGGCCGGAGCCTGTGGCGACGGCGGCCCCGGGGTCGGCTCCAGCGGCGAGCAGAGCGATCCCGACCGCCAGTTCGACGGTGACGGCGGCGACGGCGGTGCCAACCCGGACGGTTCCGGCCGGCCGGGCGAGGGGGGCGGCGGCGACGAACCCGGAGGTGGCGGCTGACCCCGCCGTGTCCCGTGCGGCTGATCGCGCGACTCCCGGTCGGTGATCCGTAGTTCCACTGAGGACACCGGACCGGACCGCCTCGTAGGCTCATCGAGTCGATCTTCCCGGGCGCCCGTCGAGGGGTCGTGCGCCCGGGCTGCGGGATCCCCGGTGGCGATGCGCTGTGCGCTCGCCGCCGGGGAACGCGGCTTCGGCGGCCGTCCCAGCGGTGACCGGCCGCCCTGCCCCGAACGCGTCCGCGACGCCACCCTGGCCTGCCGCGGACGCCGGGTGGCATGCCACGATCGGGGCGGCGCCGGTGCACCTCCGGCACCGGCGCGCCGTACCGGCGAGAGGGGCTGGACAGGGTGAAGACTCGGGGCGCGGTGCTGCGCGAGGTTCCCGGCCGTTACGAGATCGTCGAGCTCGACGTCGACGACCCTCGCCCGGGGGAGATACGGGTCAAGATGGTCGCCACCGGGCTGTGCCACTCCGACGACCACCACGCCACCGGCGACATGCGCGTCGGGATCCTGCCCTTCGCCGGCGGACACGAGGGCGCCGGCGTCGTCGAGGCCGTCGGCCCGCACACACCGGGCTTCGCCGAGGGCGACCACGTCGTCTTCTCGTTCCTGCCCGCCTGCGGGCGTTGCCGCTGGTGCGCCACCGGCCACCAGAACCTGTGCGACCTCGGCGCCTCGCTCGGCACGAACGCCCGCTGGGAGGATCCGACCAGCTTCCGGCTCAGCCTCGACGGGCAGCCGGTGGGGCAGATGTGCGGTCTGTCCACGTTCTGCGAGTACACGACCGTCTCGACGGCGTCCGCGGTCAAGGTCCCCGAGGACATCCCGCTGGAGATCGCCTGCCTGACCGGTTGCGGCGTCGGCACCGGCTGGGGCGCCGCGGTCAACTCCGCCGAGGTCCGCCCCGGTCAGACCGTGATCGTGATGGGTGTCGGCGGCATCGGGATCAACGCGGTGCAGGGTGCCGCACACGCGGGCGCCACCAACGTCATCGCCGTCGACCCGGTGGCGTTCAAGCGCGAGGCCGCGCTGCAGCTGGGCGCGACGCACGCCGTCGAGTCGATCAAGGAGGCCGCCGCGCTGGGCCGCGAGATGACCGACGGGCAGGGCGCCGACGCGGCGATCGTGACGGTCGGGGTGACCACCGGCGAGCACGTCGGCCGGGCCCTGCAGGCCGTGCGCAAGGCCGGGACCTGCGTGGTCGTCGGCCTCGGCGACGTCCGCACCAAGGACGGCGACATCCCGCTCACCGAGCTGGTGCTCTACCAGAAGAGGCTTCAGGGCTCGCTGTTCGGCGCCAGCGCGCCGACCGCGGACATCCCCGCCCAGCTTCGGCTCTACGCCGAGGGCGTGCTCAAGCTCGACGAGCTGATCACCACCCGCTATGCCCTCGACGACATCGCGCAGGGCTTCGACGACATGCACGCCGGGCGCAACCTGCGCGGTGTCGTGGTGTTCGACTGACACCTGCTTTCGGCCATCCCACTCGCCACCGCACTCGCCATCCCACTCGCCACCGCATTCGTCGGGGCGCGACCCACGCCACACCAACTGAGCGGTCAACTCTGACTGTTTCGCTGCTACCGTCCCCGACGGACGCGACGACGCGGGTGCGCCGTCACCAGGCCGGAGCGAAGGAGCGCAGGCGTGCGGGATGCAGTGATCGTGGAAGCGGTGCGGACCCCGGTGGGCAAGCGCAACGGCGGGCTGTCGGGTGTGCACCCGGCGGACCTGTCGGCCCATGTGCTGAACGCGCTGGCCGAGCGCAGCGGCGTCGACCCGTCGGTGGTCGACGACGTGGTGTGGGGCTGCGTGTCGCAGGTGGGGGAGCAGACCTTCGACATCGCGCGGACCGCGGTGCTCGCCGCGGGCTGGCCGGAGACGGTGACCGGTGTGACGGTGGACCGGCAGTGCGGGTCGTCGCAGCAGTCGGTGCACTTCGCCGCCGCCGGGCTCATCGCCGGTCAGTACGACGTGGTCGTCGCCGGCGGCGTCGAGTCGATGAGCCGGGTGCCGATGGGCTCGGCGTCGGCGGGGCAGAACCCGTTCGGCGAGCGGTTCCTGGCCCGCTACGACGGCGTGTTCCCGAACCAGGGTGTCGGGGCCGAGATGATCGCGGAGCGGTGGGGGTTCTCCCGGACCCAGCTCGACGAGTTCTCGGTGGCCTCGCACGAGAAGGCCGCGGCGGCGCAGGACGAGGGCCGGTTCGACGGTCAGATCGCGCCGGTCACGCTGGCTGACGGCACCGTGGTGAGCAAGGACGAGGGCATCCGCCGCGGCGGCAGCGTGGAGAGCCTGGCCGGGCTGAAGACGGTGTTCAAGGCGGAGGGCGGGGTGATCACGGCGGGGAACTCCTCGCAGATCTCCGACGGCTCGGCCGCGCTGCTGATGACCACCTCGGAGAAGGCCGCCGAGTTGGGGCTGACCCCGATCGCGCGGGTGCACACCGCGGTCCTGGCCGGGGCGGACCCGGTGATCATGCTGACCGCGCCGATCCCGGCCACGCAGAAGGTGCTGCAGCGCAGTGGCCTCAAGCTGGAGGAGATCGGCGCGTTCGAGGTGAACGAGGCGTTCGCGCCGGTGCCGCTGGCCTGGCTGGCCGACATCGGGGCCGACGCCAAGGCGCTCAACCCGAACGGTGGTGCGATCGCGCTGGGCCACCCGCTGGGTGGCTCCGGTGCCCGGCTGATGACGACGCTGGTGCACCACATGCGCGACAACGGCATCCGCTACGGCCTGCAGACGATGTGCGAGGGCGGCGGCCAGGCGAACGCCACGATCCTCGAGTTGCTCTGACCTGCACTACGCGAAGGAGACACCACTCACCATGGACATCAACGGTTCGGTCGCGCTGGTCACCGGTGGGGCCTCGGGCCTCGGGCTGGCGACGACGGAGAAGTTGCTCGACGCCGGCGCGAGCGTCGTCATCCTCGACCTGCCGAGCTCGGCGGGGGAGCAGGTCGCGGAGAAGCTGGGTGACAAGGTCCGCTTCGCTCCCGGTGACGTGACGGACGAGGCGAGCGTCGCCGCCGCGCTCGACGTCGCCGCGGAGCTCGGCCCGATCCGGGTCGCGGTGAACTGCGCCGGCACCGGGGACGCCATCCGGGTGCTGGGCAAGCAGGGCGTCTACCCGCTCGACAAGTTCGCCCGCATCATCAACATCAACCTCATCGGCACGTTCAACGTGATCCGGCTGGCCGCCGAGCGGATCGCCGCGACCGACCCGGTCGGCGAGGAGCGCGGCGTCATCGTCAACACCGCGTCGGTCGCGGCGTTCGACGGGCAGATCGGCCAGGCCGCGTACTCGGCGTCCAAGGGCGGTGTGGTCGGCATGACGCTGCCGATCGCGCGTGACCTGGCGACCGCCATGATCCGGGTCGTCACCATCGCTCCGGGGCTGTTCAACACCCCGCTGCTGGCTAGCCTGCCCGAGGAGGCCAAGGAGTCGCTGGGCCGGCAGGTGCCGCACCCGAGCCGGCTGGGCGACCCCTCGGAGTTCGGCGCGCTGGTCAGCCACATCGTGGCCAACCCGATGCTGAACGGCGAGGTCATCCGCCTGGACGGCGCCATCCGCATGGCGCCGCGATAAGTGCGGCGAAGACGAAGCACCGCGATCGAGGAGTTCTGATGCGCCGTTCGTTGTTCGACGACGACCACGAGGCGTTCCGGGAGTCGTTCCGCCGGTTCTTGGACGCCGAGGTCGTTCCGCACCAGGAGCAGTGGGAACGCGACGGCATCGTGCCGCGGGAGCTGTTCGCGACCGCCGGAAAGTCCGGGTTCCTCGGGATGGACATCCCGGAGGAGTACGGGGGCGGCGGGGTCGCGGACTTCCGGTTCAACGCCGTCATCGCCGAGGAGGTCATGCGCTGCGGTGCGGCCGCGGCCGGTCTCGGGCTGACCCTGCACAACGACATCTGCCTGCCGTACTTCCTGGCGTACTGCAACGACGAGCAGAAGCGGCGGTGGCTGCCCGGGATCGCGTCCGGCGAGCTGATCACGGCGATCGCGATGACCGAGCCCGGCATCGGGTCGGACCTGGCGTCGATGTCGACCACGGCCATCCGGGACGGCGACCACTACGTGGTCAACGGGGCGAAGACGTTCATCACCAACGGGATCAACGCCGACCTGGTGATCACCGCGGTGAAGACCGACCCGTCGCAGAAGCACAAGGGCATGAGCCTGCTCGTGATCGAGCGGGGGATGCCCGGCTTCGAGCGGGGCCGCAACCTGGACAAGCTGGGCCAGCACGCGCAGGACACCGCGGAGCTGTCGTTCACCGACGTCCGCGTGCCGGTGGCGAACCTGCTCGGCCCGGAGGAGGGTCAGGGCTTCACCCAGCTCGTGACCAACCTGCCGCAGGAGCGGCTGTCCATCGCGATCGCCGGCGTCGCG
>NZ_JAAXKZ010000096.1 GCF_012911875.1 Pseudonocardia bannensis | reverse complement strand
CCCCTGCCCCGCCCCGGTGACCAGCACCACCGTGCCGGCAAGCTGCAGATCCATCGGTGTTCCTCCTAGAGAGCCTGAAAGGTGCGCTTGCTCGTGTCGCTCACGCGGACGTCTCGCCGGGCGTCACGACGGTGCGGATGCCTCGGCCGGCGGCGAGCTCGTCGAGCGCGGACTCGACGTCGGCCAGGTGCCCGTGGCCGGTGACCATCTGGCGCAGGTCCAGCTTGCCGGTGCGCACCCACTCGAAGAACTCGGGCATGTCCGTGGTGGCGTCGAGCGACCCGGCGACGCAGCCGCGCAGGGTGCGGGCGAAGTGGAACAGCTCCAGCGCGCTGAACGACACGGTGTCGTCCTTGCCGCCGATGCCGACGACGGTGCACGAGCCGCCGCGGCGGGCCATCGACCACATGTCGCGGATCGTGCGCGCGGACCCCACGCAGTCGAACACGAAGTCCGCGCCACGTTTGTCGGTCAGCCCGCGGACGGCCTTCTTGGTGTCGTCGTCGGCGACGAGGAAGTGGGTGGCCCCGGCGGCCAGCGCGAGCTCGGCCTTGTCCGGGTTGCGGTCGACCGCGATGACGGTGCCGGCCCCGGCCAGCCGGGCGCCCTGCAGGACCGACAACCCGACGCCGCCGAGCCCGATCACCAGTACCGACGACCCCGCGGTGACGCCGGCGGTGCGGGTCACCGCGCCCACCCCGGTCGTCACCGCGCAGCCCAGCAGGGCGGCGTCGGCGGTGTCGATGTCGTCCGGGACCGGGACGACCGCGCCGCGCGGGACGACGGTCTGCTCGGCGAAGGAACCCACGGTCAGACCGGGGTAGACCGGCTCGCCCTGCTCGGTGACCGCGTAGGGCTCGCCGGCGCGGCGGGAGCCGTTGGCGCACAGGTGCGGCTCGGCGTGCTCGCAGTGGAAGCACTCCCCGCACGGGGTGATCCACAGCAGGATCACCCGCTGCCCCTGCGCGATGTCGGTGACGCCCTCGCCGACCTCGACGACGGTGCCGCAGGCCTCGTGCCCGAGCACCGCGGGCAGCGGCTGGGCCAGCACCCCGCGGGCCAGCGACAGGTCGGAGTGGCACACGCCGGTGGCGTCGATGCGGACCCGGACGTCACCTGATCCGACCGCGCGCAGCCGGATCGTCTCCACCGCCATCGGCTCGCCGACCGCGCGCAGCAGCGCCGCGCGCACCACGTGCGGGTAGGCCGTCTCGTCGATCGTCACACTCGTCGGGTTCTCGGCCTGAACCGTCATCGCTGCACCGCCTTGATCTCGAGGACGTCGGCGATGCCGTACTCGCCGATCTCGCGTCCGATGCCGGACTGCTTGTAACCGCCGAACGGCGCGCCGGCGTTGAACGCCCCGCCGTTGACGTCGACCTGGCCGGTCTCGATCCGCGCGGCCACCGCGAGCGCCGCGTCCTGGTCGGAGCCCCAGACGGCACCGCCGAGGCCGTAGATGCTGTTGTTGGCCAATGCCACCGCGTCGTCGTCCGACCCGGCCGCGAAGATCGACAGCACCGGCCCGAAGACCTCCTCCTGGGCCAGCCGCGAGTCCGGGTGGACCCGGCTGATCACCGTCGGGCTCACGTAGTAGCCCCGCTCGGGGAGCTCGGCGCCGCCGAAGACCGTCGTCGTCGCCGCGCCCCCGGCAGCCGGGTCGAGGAAGGACTCGACCTCCTTGCGCTGCTCGGCGGAGATCAACGGGCCCAACCGCGTGCCGGGCACGTACTTGGCCGCGGCCTCCGCGGCGAGCGCCTCCACCTGCTCGAGCCGGTCCACGGGCACGATCAGCCGGGACAGCGCGGTGCAGGTCTGGCCACCGTTGAGGAAACAGTTGGCCACGGTGATCTTGACGGCCTTGGCCAGCAGCTGGTCGGTCGCATCGGCGAGCACCACGCTCGCGGACTTGCCGCCCAGTTCGAGGGTCACCCGCTTGAGGGTCTCGGCCGCGGCAGCGGCGATGTGCCGGCCGACCGGGGTGGAGCCGGTGAACGACACCTGGTCGACGCCCGGGTGCCGGGTGAGCAGGTCGCCCACCACCCGGCCGCTGCCCGGGACGAGGTTGAACACGCCCTTCGGTAGCCCGGCGGCCTCGAACACGCGGGCCAGCTCGAACGCGGCCAGCGGGGTGAGCCCGGCCGGCTTGAGCACGACGGTGGTGCCGGCGGCCAGCGCCGGGACGACCTTCACGACCACCTGGTGCAGCGGCAGGTTCCACGGGGTGATCGCGGCGACCACGCCCACCGGCTGGCGCAGGATCAGCGAGTTTCCGATCTCGCTCGTGAACGGGAACGCCTCGAGTGCGGCGATCGTGGAGTCGATGACCGCGATCGGGGTGTCGACGTGCAGGGCGCGGGCCACCTTGGGCGGCGAGCCCTGCTCGCGGTTGACGAGGCCGGCGAAGTGGTCGGCGCGCTCGACGATCAGGTCGCGGATCCGGCGCAACACGGCGGCCCGCTCAGGGACCGGGGTCGCGGCCCACGCCGGAAAGGCGGCCCGGGCGGCGGCCACCGCGGCGTCGACATCGGACACCGACGCCTGGGTGATGCTGCCGATGACCTCCTCGGTCGCCGGGTTCTCCACCTCCAGGTCGTCCCCGCCGCCGGGCACCCAGCGCCCGTCGATGTACAGCGCCGGCTCGCGCAGGATGTCGGCCATCTCAGCGCTCCTCTCTGTCGTCAGTCATTCGTCGTCGTCGTGGCGGGCCCGGACATCAGCCCGGCCCGCGGGAGGCCGCGACGGTGCGGCGGGCGAATCGCCGGCCGATCAGCAGGGCCGTCAGCGCACCGAGCGCCGGCACCGCCCGCCGGAGGACCGCGCCGGTCAGAGCCGGGGCGGCCGACTCTGCGGGCTCGTGCGCGGCGGCGGGCCCGTGCGCCGCGGCGGGCCCGCGCGCGGCGAGCAGTTCTGCCTCGAGTCGCTGTGCGAACCGGGTGACCAGCTTCGCGACCTCACCCGCGACCACACCGCGGCCGAGCCCGGCGAGGCGTCCGGTCAGGGTGAGGTCGGTGTCGACGCTGATCTGCGTGCCGTGGCCCTGTGGCCGCAGCGCCACGGTGAGCGTCGCGACCGCGTCGCCCTGCCCGGCCGCATCACGGCACTCGGCCCGCAGGACGGCGCGGTGGGCGTCGTCGTCCCGCTCGACCAGCCGGACCGTGCCCTCGAACCGGGCGGTGAGCCACCCGACCGTGGCCGGGATCCCCGCCGGGGTCGCATCCGGCAGGCACCCCGCCATCCGCGGCAGATCCGTGACGGCCGCCCACGTCCGGTCCACGGGTGCGTCGACCGTGACGGTGCTGATCAGTTCCACGATCCGCCCTCTCCTAACTAGCGCTCATTAGTCACCGTAGTGCAGCACTGCACCCACCGCCACGGGCAACGGTGGGTCAGTACGTCACACGGACTCGGCCAGCTGCTGCTGCAGCCGGAAGCGCAGGATCTTGCCCGAGCCGGTGCGCGGGATGCTGTCGACCTCGATCACCTCCGCGGGCACCTTGAAGTACGACAGCCGCTCCCGGCACACCGCCAGCACCTGCTCGGCGTCCAGCTCGCCGGGACGGCGCGGCACCACGAAGGCCACCGGCACCTCGCCGAGCTGGCCGTGCGGAGCCCCGACCACCGCGGCGTCGGCCACCGGCTCGCACGCCAGCAGGGCGTCCTCGACCTCCGCGGGGTAGATGTTCTCCCCGCCGCGGATGATCAGCTCCTTGGTCCGCCCGCTGATCCGCAGGTAGCCGTGCTCGTCACGGCGGGCCAGGTCGCCGGTGCGGTACCAGCCGTCGACCAGCACCGCGGCCGTCGCCTCGGGCAGGTTGTGGTAGCCGGGCGTGACGTTGGGGCCCTGCACCCACAGCTCGCCCTCCTCCCCGGGCAGCACGTCGCGACCGCTGACCGGGTCGACCAAGCGCACCGTCAGGCCGGGCAGCGGGAGCCCGCACGACCCCATCACCCGGCTACCGGTGGGCCAGTTCATGGTCACCATCGTCGAGGTCTCGGTGATGCCGTAGCCATCGAGCAGCGGCACCCCGAACGCGCGCTCGAAACCCTCGTTGAGCGCGGCCGGCAGGATCGCCCCCGCCGAGACGCACATCCGCAGCCGCCTGGCGCCGAGGCCGTCGGCCCCGGCCCGGTCCAGCAGGTAGTGGAACATCGTCGGCACCCCGGGGAAGACCGTGACCTCGCCCTCCGGCCCGCCGGTGCGCAGCCGCGCCAGCACGTCCTGCACCGAGAACCGGGGCAGGATGCGCTCGGTCGCGCCCACCGCGGCGATCCCGAGCACGCACAGCACGAGCGCGTAGGAGTGGAACAGCGGCAGCGGGGAGAGCACGACGTCGTCCGGGCCGAGGCCCGCGATCGGCGCCCAGCACGCCGCGACCACCCAGAAGCAGCCGCGCTGGGTCAGGTACACGCCCTTGGGCCGGCCGGTGGTGCCCGAGGTGTAGAGCATCCAGGCCGTGTCGTCGAGGCCGAGGCAGTCCCGCGGGGGCGAGGACTCCCGGGTCAGCAGTTCGGCGTAGGACAGCTCACCGGCGTCACCCGGTAGGTCGCCGGCCACGATCACCGCGAATGCACCGTCCCGCTCGGCGACCAGGCCTCGCACAACGTCCACGTGCGCGGCGTCGGTGATCACGATCCGGGAGCCGCTGTCGTCGAGGATGTGCGCCACCTCGGCCGTCGCGGCCTGCGGGTTGGCACAGACCGCCACCCCACCGGCTCGCGGGACAGCGAGATACGCCTCGGCGGTCTCCACCCGGTTGTCCAGGTAGAGCAGGGCCCGGTCGCCCTGCTCGAGACCCAGGTCCTGCAGGTGCCCGGCCAGCCGGGCGGTGGTGCCGGCGAGGTCGCCGTAGGTGACCGCGCGGTGGTCGTCGACGAACGCGACCTTCTCCGGGCGCCGTCGGGCGTGATCCGCCAGCAGATCCGGCACCGTCCGGATCAGTTCCGTGCGCAGCACCGCGCCTCCTTGTCCGTCAAGGGTTCATCGAGGTCCGTCAAGGTCCATCAGGTTCCGATGAGCGCCGTCTCCGGGACCGGCGGGGAACGCACCGGCCCGGAGTGCGGCGGGAAGCCGGTCAGTGCACCGCGGCCGTCTCCTCCGAGCCCAGCCCGGTCTGCGAGCGGACCTGCAGCTCTTCGAACGAGTGCTCCGGCCCCTGCCGCTCGGAGGACAGCAGGCTGCCGATCCAGCAGGCGAGGAAACCGACGGGCAACGCGACGAGCGTCGGGTACTCGATCTGGTACGGCGCCGACTCCGGCCCACCCGGCCACACCGAGGGGCTCAGCACGATGAGCACCACGGAGGTGACCAAGCCGGCCGAGATGCCCGAGATCGCGCCCGTCGTGGTGAACCGCTTCCAGGTCATGGCGAGCAGCAGCGCCGGGAAGTTGGCCCCGGCCGCGACCGACAGCGCGAGGCCGACCAGGAACGCGACGTTGAACCCGGGCCCGGCGGCGAGCGTGATCGCGATGGCGACCACGCCGATGCCGGCCGCGGCGAGCCGCGCCACCAGGGTCTCGTTCGCCTCGCCCTGCCCGCGCCGCATCACGTTGGCCCACAGGTCGTGAGCGACCGCGCCGGAGGCCGACAGCACGAGCCCGGCGACCACGGCAAGGATCGTGGCGAACGCGACCGCGGAGACGAACGCGGTGAACAGGTCGCCACCGAACGTCCCCGCCCCGCCCCCGAGGTACTCGGCGAGCAGCGGTGCGGCCAGGTTGCCGCTCTTGCCGACCTGCTCACCGGCCTCCGGGGGCAGCACCGCCCGGGCGCCGAAGCCGATGATCGCGGTCATCACGAAGAACACGCCGATGAGCGCGGTCGCCCAGCCCGCGGAGCTGCGGGCCGTCTTCGCGTCGGGCACGGTGAAGAAGCGGATGAGGACGTGCGGCAGGGCCGCGGTACCGATGGCGAACGCCAGCGCCACCGAGAGGGTGTCGAGGAAGGACCGGCCCGACCCGCCCGGGGCCAGGTACGCGTCCCCTGCCGGGTGGTTGGCCGCGGCCGTGGTGAACAGCGCGCTCCAGTCGAACCCGACGTGGATCAGGACGCCGAGGGAGAGCGCGAACCCCGCGATCATCAGCAGGACGGCCTTGATGATCTGCACCCAGGTGGTGGCGAGCATCCCGCCGAAGACCACGTACGCGAGCATCGCGAGGCCCGTGAGGATCACAGCCGGGACGAAGTCCAGCCCGGTGAGCGCGCGGATGAGCACACCCGCTCCGACGAGCTGCGCCACCAGGTAGATCACCGCGACCAGCATCGTGGCCGCGGCCGTGGCCGCGCGGACCGGGCGCTCGCGCAGCCGGAAGGACAGGACGTCGGCAACGGTGTAGCGGCCGGCATTGCGCATCCGCTCGGCGAACAGCAGCAGGATGAGCACGAAGGCCACGATGGTGACCGACGGCATGACCCAACCGTCGAAACCGGACAGGTACATCGCCCCGGTGAAACCGAGAAAGGTCGCGGCCGACATCAGGTCACCGGCGATGGCGAGCCCGTTCTGCGAGCCGGAGATCGAGCGACCGGCGGCGAAGAACTCGCTCGCCGAGTGGGTCCGCCGCGACGCCCAGACCGTGACGGCGAGCGTGACGCCCACGAGGAGCGCGAAGGCGATGAGCCGGGTCCCGTTCACGGCCGCACCCCGTCGGTGGTCGCGTCGACGACCACGGGGGCGCCGGCCGCGAGGGCGGCGGCCTCGAGCCCGGAGAACACGGTCGCGGAGAGCGTGAGATAGCGCCAGGTCAGAAGCCAGGCGACGACGAACTGGCTCATGCCGAGCAGGAAACCGACGGTCATGCCCGCCACGACGACCTGCCCGGCGAGAGCCGGCGCGATGCCGACGACGAGCAGGAACACCGCGAACCAGCCCAGCACGGCGGCGGTCGCCGCGCGGACGAACCGTCCACGTCTCGCCACGAGTTCCCGGAACGGAACGGACGCGTGCACGGCGCGCCAGTCGGGTGCCGCCTCCGCATCGTCGAGCCGCTGATCCTGCTGACTCGTCATTGAGTACCTCCTGTCGGGGAGAACGACGCTAGCTAACGCTCGTTCGTATCACAAGAGGGGTGCTCGCGACACGCCGCGCTGCTCGCCCGGCCGCCACTGTGATCTGCAACGCGATCAGGCGCGGCTCACCGGCCCCAGCCACCAAGGTGAGCCGATGCATGTCGAGCGAGGTGGCCGCGTCCCACCGATGGGAACGGGTACCGAGGCCCGGCAGGTGGTCACCGGTGGCGCGGTGCTCGACACCGCTCTGACGCTCTTCGCGCAGCGCGGCTACCACGGGACCGCGCTCAGCCAGATCGCCGAGGTGCTCGGCATCCGGACGCCCAGCCTGTACAACCACATGCGCTCCAAGCAGGAGCTCCTGCAGACGATCATCCGGCAGACCCTCGACAGCGTCATGGAGGACTTCGAGGCCGCCGTCGACGGCGTGCAGGACCCGGTCGAGCGGCTCCGACGGGCGACGCGCGTCTACGCGCTGCGCCACGCCACGCACCGGCGCGAGGCGCTCGTGGTCAACCGGGACACGACCAGCCTCGAGGAGCCGTCGCTGTCCGCGTTGCGGGCGCGGCGCCGCGACCACGAGCGCGCCTTCCGCGCGGTGATCTCCGACGGCGTCGAGTCCGGAGCGTTCACCGTCGACTCCCCCGTGCTCGCGTCCTTCGCGATCCTGGAGATGTGCGTGAGCATCGCGCGCTGGTTCCGCGACCCCGGTGCGCTCTCGGCCGCGGACGTGGCCGATCAGTACACCGGCTTCGCCCTGCAGGTCGTGGGCGTGCAGACCTGATCGGAGAGCCGCCACGGTAGGGCCACCCGAGCCCGCGGACGGCCGCCGGGTAGGACACGACGCCGTCCCGGTCCGGCCGGCGGCAACGGGGTCGCCGGCGGACCGGGCTCGGCGACCCCGGTGAGGCCTACCGGGTCAGGCCAGTTGCACGAGCTCCAGGTAGTCGGCCGACCAGTGGTCCTCGGTGCCGTCGGGCAGCACGATCACCTTGTCCGGGTGCAGGGCCTCGACCGCGCCTGGGTCGTGGGTCACCAGGACCACCGCACCGGTGAACCGGCGCAGCGCATCGAGCACCTGCTCGCGGCTGGCCGGGTCGAGGTTGTTCGTGGGCTCGTCGAGCAGCAGCACGTTCGCCGCGCTGGAGACCAGCCCGGCCAGCGCCAGCCGGGTCTTCTCTCCACCCGACAGCGTCCCCGCCGGCTGCTGCAGCTGGTCGCCGGTGAACATGAACGAGCCGAGCAGGGTGCGCAGCTGCTGCTCCGGGGTGTCCGGGGAGGCGTGCCGCACGTTCTCCCAGACGGTCGCGTCGAGGTCGAGGGTGTCGTGCTCCTGGGCGTAGTAGCCGACCCGCAGCCCGTGCCCGGGCACGACCTCGCCCGCGTCGGGCCGCTCGGTGCCCGCCAGCATCCGCAGCAGCGTGGTCTTGCCGGCCCCGTTGAGGCCGAGCACGACGACCTTCGCCCCCCGGTCGACCGCGAGGTCGACCCCGGTGAAGACTTCCAGGGAGCCGAACGCCTTGCTCAGGCCCTCGGCGGTCAGCGGGGTCTTGCCGCACGGGGCGGGATCGGGGAAGCGGATCCGCGCGACCTTGTCGGCCTGGCGGGTGGGCTCCAGGCCGGCGAGCAGCTCGTCGGCCCGGCGGGCCATGTTCTTCGCCGCGACCGCCTTGGTCGCCTTGGCCCCCATCTTCAGGGCCTGGGTGTGCAGGACCGCCGCCTTCTTCTCGGCGTTGGCCCGTTCCCGTCGGCGGCGCTTCTCGTCGGTCGCCCGCGCCTCCTGGTAGCGCTTCCAGTTCATGTTGTAGACGTCGACCTCGCCGCGGGTCGCGTCGAGGAACCACACCTTGTTGACCACGTCGGCCAGCAGGTCGGTGTCGTGGCTGATGACCACGAGCCCGCCGTCGTGCGAGGACAGGAACGAGCGCAGCCAGTTGATCGAGTCGGCGTCGAGGTGATTGGTCGGCTCGTCGAGCAGCAGCGTCGTCGCGCTCGGAGCACCGCCACCGCCGCCGTCGGAGGCCGCGAACAGGATCCGGGCGAGCTCGACGCGACGGCGCTGCCCGCCGGACAGCGTCGAGATCGGCTGGCCGAGCACCCGGTCGGGCAGGCCGAGGTGGGCACAGATCCGGGCGGCCTCACTCTCGGCGGCGTACCCGCCGAGCGCGGAGAAGCGCTCCTCGATCCGGCCGTACTCGCGCACCGCCCTGTCGTTCTGCACGCCGTCGACCAGCTCGGCCATCGCCGTCTGGGCCTTCTCCATCTTGCGCAGCAGCTCGTCGAGCCCGCGGGCGGAGAGCACCCGGTCCTTCGCGGTGACCGTCAGGTCGCCCTCGCGGGGGTCCTGCGGCAGGTAGCCGACCGGGCTGTTCGCCGTGACCGATCCGGCGTAGGGGTTGCCCTCCCCGGCCAGGACGCGCATCGAGGTGGTCTTGCCGGCGCCGTTGCGCCCGACCAGCCCGATCCGGTCGCCCGGCTGCACGCGAAGGGTGGCTCCGGCCAGCAGGATGCGGGACCCGGCCCGCAGCTCCAGGTCGGTGGCGGTGATCACGAGAGAGACTCCAGAAGGTCCGGATGGTAGGGAGCAAAGGGGGCAGCGGCACGGCCGAGCGGCCATTACCCGATCCGGATCACCTGTCCAGAGTACCGGCCGGGGCGAGACGACTTCCGAAGTAGGGTCGCGCCCATGACCGACATCACGGCGGGCTCGGACCCGACCATCGGCACCGCGGGCCCGGGCCCGACCACCGGAACTCCCGGCGACCTCGCCGGCCGGACCGCCCTCGTCACCGGCGCCAGCCGCGGGATCGGCTACGCCATCGCTGCCGAGCTGCTCGCCCGCGGGGCCGCGGTGACGATCACGGCGCGCAAGCCCGACGAGCTGTCCGCCGCGGTGGACACGCTCGTCACCGACGCGGCCGGCGGCGACAAGGACCGGGTCCTGGGGCTGCCGGGCAACGCCGGTGACCCCGACTCCCGCGCGGAGGTCGTCGCGCGCACCGTCGAGACGTTCGGCAGCCTCGGCATCCTGATCAACAACGCCGGCATCAACCCGGTCTACGGCCCGCTGATGAACGCCGACCTCGACGCGGTACGCAAGATCTTCGACGTCAACGTCGTCGCCGCGCTCGGCTACCTGCAGCTCGCCCATCAGGCCTGGATGGGCGAGCACGGCGGCGCGGTGGTCAACATCGCCTCGGTGGGCGGCCTGCGGTCCACCGGCGTGATCGCCGCGTACGGGGCCTCGAAGGCCGCGCTGATCCGGCTCACCGAGGAGCTGGCCGCCGAGCTCGGGCCGGGGATCCGGGTCAACGCCGTCGCCCCGGCGGTGGTGAAGACGCGGTTCGCGACCGCGCTGTACGAGGCCGACGAGGAGGGCGTCGCGGCGGCCTACCCGATGAAGCGGCTCGGGACGCCCGAGGACGTGGCCTCGGTCGTCGGTTTCCTGGTCTCCGACGCCGCGAGCTGGGTCACCGGCGAGACCATCCGCATCGACGGCGGCGCGCTGGCGTCGGGCAAGCTCGGCTGACCCGCACCGCCACCGCACCGCCGCCGGGCCGCCGCCGGGCCGTCACCGGGCCGCCACCGCGCCGAACGGCGCCGGACCGGGTAGAACTGGCCGGTGCCGACGGACGATGTGCTGGTGGTCGGGGGCGGCCCGGCCGGACGGGCGGTCGCCGTCGAATGCGCCGCCCGCGGGCTGCGTACGACCCTGCTCGACCCGGCTCCGGACCGCCCGTGGCGGGCCACCTACGCCGCGTGGGCCGACGAGCTGCCCCCGGCGCTCCCGGCGGAGCTGGTCGCCGCCCGCACCCCCGGGCGGGCGCTCGCGCAGACCGAGCACCGCCTCGGCTGGGAGTACGCCGTGCTCGACGTACCGGCGCTGCGCCGGCACCTCGACGCCGGGCTCGCGCGCACCGGCGTCGAGGTGCGGTCCGGCCGCGCCACCACCGGTCCCGACCCGCACGGCGTGCGTCTGACCGGCGGAGGCGTGGCGCGGGCCCGGGTGGTGATCGACGCCGGTGGGCACCGGCAGCCGCTGCGTCCCGCCACCCGTCCGGGGCGGCCGCCCGCCGAGCAGACCGCCTACGGCCTGGTGGTGGACGAGGACACCGCGGCCGCCGTGGCCGCGCCGGGTACGGCGCTGTTCATGGACTGGCGCCACGACCACGGGGAACCGGGCTGGCCGACCTTCCTCTACGCCGTTCCGCTCGGCGGCGGGGCGGTGCTGCTGGAGGAGACGTCGCTGGCGCGTCGCCCCGGGCTGCCGCTGCCGGTACTGCGCCGGCGGCTGCTCGCCAGGCTGGCCCGGCACGGCGTCTCCCCCGGCCCGGACGCGCCCGAGGAGCGGGTGCGGTTCCCCGTGGACGGGGCTCGGCACCGAGACCCGGCCGCGATCGGTTTCGGGTCGGCGGCGCCGCTGGTGCACCCGGCCACCGGGTTCAGCGTCGCCACCGCGCTGCGCCTCGCCCCGCGGGTGGCCGACGCCCTCGCCGCCCGGTTGCCGGGGTCACCCGCGGCCGCACGGGCCGCGGCCCGCCACGCCGTGTGGCCGCGGGCCGCGCGCGTCGTGCACCTGTTGCGCCGTCGCGGCCTGGAGTCGCTGCTGCGGATGCCCCCGGCGGACGTGCCCGCCTTCTTCGAGGTGTTCTTCGGCCTGCCGCCACGGCACCGGTGGGCCTACCTCACCGGCCGCGAGGATCTCACCGGCACCATCGGGGCGATGAACGCCCTGTTCGGCCGCGCGGGCTGGCTGCTGCGCGGACGGCTCGTCGGCCCCGCGCTGCTGCCCCCGGCCCTGCCGTGGACCCGGGGATCACCCGGGCCGGGTGAATACCGGCCCGCCGAGTGGGCCGCCCGACGCTACAAGCGGTAACTTCCTTTCACTGAACGTCACTGCACCGGCGTCACATCAGAGGACGCCGTCGTCACGGCCGGAGGGCTCCCATGTCCGCCTACAACACCATCGTCGTCGGTACCGACGGCTCCAGCACCTCGTTCGTCGCGGTCGAGCGCGCCGCCGCCGTCGCGCGGGACAGCGACGCGAAGCTGGTCATCGTCTCCGCCTTCACCCCCGCGAGCCGCGAGGAGATCGTCGAGGCCGAGGACGCGCTGAAGGACGAGGCCTACCTCGTCCGCGGGTTCACCCCGGCCGAGGAGACGCTGCGTCTGGCCGAGGACAAGGCCGTCGCCGTGGGCGCCACGAACATCACGACCCAGGCGGTGGACGGCGCCCCGGTCGACGTCCTGCGCAAGTCCGTCACCGACCACGGTGCCGACCTGCTCGTCGTCGGCAACCGCGGGCTCAACACCCTCAGCGGGCGGCTGCTCGGCTCGGTTCCGTCGGACGTCGCGCGGCGGGCCGGCGTCGACGTGCTGATCGTCCACACGACATGACGCACGCCCCGCGGCGCCGCCGGTGAGCCCCGATCCCTCCGGCTGGCTGGACGCCCTCGGGGAGTTGCTGGACGCCGCGAACCGCGGGGAGATCCGGCGGCTCGACGAGTCACTGCCGCTGGCGTCGGCGCTCGAGGAGATCGTGCTCGGCGCGCCCCGCCGCTACACCCGGCCGGAGGTGATCGAGCGGGCCGGGCTGAAACTCGAGGAGGGGCGGCGGCTGTGGCGGGCCCTCGGGTTCCCCGAGGTCTCCGACACCGAGCTGCTGTTCACCGAACGCGACATCGAGGCGGCCCGGCTGATGTCGCAGCTCACCGACGTCGGCCTCCTCGCTCCCGACGTGCGGGAGGCCGTCGCGCGGGCCGTCGCCCAGGCGATGTCCCGGCTGGCCGAGTGGCAGGTCGGGATGCTCACGCAACTCGTGGCCAACGAGGCCCAGGAGGTCTCGCCCCAGCAGTCGCTCGAGCTCGCCGCGGCCGTCCTGCCGAAGCTCGAACAGCTGCAGACCTACGTGTGGCGCCGGCACCTCGCCGCCACCGTGTCCCGGGTGGTCGTCGGGCGCAGCAACAACGCCGAGGACGGGGACACCTGGCCGCTCGCCGTCGGGTTCGCCGACATGGTCGGCTTCACCCGCACGACCCGGCGGCGCTCCACGTCCGAACTCAGCGAGATGATCGAGCGCTTCGCGTCGAGCACCACCGACGTGATCGCCGGGGGCCGCGGGCGCATCATCAAGACCGTCGGCGACGAGGTGCTGTTCGTCGCCGACGACATCGCCGACGCGGCGGCCATCGCCCTGGCGCTGCAGGACCGGGTGCGGGCCGAACCGGCGCTGCCCGAGCTGCGGATCGGGCTGGCCGCGGGCCCGGTGCTCGTCCGGTTCGGTGACGTCTACGGCGAGGTCGTCAACATCGCCGCGCGGCTCACCACGCACGCCCGGCCCGACTCCGTGCTTGTCGACCGCGAGGTGGCCGCGGCGCTCGCCGACGACCCCCGCTTCACGGTCCGGTCGCTACGGCCGCTGCACGTGCGCGGCTACTCGCACCTGCACCCCTACCTGCTCCGCCGCGCCGCGGATCAGGCCTCGTGACCTGACTGCCTCCCCGCTGCGCCGGCGGGCCACCCACCCATGATCGACGTCTCGGAGTCCGGAGCCGCGCACGCCGCGGCTCGCGGCCCCGGGACGACGATCACCGCGGCGGACTCACCGGGAAGGCGGGCAGTCGGACGACACGTCCGGCCCGGCACATACGCGAACGGCACTTCCGGCCGGACGTAGCGGCCGGAAGTGCCGTTCGTGGTCGAGCTGGTACCGGGCCGACTCAGACCCGGAAGCCGAGGGCGCGCAGCTGCTCGCGGCCGTCCTCGGTGATCTTCTCCGGACCCCACGGCGGCATCCAGACCCAGTTGATCTTGATGTCGTCCACCAGGCCGCCGGAGCCACCGGGCCCGGTGAGCGCCGCGCGGGCCTGCTCCTCGATGACGTCGGTCAACGGGCAGGCCGCCGACGTGAGCGTCATGTCGATGGTCGCCACGGAGTTGTCGACCTGGATCCCGTAGACGAGGCCGAGGTCGACGACGTTGATCCCGAGCTCCGGGTCGACGACGTCGCGCATGGCCTCTTCGAGATCGTCGATCGACGGCTCGTCCGCGCGCTGCGCGGGCGGCTCGGGCATGCCGGCCGCGCCGCGCACGACCTCGTCGCCGGCCGTCGTCGCCGCCGTGTTCTCGGTGCCGGTCTCGCTCATCGGACCGTTCCCTTCTCTGGTACGTCGCCCACCCGGACGACGGCGTCCTTGAACGCCATCCACCCGAGAAGCGCACACTTCACCCGCGCCGGGTACTTGGCCACCCCGGCGAAGGCCACGCCGTCGCCGAGCACGTCCTCGTCCGGCTCGACCGTGCCGCGGCCCTGGGCCATCTCCTGGAAGGCCGCGAGCACCCGCATCGACTCCTCGACGCTCTGGCCGACCACGAGGTCGGTCAGCACCGAGGTGGAGGCCTGGCTGATCGAGCAGCCGAGCGTCTCGTAGGAGACGTCGACGACCTTCTCCCCCGCGTCGTCCAGCTTCACCCGCAGCGTGACCTCGTCACCGCAGGTCGGGTTGATCTGGAACGACTCGGCGTCGAACGGCTCGCGCAGGCCCGCCCGGTGCGGCGACCGGTAGTGATCCAGGATGATCTCCTGGTACATCTGTTCGAGCTGCATGTCAGGCCACCCCGAAGAACTCGCGCGCGGCCCGCACACCGTCGGCCAGCTGGGCTACCTCGTCGACGGTGTTGTAGACGTGGAACGACGCCCGCACGGTCGCCGCGACGCCGAACCGGCGGTGCAGCGGCCACGCGCAGTGGTGCCCGACCCGAACCGCGATCCCGCGGTCGTCGAGCACCTGCCCGACGTCGTGCGCGTGCACGCCGTCGACCACGAACGCCACCGCCCCGCCGCGGTCGCTGAGGTCGGTAGGCCCGATGATCCGGACCCCGGGGACCTCGGCCAGCCCGTCGAGCGCGACGCGGGCGAGCTCGAGCTCGTGGGCGTGGACGGCGTCCATGCCGATCCCGTTGAGGTAGTCGACCGCCGCGCCCAGCCCGACCGCCTGCGAGGTCATCGGCACACCGGCCTCGAACCGCTGCGGCGGCGGGGCGTAGGTCGAACCCTCCAGACGCACCAGCTCGATCATCGACCCGCCGCTGAGGAACGGCGGCATCGCCTCGAGCAGCTCGGCCCGGCCGTACAGCACGCCGACCCCGGACGGCCCGAGCATCTTGTGCCCGGAGAACACCGCGAAGTCGACGTCCAGCGAGGTCAGGTGCACCGGCATGTGCGGCACCGACTGACACGCGTCGAGCACCACCAGGGCACCGACCGCGCGGGCCCGGCGGACCAGCTCCTGGACCGGCAGCACCGTGCCCATCACGTTGGACTGGTGCGCGAACGCGACGACCTTCGTGCGCTCGGTCAGCTCGACCGAGTCGAGGTCGAGCCGGCCCTCGTCGGTCACCGAGTACCAGCGCAGCGTCGCCCCGGTGCGCCGGCAGAGCTCCTGCCACGGCACCAGGTTGGCGTGGTGCTCCAGCTCGGTGATGACGACCTCGTCGCCCGGGCCGAGCGCGAAGCGCTCCGACTCGGGCCCGAGGCCGGTCCGGATGCTGGAGTTACTCATCGCGTACGCGATGAGGTTGATCCCCTCGGTGGCGTTCTTGACGAACACCACCTCGCCCGGGTCGGCCCCGACGAACGCGGCGATCCGCGCGCGGGCCGACTCGTAGGCGTCCGTGGCCTCCTCGGCCAGCTGGTGTGCGCCCCGGTGCACCGCGGAGTTGTGCTGCTCCAGGAACGACCGCTCGGCGTCGAGCACCTGCCGCGGGCGTTGCGAGGTGGCCCCGGAGTCCAGGTAGACCAGGGGCCGCCCGCCGCGCACCGTGCGGGAGAGGATCGGAAAGTCCGAACGCAGCTTCAGCACGTCCGGACTTTCGAGGGAGGTCACGACGCGGCCTCCGCTCCCGCCCCGTACTTCACATAGCCGTTCTCTTCGAGCTCGTTCGCCAGGTCCGCCCCGCCCGACTCGACGATGCGGCCGCCGGCGAACACGTGCACCACGTCGGGGGTGATGTACTTGAGGATCCGGGTGTAGTGCGTGATCAGCAGCACGCCGACGTCGCCGGCGGCGCGGTAGCGGTTCACGCCCTGGGAGACCACCCGCAGCGCGTCGACGTCGAGGCCCGAGTCGGTCTCGTCGAGCACGGCGATCTTCGGCTTGAGCAGCGAGAGCTGCAGAACCTCGTGGCGCTTCTTCTCGCCGCCGGAGAAGCCCTCGTTGACGCTGCGGTCGGCGAAGTCGGGGTCGATGTCCAGCTCGGACATCGCGCCCTTGACCTCCTTGACCCAGGTGCGCAGCTTCGGCGCCTCGCCGCGCACCGCGGTGGCCGCGCTGCGCAGGAAGTTCGCCATCGACACGCCGGGGACCTCGACCGGGTACTGCATGGCCAGGAACAGGCCGGCGCGGGCACGCTCGTCGACGCTCATCGCGAGCACGTCCTCACCGTCGAGCAGCACCTCGCCGCCGGTGATCTCGTACTTCGGGTGACCGGCGATCGCGTAGGCCAGGGTCGACTTGCCGGACCCGTTCGGGCCCATGATCGCGTGGGTCTCGCCGCCGCGGATGGTCAGGTCGACGCCGCGGAGGATCTCCTTGGCGCCGTCCTCGGCCGCGACCGAGACGTGCAGGTCCTTGATCTCCAAGGTGGACATGTTGTTCGTGAACTCCGTGTTGGTCGCAGCGTGGTGGGTGGTTCGTGGACTCGGCCGAGGTCGGGCTCAGGCGCCCGTGACGGCGAGCTCGGCCTCGATGGCGGCCTCGAGGCGTTCGCGCAGCTCGGGCAGCGTGATCCGGGAGAGGATCTCGCCGAAGAAGCCACGGACCACGAGCCTGCGCGCCACGTCCTCGGGGATGCCGCGGCTCTGCAGGTAGAACAACTGCTCGTCGTCGAACCGACCGGTGGCGCTCGCGTGCCCGGCGCCGGCGATCTCGCCGGTCTCGATCTCCAGGTTCGGCACCGAGTCGGCCCGGGCGTGCTGGGTGAGCACGAGGTTCCGGTTGAACTCGAAGGTCTGGGTGTTCTCCGCCGCGGCGCGGATCAGCACGTCACCGATCCACACCGTGTGGGCGTCCGGGACGCCCTCCTTGCCCTGCAGCGCGTTCTTGTACAGGACGTTCGACGTGCAGTTCGGCACCGCGTGATCGACCAGCAGTCGCTGCTCGAGGTGCTGACCCGCGTCGGCGTAGCCCAGACCGACGAGCTCGGCGTCGCCGCCGGGCCCGCGGTAGCTCACGGTCGGGCTGATCCGCACCAGGTCGCCGCCCAGCGCAACCGACGTGACCCGCAGGGTGGCGTCACGGCCGAGCGAGAAGTGCTGGGCGCCCACGTGCACCGCGTCGTCGGCCCACTCCTCGGTGACCACCAGGGTCAGCCGGGAGCCGTCGGCCAGCACCACCTCGAGGTTGTCGGCCAGCGCACCCGAGCCGCGGTGCTCCAGCACCACGGTCGCCTCGGCGTGCGGCTTCGTGCGCAGCTGCAGGTGCGACGCCGCGGTCGCGCCCTCCCCCGGGCCGGCCACGGTGATCGTCACCGGCTCGGGGGTGCCGTCCAGGGTGACGACCGTGGCCTCGCGGAACGCGGACCACGCGGCGGCGGCGATGCGGTCGGCCGGGGTGCCGCCCTCACCGAGCCGCGCGTCGTCACGACCCACGGTCTCCACCGTCACACCCTCGCCGGCGCCGGCGACCTCGACGGCCGCGGTGCCGTCCAGCGCCGCGGAGCCGTCGTGCAGCCCGCGCAGCCGCTTCATCGGCGTGAAGCGCCAGTTCTCCTCGCGGCCGCCCGGGACCTCGAAGGCGTCCACGTCGAACGAGGTGAACCGCTCGCCCGCCGAGGCGACGGGCACGAGACCCGCGCCCCGGTTCGCCCCGGCGAGTTCCGGGGCCAGTCCAGAAACAACGTCGGTCACGATTGCTCGACCCTTCTCCACAGGTTCCGAAGGTCTCGCGTCATCCGACCGAACCCTCCATCTGCAGCTCGATCAGCCGGTTCAGCTCCAGCGCGTACTCCATGGGCAGCTCGCGCGCGATGGGCTCGACGAACCCGCGCACGACCATCGCCATGGCCTCGTCCTCGGTCAGGCCGCGCGACATCAGGTAGAACAGCTGGTCGTCGCTGACCTTGGACACGGTGGCCTCGTGACCCATGGTCACGTCGTCGGTACGCACGTCGACGTAGGGGTAGGTGTCGCTGCGGCTGATCGTGTCGACCAGCAGCGCGTCGCACTTCACCGTCGAGCGCGAGTTGTGCGCCCGCGGGTTCACCTGGACCAGACCGCGGTACGAGGTCCGGCCGCCGCCCCGGGCCACCGACTTCGAGATGATCGTCGACGACGTGTTCGGCGCCAGGTGCACCATCTTCGCGCCGGCGTCCTGGTGCTGACCCTCGCCCGCGAACGCGATCGAGAGGACCTCACCCTTGGCGTGCTCGCCCATGAGGAACACGGCCGGGTACTTCATGGTGACCTTGGAGCCGAGGTTGCCGTCGACCCACTCCATGGTCGCGCCCTCTTCGGCCTTGGCCCGCTTGGTGACCAGGTTGTAGACGTTGTTCGACCAGTTCTGGATCGTGGTGTAGCGGCAGCGGCCGCCCTTCTTGACCACGATCTCGACGACGGCCGAGTGCAGCGAGTCCGACTTGTAGATCGGCGCCGTGCAGCCCTCGACGTAGTGCACGTAGGCACCCTCGTCGACGATGATCAGCGTCCGCTCGAACTGGCCCATGTTCTCGGTGTTGATCCGGAAGTAGGCCTGCAGCGGGATGTCGACGTGCACGCCCGGCGGCACGTAGATGAACGACCCGCCCGACCACACGGCCGAGTTCAGCGCGGAGAACTTGTTGTCACCGCTGGGGATGACGGAACCGAAGTACTCCCTGAACAGCTCCGGGTGCTCGCGCAGGCCCGTGTCGGTGTCCAGGAAGATGACGCCCTGCTCCTCCAGGTCCTCACGGATCTGGTGGTAGACGACCTCGGACTCGTACTGCGCGGCGACACCGGCGACCAGGCGGGCCTTCTCGGCCTCCGGGATGCCCAGCCGGTCGTAGGTGTTCTTGATGTCCTCGGGCAGGTCCTCCCATGAGGAGGCCTGCTTCTCCGTGGACCGCACGAAGTACTTGATGTTGTCGAAGTCGATGCCGGAGAGGTCGGAACCCCACCGCGGCATCGGCTTGCGCTCGAACAGGTTCAGCGCCTTCAGCCGGAAGTCGAGCATCCACTGCGGCTCGTTCTTCAGCGCGGAGATGTCGGCGACGACGTCGGCGGACAGGCCGCGACGTGCAGATGCGCCAGCGACGTCGGAGTCGGCCCATCCGAAGTCGTAGCGGCCGAGCGTCGCGAGCGTCTCCTCCTGGGTGAGCGCCTCAGGAGCGGTCGTCATTCGGACTGCCTCCCTCTCGGGACTGTGGTGGTCGGTTCGAGCCGCCGGAAGAGTTCAGGACCATCCAGCGGAACGTGTGTGGTGCACGCGGCGTCACCGCGCGCGATGGTGGCCAGCCGCTGCACGTGGGTGCCCAGCAGCTCGGCGAAGGCTCGGGTCTCGGCCTCGCACAACTCCGGGAACTCCGCCGCGACGTGCGCCACCGGGCAGTGGTGCTGGCACAGCTGAACGCCGTGCCCGGCCTCCCGGGCCTGCGCAGCGTAGCCGCGCGCCGTGAGCAGCTCGGCCAGGGCATCGGCCCGCGCACCGGGCGTGGCGGCCGTCGCGATCTCGGCGGCCTCCGGCCCGAGCAGCTCGGCGACCCGGCGCTCGGCGAACGCGTTGACCGCGCCCTCGCCGGCGGTCTGCGCGATGTAGCGCAGCGCCGCGGTGGCGAGGTCGTCGTAACCGTGGCCGAAACGCATCCGTCCGGCGTCGGTGAGCAGGTACTCCCTGGCCGGGCGGCCCCGGCCCCGGGGGCCGCGGTGCGACGCCTGCCGGGCCTCGGCTTCGCCGTCGGCGATCAGGGCGTCGAGGTGGCGGCGGACCGCGGCGGCCGACAGCTCCAGGTCCGCGGCCACCGCTGCGGCGGTCACCGGGCCCTGCTCGAGCAACAGCCGGGCCACGGCAACCCGGGTGCTGCCGTCGGCGGACGAGTGGACGTCGTGCACCTGGAGTGCACGGTCCTCGGCCGCGTCGGTACGCCGGGCTGTTTTCACAACACCAGTGTTGCGTATATGTGCCGCATCGGCAAAGACGGCCGCCGTCCGGGTGAGCGGTGTCACCCCTCTTCCAGTCGCTACCCTGCGCACATGGCCGCACCGGGGCTCGACCCATCACGGTTCGGCCCTGGATTGGACCCACGGACGCCGGCGCGGTCCCCCGCCGGGCCGTTCCTGCCGTCCTCGCCCCCGCCCGATCCCAGCCGGCTCGCCCGGCGTCTCGGGCTCACCGGCGCGCTGCTCATGGCGATCGGCGCGCTCGGCGGCGGCGCGCTCCCGGTGCCCAACCCGCTCAACGGGCTGCGCGTCCTCGGGCTGCCCGCACGCAACGCCACCGTCTCCATCGCGGTCGTCTACGCAGGCATGGGCATGCTCGTGCTCGCCTGGCTGTGGATCGGCCGGATGCTGCGGGCCCGCGGCGCCGTCGCACCGGCGCCGGACCACGGTCAGCTGGCCCGCACCGGGCTGCTGTGGGCGCTGCCGCTGGCCGCGGCCCCCCCGATGTTCTCCAAGGACGTCTACAGCTACCTCGCGCAGAGCGCGATCACCGCGCGTGGGCTCGATCCTTACGCGCTCGGCCCCGCCCAGGCCCTCGGCGTGGACGACCCGCTGACCCGCACCATCCCGACCATCTGGCGCGACACCCCGGCCCCCTACGGGCCGCTGTTCCTCGCGCTGGGCCGTGGGATCACCGCCCTCACCGGCGACGACGTGATCCTCGGCGTGATCGCGCACCGGGCGCTCGCGGTGGCGGGCGTCGCCCTGATCATCTGGGCACTGCCGCGCCTGGCCGAGCGCTGCGGGCTGGAACCCGGCCTCGCCCTGTGGCTCGGCGCCGCGAACCCCCTCGTGCTGTTCCACCTGGTCAGCGGCATCCACAACGAGGCCCTGATGATCGGGCTCATGCTCGCCGGGCTCGAGATCGGACTCCGCTCGCAGCGCCGCGGCTGGGTCTGGGGAGCGGTGCTCATCACCGCCGGGGCGGCGGTGAAGCTCCCGGCGATCCTGGCCCTGGGCTTCCTGGGCATGCACCTGGCCCGCCGGTGGGGCGGACGCGTCCGGGACGTGGCTCTCGCGGCCGCCGCGCTGACCGCGATCGCGGTGGCCGTGTTCGCCGCGTTCGGCTTCGGCACCGGGCTCGGGTTCGGCTGGCTGGGCACCCTCGGCACGGCGAACGTCATCCGCAGCTGGATGTCGCTCTCGACCGATCTCGGCCAGCTCAGCGGGCAGATCGGGATCCTGGCCGGCCTCGGCGACCACACGGACTCGGTGCTGACGCTCACCCGTGGGCTGGGCGGGCTCGCGGCCGCGCTGCTGTGCGGGTTGCTGCTGCTCGCGACGCTGCGCGGACGGGTCGAGCCGGTGACCGGGCTCGGCGCCGGGCTCGGCGCGGTCGTGCTGCTCGGGCCGGTGGTCCACCCCTGGTACCTGCTGTGGGCCGCCATCCCGCTGGCCGCCACCCGGGGCCTGCCGCGGTACCGCCGGGTGGCGCTCGCCGCGTCGGCGGTGCTGGCCCTGATGGTGCCGCCGACGGGCGCCGACTTCGCGTTCCGCGCCTACCAGCTGCCGATGTCGATCGTGGCCGGCGTGGTCGTCCTCGGGGCCGCCGTACTGATGGTGCGACGGCGGCTGCGGGCCGAGGCCGACGCGGTGCTGCCGGCGAGCGACACCGGCCCGGCCCCGGGCTGAGCGGCGTCACTAGAATCCGCGCTCGTGAGTTCACCTGCGGCAGCGGCCGTCGAGGTCCGCGGGCTGGTCAAGCGGTACGGCCGGACGACCGCGGTGGACGGCCTCGACCTGGAGCTGCCGGCCGCCAGCGTGCTGGCCCTGCTCGGGCCGAACGGAGCCGGCAAGACGACGACCGTCGAGATCTGTGAGGGCTTCCAGCGGGCGGACGCCGGCGAGGTCCGGGTGCTCGGGATGGACCCGGCCGGTGCCCCGGACGTGCTGCGGGCGCGCATCGGGGTCATGCCGCAGGGCGGCGGGGCCTACCCCGGCGTTCGCGCCGAGGAGATGTTGCGCGTGGTCGCCGCATGCGCGGCCCATCCGCTCGACGTGGACTGGCTGACCGACGTCCTGGGCCTGCGCTCGTGCGCCCGCACCCCGTACAAGCGGCTCTCCGGGGGCCAGCAGCAGCGCCTCGCGCTCGCCTGCGCCGTCGTCGGCCGTCCCGAGCTGGTGTTCCTCGACGAGCCGACCGCCGGGATGGATCCGCAGGGACGCCGCCTGGTGTGGGAACTGATCGACGCGCTGCGCCGTGACGGGGTCGCCGTGTTCCTCACCACCCACCTCATGGAGGAGGCCGAGGCGCTGGCCGACCAGGTCGTCATCGTCGACCACGGCAAGGTCGTCGCCCAGGGCAGCCCGGCCGCGCTGACCGCGGGCGGCGACCAGCAGGAGCTGCGGTTCCGCGCCAAGCCGGGCATGGACCTCAGCGACCTCAGCGCCGCCCTGCCCGACGGCTACCGGGCGGCGGAGACGATGGCGGGCCGCTACCTGGTGCAGGGCCGGATCGACCCGTCGGTGCTGTCCACCATCACCACCTGGTGCGCCGGGCAGGGAGCGCTCGCCGACGACGTGCAGGTCGCCCGCCGTAGCCTCGAGGACGTGTTCCTGGATCTGACCGGCAAGGAGCTGCGCCCGTGAGCGTTCCCGACACCGTCCGCACGGGCGGGCCGGGTGACCGGTTCGCCGCGGGCACGTTCACGCCACGGCCTGCCCGTGGCTCGCTGTTGCGGATGCTGCTCGCCCAGTCCGGCACCGAGCTGCGGTTGGCCCTGCGCAACGGCGAGCAGGTGCTGCTGTGCCTGCTCATCCCGACCGTCCTGCTGGTCGGCCTGACCGTGCTCGACGTGGTGCCGCTGCCCGACCCGCGGGTTCAGGCGGTGGTGCCCGGGGTGCTCGCCCTCGCCGTGATGTCCACCGCGTTCACCGGACAGGCCATCGCGTTCGGTTTCGACCGTCGCTACGGCGTGGTGCGCCGGCTGGCCGCGACCGCGCTGCCCCGCTGGCTGCTCGTCGCCGGGCGGCTCGCCGCGGTGCTCGGCCTGGTCGCCGTGCAGACCGTCGTGCTGTGCGCGCTGGCCTGGGCGCTCGGCTGGCGGCCCGCCGCCGAGGGCCTCGGGTGGGCGGTGCTGCTCGTACTGCTCGGGTGCGCGGCGTTCGGCAGCCTGGGCATCCTCCTCGGCGGGTCGCTGCGCGCCGAGATCGTGCTCGCGGTGGCCAACCTCATCTGGTTCATGCTGCTGCTGGCCGGCGGCATCATCATCCCCGTCGGGCAGCTGCCCGACGCCCTGGCGTCGGTGGCCACCTACCTGCCGTCCGGGGCGCTCGCCGAAGGTCTGCGTACCGCGCTGGCCGGCGGCGAGGGGCCGGGCCTGCGACCGATCCTGGTCCTCGTGGTCTGGACCCTGCTCGCGGCGCTGATCTCGGTGCGGACGGTCAAGCTCCGCTGACCCGCGGCCACCCCGCCCACCAC
>NZ_JAAXKZ010000095.1 GCF_012911875.1 Pseudonocardia bannensis | reverse complement strand
CACCGAGACCGACCCAGCCCGAGAAACCCGCCGGATTCACAAAGCGCCGACAAACGGCCTCCGACCTGCGATGAAACCGCGAACCACCCGTCCGCGTCCGCGCATAGTCCGCGCGGGTCGTTCTCACCGTCCACGTCGGGTACGTCCGCGCTTCCCTGATCTCCGAAGCGATGCCGGGTGCGGGCGGAGCCCCCGGGGTCGTGGCGTCACCTCTGGAGCTGCCGACCGCGCTCGACGTAGCCGAGGAGATGGGTGGCGACCTGAAGGTTGAACTGGGCGTGGCGGTCGCTGAGGTCGGCGGCGAGGACCTGGCGGATGCGGTGGACCCGATAGCGGGTGGTGCTGGTGTGGATCTCGAGCACACGCGCTGCCTTCAGGTAGTCGCCCCAGCAGTCCAGGTAGGCGCGCAGCGTGGCAACCAACTGGCTCCCGTCCTCGGCGTCGGCATCGAGCACCGGGCCGAGCCAGTAACGGACGTAGGTGTCGACCTCGCCGTCGTGCTGGCCGAGCCGAATGAGGCCGGGGAAGTCGAACTGGTCCCCGTTCACGACACACACCCCCGACGGGGGACGGATGTTCGCGAGGTCATCACTGCTCCTGCGGTGGTCGACGGTGTAGCTGCCTCAGCGCATGTCGGCGAGCGCTGATGTCAGGTCGGGGTGGACTTCGAACAACTCCCCGAGGTCCACGGCGATGAGAGCGTCGTACACGGGGTGAGCGGGCGGGGCGATCAGGCAGAGGGCGATGTCGGCCTGTCCTGCCCACTCGGCGACATCGGCGAGGGCCAGAGCGCCGGCGGACGTCAAGCGGGCGAGGTGGGTGAGGTCCAGCGCGAGCAGCCGCGGCGACGCGGCCAGTTGCTCTCGGGCCAGGGCGTGAAGGCTGGGAGCGGCGGTGGCGTCGAGGCCGCCGGTCAGCCGGAGTCGGTAGATGCCGTTCTCGGGCGGATCGTCGATGACGACGAATCCGCCCGTGTGCTCCTGCGGTGTCATGCGACACCTCCAAGCAAGCTGTTCGTCGCTCTCCGGCGGTTACCCGAACCGGGCAGTAGCGGAACCGAACAGCCCGTTCACCTTCGACGAGGCCTGACCTCGGGTGGCCCGACAATGGGACAGCCTATGCCGGTTGGAGGATGCTGTAGCCGGTCACACGGCCGCTTCTGGGAGAGCGGGTCGGGTGGCCTGCGGTACGCGCAAGCGAGGGCGGCTCGACGACGTTCTCGGTGGGTGGCCCGATGAACGCGGACGAGCCCCGGCTGATCCTCGATGGACTGTCCATCGTGGACGCCGGGGCCCGTCGTCGTTTCGCACCTGTTTCGCGGAAGACCGCTCAGGGCCGCCGATCGTCACAGACACCCGGTCCGGCGGCCGAGACCGTCCGTGCTGGTCGGAGCGCCGTTCCGGGTGCTCGGCCGGGTCAGCTCGCGCTGGCCTCGCGGGCGCGCAGGTCCTTGCGCAGGATCTTGCCCGCCGCCGACTTCGGCACCTCGCCGATGAACTCCACGACGCGGACCTTCTTGTGCGGCGCGATGCGCTCGGCGACGAAGTCCATCACCTCGTCCTCGGTCAGGTCGGCACCGTTCTGCTGTTTCACGACGAAGGCCTTCGGGACCTCCTCGCCCTCGGCGTCGCGCACCCCGATGACCGCCGCGTCGGCGATCTTGTCGTGGGTGAGCAGCAGGGCCTCCAGCTCGGCCGGCGGCACCTGGTAGCCCTTGTACTTGATCAGCTCCTTGACCCGGTCGACGATCGTGAAGATGCCGTCCTCGGTGACCGTGGCGACGTCACCGGTGTGCAGGTAGCCGTCGGCGTCGAGGGTGGCGGCGGTGGCCTCCTCGTTGTTGAGGTAGCCGACCATCACGTTCGGGCCCTTGACCCACAGCTCGCCACGACCGCCGGGGCCGACCTCCTCGCCGGTGTCGGGGTCGACGAGCTTGCACTCGGTGTTGGGCACCGCGAAACCGCAGCTGTTGAGGTCGATGTCGGGGCGGTCGTCCGGGATGACGTGGCTGACCGGGGACATCTCGGTCATCCCGTAGCCCTGCAGCACCGTGCAGTTCAGTCGCTTGGCGACGGCGTGGCCGAGCTCGGCGTCGAGCGGAGCGGCGCCGGAGAAGATGACGTCGACGCACGACAGGTCGTACTGGTCGACGATCGGGTGCTTGGCCAGCGCGACCGCGACCGGCGGCGCGATGTAGACCCGCTGGACCTTGTACTCCGAGACGATCCGGAGGAATTCGGCCAGGTCGAACTTCGGCATCGTGACGACCGTGGACCGCCTGTGCAGGCCCTGGTTCATCATCACGGTCATGCCGTAGATGTGGAAGAACGGCAGCACCGCGAGGATCTTGGTGTCGCTCGAGACGTTGCCGAGCGGCTCGATCTGCAGCAGGTTCGCGATGAGGTTGCGGTGGGTCAGGATGACGCCCTTGGCCCGCCCGGTGGTGCCCGACGAGTACGGCAGCACGGCGGTGTCGTCGCCGGTGACCTCGATCGCGGGCGCCTCGGCGGCGGTCCCGAGCAGGTCGCGCAGCGAGGTGTAGCCCTCGGCCCCGTCGAGCACGATGATCGCGTCGTCGGCGAGCCCGGCCTCCTTGGCCGCGGCGGTCGCGCGGTCCAGGAACGGCGAGATCGTGATCAGCAGCTTGGCGCCGGAGTCGCCGAGCTGGTGAGCAAGCTCACCCGGGGTGTAGAGCGAGTTCGCGCTCGTGACGATCGCGTTGGCCCGCAGCACACCGTGGAACGAGGCCACCCAGTACGGGGTGTTCGGCGCGAAGAGGCCGACGACGTCACCCTTGACCACGCCACGCTCGGCGAGCGCCGCGGCGATCTTCTCGACCATGGCGTTGAGCTCGCCGAAGCTGATGGTGGCCCCCGAGCCGCCATCGATCAGGGCTGGGGCTCCGGCCCGGTCGCCGAATCCGTCGGCGAACAGGAACTCGAACAGCGAGACCTCGGGAATCTCGACATCCGGGTACGGGCTGCGGATGGGCATCGGGGCGCTCCCTTGCGAAATCACTACCGGGGGACGGGTAGATCGTCATGATCGACACCGTGGGTGTGGCGCTCATGCTAAATCGGACAGATCGACGACTCGTTAGAGGCCGAAGCTCACCGTGCAGGAGCACACGCTCTGGTCTAACGACCGGATCCTGCGTCCGGTGCGGGGGGCCCGCCGGCCGGGCCGACCCGGCGCCGTGACCGGACGATCCGGACCCCCACCCACCCGAGTGCGGCGAGGACGACCAGCACAGGCAGGAACGGCAGCACGAACCCGACGACCGCCGCGGCAGCCGTGGCGATCGCGCGCAGCCCGTCCCAGCCGGCCCCCAGGCCGGCGCCGAACCCGCCTGCCGGCCGATCGGCACCCGGCCCCGGCGCCGTCCGCAGGTCGATGCTGAGCGTGGACAGCGCGACCTGGTCGCGCACAGCCGCGAGCCGGCGCTGCAGGGACTCCAGTTCGGCCTCCCGCTGCGCGAGCTCCGACTCGACGGCCACCACCTCGCCGACGGTCTCGGCTCGTTCCAGCAGTGCGCGGACCCGGACCACGCTCGCCTGCTGGCTGGCCACCCGGCCGTCCAGGTCGACGAGATGCTCGGTGACGTCCTGGGCCTCACTGCTGCGCTCCAGCACCCGGCCGAGCGCGGCGACCCGTTCGACGAGCGCGTCCAGCCCGGCCTGCGGCACCCGCAGCACCAACCGGCCCGTCCGGTCGCCCGCCTGTTCCTCGGCGACGAACCCACCCGCCGCGGCGGCCGCGAGTCGCACGTCGCGCGCCGCGCCGACGGCGTCGGGCACCTCGACGCTCAGCCGCGCGGTACGCACGATCGCGCGGTCGACACCGTCCAGCGGCACCAGGGGCGAACCCGCCTGCGGCGCGCCCGGAGCAGGAGCGACCGCCGTCGCGCGGGACGGCGCGTCCGAAGCGGACTCCCCCGCGGCGCCGGCGTCCCGGGACGCCGGGGTGCCGGGCGCGAAACCGCTCCGCGTGGCATCCACTCCCGCCACCGCCAGTACGGCCCCGCCCAGCAGCACGATCCCTGCGATCGCTCCCAGCACCCAGCTCCTGCGTCGGCGCACGACGGCCTCCCGCTCCCGGTCCACGGCAACAGGACGGACGCCGGGGGCCACCCGGTTGGCCACCCCCGGTCACGAACCGGCAACAACCCCCGCCGCCCACGTCGGCGATCAAGGCCGGAAGGGGGTGGTTCGGCCGCGAAGGACCCCCTTCCGCCCTTGATCAGCGGGTCGGGGTGGGGTCAGGCGAACAGGTGCTCGAACGCCCGCAGGTTGGCCAGCGACTCGCCGCGCTCGGAGCGCCAGGCGTGTTCGCGGCGGATCGAGGTGGCGAAGCCGAGCTCGAGCAAGGTGTTGAAGTCCCCGTCGGCGGCCTCGAGCACCTGGCCGAGCACCCGGTCGAGCTCGTCGGCGGTCACGGCGTGCAGGCCGATGCGACCGATGAGGTGGATGTCACCGATGCGGTCCAGGGCGTAGTGGACCCCGTAGAGCCGCGCGTTGCGCTGCAGCATGAACCGGTAGACGCCCTCGTGGTTCTCGTCGGGCTGACGGCAGACGAACGCCTGGACGAACAGCGTGTGCTCGCGCAGCAGCAGCCAGCACTGCGTCTGCAGGCGGTTCGTGCCGGGCAGCGTGACCAGGAACTGGCCCGGCTCACGGCGGTGGTGGTCGACCTCGAGTTCGCGCAGCGCGGCCTCGACCTGCCCGTCGAGGCCGTCGGTATCCATCTGGGGCACTCCCCTCGTCAACGGTCGATCAGGCCCGCGAGCGCGCCGTCCGGCAGCTCCGCGGGCTGACCCGTGCGTAGCCGGTGCTGCAGCGCCGCAAACTCCGCGCCCGCGTCGGCGTATGTGTCGAGCAACGCATCGGTGGTGCGGTCCCAGGAGAACTGCCGGGCGTGCTCGACCGCGCCGGCCCCCAGCTCGTCGCGCCGCCCCGGGACGAGGGCGACCCGGCCGAGCGCGTCGGCCCACTCCCCGGCGCCGTGGCCCGGGACGAGCAGCCCGGAGCGCTCGTCGGCCACCGCCACCGGCAGGCCGCCCACCCCGGCCGCCACGACGGGCGTCCCACAGGCCTGGGCCTCCAGAGCCACCAGGCCGAACGACTCGTTGTGGCTCGGGACCGCGGCGACGTCGGCGGCCCGGTACACCTGCACCAGGCCGTCCCCGGACTGCGGGGGCAGGAACCGCAGCACGTCGCCGAGCCCGAGCGACGCCCCGAGGCTCTGCAGCGCGGTCGGCTCCGCCAGTCCGCTGCCCGAGGGCCCGCCCGCGATGAGCACGACCAGCCGGGAGCGCAGCCCGGGGTCGCGGCGCAGCAGCTCCGCCGCGGCGCGCAGGAGCACGTCCGGGGCCTTGAGCGGCTGGATCCGGCCGACGAAGGCCAGCACGACGGCATCGGGGGCGATGCCGAGGGCCACCCGCGCGGCGACCCGGTCGCCCGGCCGGAACCGCTCCAGGTCGACCCCGGGCGGGATGGTCACCGTCCGCGACGGATCGGCGCCGTAGAGCTCGATGAGCTGGCGGGTCTCGATGTCGGTGTTGCCGATCAGCCGGTCGGCCTCGGCGACCACCTGGTCCTCGCCGATCACCCGGACCATCGGCTCCGGGCGGTCGCCCTCGGCCAGCGCCGCGTTCTTCACGCGGGCGAGCGTGTGCGCGCTGTGCACCAGCGGGACGCCCCAGCGGTCGCGCGCCAGCCAGCCGACCTGCCCGGAGAGCCAGTAGTGCGAGTGCACGACGTCGTACCAACCGGGATCGTGGCGAGCCTCGGCGCGCAGTACACCGGCCGTGAAGGCGCAGAGCTGGCTGGGCAGGTCGTCCTTTCCGAGACCCTCGAACGGCCCCGCCGCCACGTGCCGGACCAGCACCCCGGGTGCCAGTTCGGCGACGGGCGGGAGCTCCGAGGACGTCGCCCGGGTGAAGATCTCCACCTCGACGCCGCGCTGCGCCATCCGGATCGCGGTCTGGACGATGTAGACGTTCATCCCGCCCGCGTCGCCGGTTCCGGGCTGTTCCAGCGGGGAGGTGTGGACCGACAGGACACTCACCCTGTTCGGCAGCACCGCATCCACCGCATCGCCGACGCGATCGCCAATCACGAAATCTTTCCTAGCACGCGACCGGGTTCTTCACCCAGCAACCGGTTCGTCCGATGCATCCGCCGCCAGTAACCCCATGAGCGCGCGCAGCGGATCCGCGGCGTGCCACCGCCCGTCCGCATCGGGCCAGGCCGGGACCGTTCGGCGACCGGCGACGGGGCGCCGCACGTCGATCACCAGCTCGTCGTGCAGCAGCAACTCGCCCGGCGGCACCGGAACCCCGAGTGTGTGACATGCCACCACGACCTCCCCGAGATCGGCCCAGCGGACCGGCCGGCCCGGATCGGGCACCGAGGCCGAGACGACATCGGACGCGAGCGGCAGGTCGAGCAGGTCGGCCAGCGCCGGGAGGTCGCCGGGGTCGCCACCGCCCACGAGCTCGGTGGCGGGCAGCACCGCGGCGAGCCACGGCAGGTCCAGCACCACCGCGTCGTCGACGTCGACGACCGTGCCGTCGAGCGCACGCACCCGCTGCGGCGGGTCCAGCTCCGCAGGGTCGACCCGGCCGGCGACGACCGCCGCGGCGAGCTCGGCGTGGGCGTCGGCGACCAGCGCGACGCCGGGGCGGCGGTCCGGATCGGACAGCCGGGCCAGCAGGTCGGCGGCGTCGCGGGTGTCGGCCACCGCGAGGCCGGTCCGCACCCCGACCGCGGCGAGGAACACCTCGTCCACGACGGGCCCCGGGACCGGGTCGTAGAGCTCCGCGAGCCCGGACGCCGACGGCAGCCGCCAGTAGCCGAGCCGGCGGCCGTCGAGCCGGGCGTGCACCGACAGCCACCACGCCGCATAGCCGCCGTGCAGCACCGCGGCCCGGGTGTCCGGCTCGCCGGCCAGCAGCCGCAGCGCGGCCGGCCAGGCGTCGTCGGCCACCAGATCGAGATCCCGGACCGCCGTCAGCCGGGCCGGGGGCTCGCCCAGCCCTTCCCACCAGCGGTCCTCGTCGTGCAGGTCGTGGCCGGGGCCCGTCGGTTCCTCGTCGACGAGCACCGCGAAACCGTCCAGCACGCCGACGGCCGCCAGCACCGACCGCGGGATCCGCTGTGCCCAGGACGTGTCGAGCACCCCCACCGGGACGTCCTCGGCCAGCAGCGGACGCAGCGCGGCGTCGGGCAGCATCAGCTCGTCGGCCCGGCCCGGCTCGCCCTCGTCGTCGGGCAGCGCCAGCGCGCCGAGCCACCGATGCCGGGCGGTGACCACGGGGCCGACCTCACCGATCAGGCCGAGCACGGCGTCGGCCAGCGGGCCGGTGTCCAGACCGGCCTCGGCGTCGTCCACCGAGCGTTCGACTGCGTCGCGCAGCGCCGGGTGGTCGAGGACCCCCACCGGGTCGGCCGGCGCCGCCCCGAGCCGGGACAGCAGCGGATGGACGGCCTCGGGGTCGGCGATGTGCAGCCCGGGCAGCCCCAACTCGGCGAGCCGCGCGACAGGCCCTGCCGAGCCGTCCCCGCCCGGCAGCAACACCGAGGAGGGTCCGGCCACCGTACGGCCGTCCGCGAGCGGCACCGGCAGCCCCCGCAGCTCCTCGATCAGGCCGGGGACGGTCTCCGCAGCCGGTGTCAGCGCCGCGTACACCGTCCGCCACCAGGCCCCCGGCCGGCGGACGCCGAGCAACCGGCCGACCAGCTCGTCGGCGCCGAGGCGGTGCACACCGAGCTCGGCGAGCACCCCGGCGGGCGCGCCCGCGACCGCGGCCGGGGCGATCAGCCCGGCGAACGCCCCGTCCGCGGCGGCGAGCAGCTCGGCCAGCCCCTCGGCGCCCGGCAGGTCCAGCCATTCGGCGCGCCGCGGGACGAGCACCGACCCGGCGGGGTCCTCGGCGGCGGGCAGCCACGCGGCACCGCGCAGCGCGTCGAGCAGCACCTCGCGGATCCGGCCGTCGATCTCCGAACGCGGGAACCCCGGTACCGGGACGAGTGCGAGCCGATCGCCCGGCGGCACCGCCCGGACCAGCTCCAGGTAGGCGGGGCCGGCCTCGGCGAGGATCCGGTCGGTGACCGGTCCGCCGCGGGTGCGGCGCCGGTCGGGCTCGAGCGGGACGGTGGCGATGAGCCGGGCCGGCAGCGACATCCGTTCGGCGCTCGCCGTCGGCGCGTGCAGCACGTCGCCGGCGTCGGGATCGAGCGGCCGGGTCCGGCCCGTGGCGTCCACCGGCACCGCCCAGCAGACCGTCCAGTCACGGCGGCCGCGCTGCTCGGCGGCCTGCGCACCGGCGTGGGTGGCGTCGAGCCGCCCGGCGCGACGGGCGATCAACCAGTGCCGGGGCTCCTCGCCGCCCTCGATGCGCAGCGTTCCCCGGTCCTCGCAGACCCGGCGCAGCACCGTCTCCCCGACCGCGATCTCCACGAGATCGGGCAGCGCCAGCAGCAGGTCCGGCGCCGCGGCCAGGGCGGCGGCCAGCAGCGTGGCCCCGTCCGTCCCGTCCCGCAGCGGCAGCCGGACCTCGGTGTCGAAACCCGCGGGCGGCGCGGGCTCGTCGGGCGCCACCGGCCAGGCCAGCCGCAGGATCGGCAGCTGCCCACCGCGCCGGGCGAGCTCGGCCGCCGGCCCGGGCAGCGGGGCCACCGCGGCGGCGGTGCCGGATGCGGAGAACCGCACGCCGAGGCCGGCACCACTGATCACCCGGGGCTCGGTGGACAGCGGCAGCACCGCGGCGAACCCGACACCGAACCGGCCGACCGACCCGTCGTCGCGCTTGGCCGAGGCGCGCAGCGAGGCGAGCGCGGCGACCCCCGCGGCGTCCAGCGGCGCACCGGTGTTGGCGACCCGCAGCTCACCGTCGGCCGAGGTCACCCGCAGCCGGCCCGGGACCCCCGCGGCACGCGCCGCATCCGCGGCGTTCTGGGCCAGCTCGACGAACCACGCCTCGGCGTAGCCGCCGAGCAGCAGGTCCTCCTCGGCGTTCGCGTCCTCCCGGAACCGGGTCGGTGAACCGGACCAGGAGTCCAGGACCGCGGCGCGCAGCGCCGCGGTGCGGTAGGGATCGGAGATCTCGGGGGCGGCCATCGGGCCGGCGACGCGTCGCGCTCGAGCCGTCAGGACCCGGCCGGCTCCAGGTCGACGCCGTCGTCGTAGACCAGCGCGGCGACGTGCACCGGCGAGCCGCCCTCGACCACGACGTCGGAGTGCGCCCCGCAACCGAACTCGACGGACACCACCTTGCCGTCCGCCGGGCTGTACTCGTTGGCGCAGACCCCGAAGCCGGCCCGCAAGGAGCCGGCCAGCGGGACGAAGAACGCGCAGGTCCCACACGTCGCGGGCGCCGCCTTCGCCATCGGCGCGGCCGGTCCGTGCGGGCCGTCCTGCCAGCGCTGCGCGGCCTCCAGGCGGCCGTCGCGGCTCAGCACCCGGGTCCGGCCGAGGCCGACCTCGACGGCGACCTCCTCGACGGCCGGGTCGTCGGAGGCCAGGTAGGCCGGGACCAGCCGGTCGTCGTCGGGGGCGGTGGGCAGCAGGTCACCGACACCGAGGTCCCCGGGCCGGACCCGCTCCTGCCACGGGACCCAGGTCGGCGCGACGAGGGCGTCCGGACCGGGCAGGAGGACGACCTCGTTGACCGTCACCGGCTCGCCGGTGCCGGCGCAGGCCAGCGTGACGGCCCACCGCCAGCCGCGGTAACCCGCGTACCGGGCCTCGAAGAAATGGGTGAGCGTGTTGTCGCTCTCCAGCCGGCTCTCGAGGTGCTCGCCGACGGATTCGACGGCGGCGTCGGGCCGGATCTCGGTACCCGCCTCGTCGATCGCGGCGGACCGGGCCAGCGCGACCGCGTCCGCGAGCAGTCGCGGCGGGTCGAGGGTCGGAACGGCGCTCATCCTGCAAATTGTGCCACCCTGCTCCATCGTGACGGTCCGGCGTGCACTGCTGGGCGCCCTCGCCCTCGTGATGGCGGGCTGCGGCGCCGCGACGCCGCCGGCCGATCACGGGCCGGCGGTCCCCGTGCTGCGACCACAGGTCATCGCGGAGCAGCCGCACGATCGGACCGCGTTCACCCAGGGCCTCGAGCTCGCCGGCGGGGTGCTCTACGAGGGCACCGGCCTCGAGGGCCGCTCCCAGTTGCGGGAACTCGACCCGGCCACCGGGCAGCCGGCCCGGGCGGTCCCGCTGCCGGGTGAGCTGTTCGGCGAGGGCATCACCGTCGTCGGTGACCGGATCTGGCAGCTCACCTGGCGCGACGGCGTGGCCCTGGAGTGGGACCGGCCGACGCTGCGGCTGCTGCGCCAGGTCCCGCTGGAGGGCGAGGGCTGGGGGTTGTGCCACGACGCCGCCGCGGGCCGCCTGGTCCGCAGCGACGGCACCGACCGGCTGCGCTTCCACGACCCGTCGACGTTCGCGGAGGCCGGATCGGTGCGCGTGACACTCGACGGCCGGTCGGTCCCGGAGCTGAACGAGCTGGAGTGCGTCGACGGCCAGGTCTGGGCCAACGTGTGGCGCACCGAGCGGATCGTGCGGATCGACCCGGGCAGCGGGCGGGTGACGGCGGTGGTGGACGCCACAGGCCTGCTCGACGCCGGCCGCCGGGCCGGCACCGACGTGCTCAACGGCATCGCGGCGGTCGGCGACGGCGAGTTCCTGCTGACCGGCAAGCTGTGGCCCGCCATGTTCCGCGTCCGGTTCGTCCCGTGACGCGCCGCTCGCCTCGCGCAGGTCGTCCCGCGCGGGTGTAGGTCAGAATGTGGGGGTGGCCCGGTTCGGTTCCTCCCAGCCCCGTCGGGGGCGCCGTGCAGGTGGGCGGCGGACCTGGGTGACCGTCGACGGCGGGCTCGCCTCGGCGTCCATGCCGGCGTCTCCCGCGCCGGACCCCGCCGCACCCGCGGCCGAGCCGCCGGTGGCCGACACGGCCTCGCCGTCCGGGCCGCCCCCGCGCCCCGCGTCCGAGCCGACGGCCCGGCGCCGCTACCCGTGGCACGACGACCCGGACTACGACCCGGCGGAGTACCGCCGCAATCCGCCGCCCGCGCCGCAGTGGCGGCCTCCGCCGTCGGGCCCGCAGGTTCGGCCGCCCGATCCGCGCCCGGGGGCAGGCTGGTCCGATGCCGACGACGAGCCACCCGCGGCGGAGCCCGAGCCTCCCCGCCGCCCCGGCCCGCGGATGCCGCGCAAGCTCACCGTGACCCGGGTCGCGGCGCTGCGCAGCCGGCAGATCACCGAGAACGGGATCCGGGCGTTCCGGCGCGCGGCGACGGCCGACGGCGCCGACCGATCGGGTCTGACCGCCCTCACCTACGCCACGATGATGACCTACGCGGTCGACGCCGCGGTGGCCGTGGCGCTGGCCAACACGCTGTTCTTCGCCGCCGCGACGGCGGAGAGCAAGACCAATGTGGCCCTCTACCTCGCGATCACCGTCGCACCGTTCGCGCTGGTCGCGCCGGTGATCGGGCCGCTGCTGGACCGCCTGCAGCGGGGCCGGCGGGCGGCACTGGCGGTCTCCTTCGGCGGTCGCGCCGTACTCGCCGTGGTGATGGCGCTCAACTACGACAACTGGCTGCTCTACCCGGCGGCGCTGGGCACGATGGTGCTCAGCAAGTCCTACGTGGTGCTCAAGGCGGCGGTCACCCCGAGAGTGCTGCCCGAGAGGATCACCCTGGTCACCACGAACTCGCGGCTGACCGCGTTCGGGCTGGCATCCGGGGCGGTGTTCGGCGGGATCGGCGGCGGGGTGGCCGCCGTGGTCGGCTCCGAGGGCGCCCTGTTCTACACCGCCGGCCTGGCCGTGGTCGGGACCCTGCTGTGCCTGCGGATCCCGCGCTGGGTCGAGGTGACCGCCGGGGAGGTGCCGGCCGCGCTGCGCTCCGGCAAGCGGGACCGGCGCCGGCCGACGGGTCGGCACGTGCTGGTCGCGCTGTGGGGCAACGGTTCGATCCGGGTGCTCACCGGCTTCCTGACGCTGTTCGTCGCGTTCGTGGTCAAGGCCCAGACCGAGGAGGACCCGGCTCGCCAGCTGCTGCTGATCGGTGTCGTCGGCGCGGCCGCGGGGCTGGGCGCGTTCACCGGCAACGCGGTGGGTTCCCGGCAGCGGTTCGGCCACGCGGACGCGGTGGTGCTGGCCTGCATCTCGGCCGCGTGCGCGTCGGCGGTGGTGGCCGCGGTGCTGCCCGGGATCGTCACGGCGGCGATCGTCGGGCTCGTGGCCGCGACGTGCAGCGCCCTGGCCAAGGTCTGCCTCGACGCCGTGATCCAGCGCGACCTGCCCGAGGAGTCCCGCGCGTCGGCGTTCGGGCGGTCGGAGACGGTGCTGCAGCTGGCCTGGGTGTTCGGCGGCGCGCTCGGCGTCCTGCTACCGCACTCCACCTTCTGGATCGGCTTCACCGTCGTCTCCGCGGTGGTGGCGCTCGCGGGGACGCAGACGGCGATGATCAGCCGGGGCCGCAGCCTGGTGCCGGGGATGGGCGTGCGGGCAGCGCGGCCCGACCCGCAGCCCGCCGCCCGCTGAGCCCGGCCCGCCGGTCCGTAGTGTGGACGCCGTGTTCCGCCGCGCGCTCCCGGCCCTGCTGATCGTCCCCGCCCTGCTGCTGGCCGGTTGCGGATCGGACGCTCCGCCGCAGGTGACGTTCGCGGTGGGCGAGCAGGAGCGGAGCACCGGGCCGACGCAGTACTGCGACCTGCAGCTGACCGGCTGCAAGGACGACGCCGCCGCCGAGGTGCGGCTGCCCGTACCGGCCGGCGCCCCGGTGCAGGTGACGGTGCCGGACGAGGTCTCCGAGGCGCCCTGGCACGTCGTCTTCAGCTATCGCGGCACGGACGGGCAGCAGGTCGACGGGCGCAGCCCGGTGTTCGCCCCGAACCAGCAGCAGGACTACGCCCTGCAGCTCCCCGGCCCGGCCGACCAGCTGATCACCGCGCAGGTCCAGCAGTTCGGCCCGGCGCCGATCACGAACGACCGGACCGGCGAGGTCGAGTTCCCCATCCGCGGCAGCTGGGTGCTGGTGGCGGACGCCTGACCGCCCTGGGCACTCCGCGTTTCGCCCGGCGTCTGCTCCCTGGTCACACTGGTCACTCTCCGGTAACCTGCCGTCACTTTTCGCGGTCGTCTGCGCACGGGAGCGCCGGGACGGGAGCCGACATGAGCCTGCACCGCACGACCGGGTCCGGCCGGGCCCGGGCCACCCCGCCCCTCGTCCGCCAGGTCGTGGTCGCGCTGGGGATCGTCGTGGCGACGGCGGCGGTGATCGCCGGCGTCGTCGCCGGGAAGGCCGGCGACCGGTCGGCGGCCGGATTCCTGCTGGTCGGCGGCCTGCTTACCGGGTTGTTGATCCTGGACGACTTCCTGCAGTCCCACGAGTCCGTCTATCCGGCGCTCGGGGTGAGCGAGATCTACGTCTACCCGGCCTACGCGCTGCTGTTCAGCGGCTGGGCATGGCGCTGGCGGGAGCGCCTGCTGGACAGCGACCTGGTGCTGCTCGTGCTCGCCGGAGCGCTGTTCGCCGTGATGATCCTGGTCGACCAGGTCGGCACACCGTTCGGCTGGAACTCCCACATCGTGGAGGACGGCGCGAAGGCGACCGGAATGGCGGTCCTCGCCGCCTACCTGATCCGCGCCGGGCTACGTGTCGTGCTCATCCACAGCCAGGGCGTCCGGCGTCCCGCGCCGGCCCGCCACGCGGCCGGGCGCTGAGTGCACGCCGGGGCCGGCCCACGGTCGTGGGCCGGCCCCGGCGTGGCTCCGTGGCGCTACCGATCAGCCGTCCAGGTCGCGGGCGACGGCGCGCACGACCTCCGCGGCCAGCTTGCACGTCTTGCGATCGGGGTAGCGGCCCCGGCGCAGGTCGGGCTGCACCTTGGACTCCAGAAGCCGGATCATGTCCTCGATCAGGCCGTGCAACTCCTCGCCGGGACGGCGGGTCGCCTCGACCACGGAAGGCGGCGTGTCGACCAGCCGCACGGACAGCGCCTGCGGGCCACGCCGGCCCTCGGCCATCCCGAACTCGACCCGTTGACCGGCCTTCAGCCCCTGCACCCCTGCTGGCAGCGCGGCCTTGCGAACGTAGACGTCCTCGCCACCGTCCTGGGCGAGGAACCCGAAGCCCTTGTCGGCGTCGTACCACTTGACCCTGCCGGTCGGCACCTAGCTCACCCGTTCCTCGATTGGTCCCCGCGTCGCACGACGCCCGCCGGATACCCGGCACTCGCACGACAAACGCGCCCCTGATGCCTGGTCCGCCGCACATTCGTGGTCGGCTCGCCGAGCGACACCGGGACGCGCGTGCGCAAGCCTAGCGCCGAGACGCCCGTCAGCGCAGCGGCCAATACGGCGGTCCGCAAGCGGCCGAGCGGCGGCTTGCGGACCGCCGGGGTCAGGCGTTGCGCACGGCGGCCGCCGCGGCCAGGTCCAGCATCTCGATCGAGCGCTCGCGCATCTCGACCTTGCGGACCTTGCCGGTGACGGTCATCGGGAACTCCTCGACGACCACGACGTAGCGCGGGATCTTGTAGTGCGCGAGCCTGCCGGTGGCGAACTCGCGCACGGCCTCCGCGGTGAGCTCCTCGGCGCCCTCGCGCAGGGTCACCCAGGCGCACAGCTCCTCGCCGTAGCGGACGTCGGGTACCCCGACCACCTGTGCGTCCAGCACGTCGGGGTGGGTGTAGAGGAACTCCTCGATCTCGCGCGGGTAGATGTTCTCCCCACCGCGGATGACCATGTCCTTGATCCGGCCGGTGATGTTGACGTAGCCGTCGGAGTCCATGATCCCGATGTCGCCGGTGTGCATCCAGCGCGCAGCGTCGATGGCCTCGGCGGTCTTGTCCGGCTCGTTCCAGTACCCGAGCATCACCGAGTAGCCGCGGGTGCACAGCTCGCCGGGCTCGCCGCGGGGCAGCGTCAACCCCGTCTCCGGGTCGACGATCTTGATCTCGACGTGCGGGTGCACCCGGCCGACGGTGGACACCCGCAGCTCCAGCGAGTCGTCGGCGCGGGTCTGGGTGGACACCGGCGAGGTCTCGGTCATGCCGTAGCAGATCGTCACCTCGGTCATGCCCATCCGGTCCACGACCTGCTTCATCACCTCCACCGGGCACGGCGAGCCGGCCATGATCCCGGTGCGCAGGCTGGACAGGTCGTAGGACTCGAAGTCGGGGTCGTTGAGCTCGGCGATGAACATCGTCGGCACCCCGTAGAGCGAGGTGCAGCGCTCCTGCGCGACGGCGGCGAGGGTGGCCTTGGGGTCGAAGCCCTGGGCCGGGATGACCATGGTCGCGCCGCTCGAGGTGCAGGCCAGGTTGCCCATCACCATGCCGAAGCAGTGGTAGAAGGGCACCGGGATCGCGACCCGGTCGTCGGGGGTGTAGCCGCAGATCCGGCCCACGAAGTAGCCGTTGTTGAGGATGTTGTGGTGGCTCAGCGTGGCGCCCTTGGGGAAGCCCGTGGTGCCGGAGGTGTACTGGATGTTGATCGGGTCGTCGGGGCTGAGCGCGGCCTGGGCCTCGGCCAGGGCGGTCCGGTCGCCCGCGCGGCCGGCCTCGACGAGCTCGTCCCAGTCGGAGGTGCCGATCAGCACGACCTGGCGCAGCGCCTCGCAGCGCGGCCGGACCTCTTCGATCATCGCCGCGTAGTCGGAGGTCTTGAAGTTCTTCGCGGCGACCAGCACCGAGATCCCGGCCTGGTTGAGCACGAACTCGAGCTCGTGGGTCCGGTACGACGGGTTGATGTTGACCAGGATGACGCCGATCTTGGCCGTGGCGTACTGGACCAGCGTCCACTCGGCCATGTTCGGCGCCCAGATGCCCAGCCGGTCGCCCTTGCCCAGGCCGGCGGCGAGCAGGCCCGTCGCGACCGTGTCGATCTCCTCGCGCAGCTGCGCGTAGCTCCACCGCCGCCCCGTGGCGACCTCGACCAGAGCCTCCGCGTCCGGCAGGGCGGTGGCGGTGCGGTCGAAGTTGTCGCCGATCGTGTCGCCCAGCAGCGGCACATCCGAGATGCCGGAGGCGTAGGACGGAACGGCAGGGGCGACGCCAGCGGAAGTCACGGCGTTGTACTCCTCGTGCGGTCGGTCGGTCCGCACGGACCGGCCGGGGGACTCCAGGGCGGTCTACGGACCGATGATGATCCTGTGATCCGAGCCATATCCTGCGCCAGGGCGCCGGTGGCACGCCACCTCCATGTGGGGACTCGGCCGGAAACCCGCTCCTCGACGGGCGATACCCTCGATGGATGCACGACCCCCGCGTCCTGCTCGATCCCGCCACCGACGCCGTGCGCCGGCTCGCCCGGCGTGGCTACCACCTCGACCTCGCGCAGCTGGAGAAGCTGCTCGGCGGCCGCAACGCCGCCATCCAGCGGGGCGACGAGGCACGGGCGGAGTCCAAGCGGATCGCGTCCGCGGTGAAGAACGCCTCGCCCGAGGAGCGCCCCGCCCTGGTGGAGCGGGCCCGCGAGCTGAAGTCGACGGTCGCGGCCGCCGAGGAGGAGCACAAGACCCTCGAGGCCGAGCTGCAGGACTTCCTGCTCGGGGTCCCGAACCTGCCGGCCGACGAGCTGCCCGACGGCTCGTCCGACGACGACGCCGAGCTGGTCCGGACCTGGGGCGAGCCGGCGCAGCTCGACTTCGCCCCGCTCGACCACGTCGACCTCGGCGAGAAGCTGGGCATCCTCGACCTGCCGCGCGCCACCAAGCTCTCGGGTCCGCGGTTCGCCGTGCTGCGCGGTCAGGGCGCGGCGCTCGAGCGGGCCATCGGCCGGTTCTTCCTGGACCTGCACACCCGCCGGCACGGCTACACCGAGTTCTCGGTGCCCACCCTGGTCACCCGCGCCACGATGACCGGCACGGGCCAGCTGCCCAAGTTCGAACAGGACCTGTTCCGGACCGAGGTGGCCGACCGGGAGCTGTTCCTCATCCCGACCGCCGAGGTGCCGCTGACCAACCTGCACGCCCGCGAGACCCTCCCCCTCACCGAGCTGCCGCTCGCCTACACCGCGCAGACGCCGTGCTTCCGCTCGGAGGCGGGCTCCTACGGCCGCGACACCCGCGGGCTGATCCGCCTGCACGAGTTCTCCAAGGTGGAGCTGGTGCGCATCGTCGACGCGGAGCGCTCCCGGGAGGAGCTCGAGATCCTGCTCGGCCACGCCGAGGCCGTGCTGCAGGAGCTCGGGCTGGCCTACCGGGTGGTGAAGCTGGCCGCCGGCGACATCGGGTTCTCCGCCGAGTTCACCTACGACATCGAGGTGTGGCTGCCCAGCCAGGGCCGCTACCGGGAGATCTCCTCGGTCTCGGACTTCGGCACGTTCCAGGCCCGCCGGGCCGGGATCCGGACCCGGGCCAAGGACGGCAGCCGCGGATTCGCCGCCACCCTCAACGGTTCCGGGCTGCCGGTCGGCCGGACCCTGGTGGCGATCCTGGAGCAGGGTCAGCAGGCCGACGGCTCGGTGCGCATCCCCGAGGCCCTGGTGCCCTACACCGGCTTCGACGTCCTGCACCCGGAGCAGTAGCCCGGCCCGTGGCGCCGGCCCCGGCCGGCCCTACAACCCGCCGGTGTACAGCAGCCGGTTCGGAGTCCCACCGGTGTTGCCGCCGGAGACGGCGCCGGTCGTCGACTGGTCCAGGATCCACTGCCGGACGGTGGCACTCGGCGCCTCGCCGAAACGCTGCTTGTACAGCGCCGCGACCCCGGCCGCGAACGGCGCGGCCATCGAGGTGCCGGTGTAGGACGCGGTCCGGCCGCCCGGGGTCGTCGAGATGATGCCGGTGCCGGGGGCGTAGAGGCCGACGCACGACCCGGTGCTCGAGCTCGACGCCCGCCGGTCCTCGATCGTCGTGTTGGCCACCGCGAGCACGCCGTCGGCCGCCCGGGGCGCCACGGAGCAGTCGTTCGCGCCGGTGTTGCCGGCCGAGACGGCCACGAACACCCCGGAGGCGACGAGCTGGGAGACGGCCGAGACCAGCACGTCCGAATCGCCGTAGCTCCACGACATCACGGCCACCGACGGGCCGTCGCTGTTGTGCGCCACCCAGTCGACGCCCGCGAGCAGCGAGGACAGGGTCCCCGATCCGTTGCAGTCGAGGACTTTCACCGACCGCACCCGGGCCTGCTTCGCGACACCGTAGGTCTGCGACGCCGCGATCCCGGCGACGACGGTGCCGTGCCCGTCGCAGTCCCCCGGGGTGTCGTCGATGGTATTGGTGCCGAACTGCGCCCGGCCGCCGAAGTCCGGGTGCGTGACGTCGACGCCGGTGTCGAGCACGTAGACGGTCACCCCCGCACCGGTGGCCTCGGCGGTGTAGCGGCCGTCGAGCGGCAGGTTGCGCTGGTCGATGCGGTCCAGGCCCCAGTTGGTCGGGTCGGCCTGGGTCGCCTCGGTGGCCGCCAGCCGGACCGGCCGCGGTTCGAGCGGGCTGATTCGCCGATCCTCCTCGACGCCGAGGACGCCGGGCCGGTTGCGCAGCCCGTCGACCTGCGCGCGGGTCAGGCGGGCGGCGAACCCGGCGACGGCCCGGCGGAAGACCATCGTGGGCTCGACCCCGACCGCGTCGGCCGCCTGCGTCGCCTCGGCCTCGCTGCGGGCGTGTACGACGTAGTCCGCGGGCCCGGTGGCGACCGGGTTCGGGATCGGGGAAAGCGTGCCCTGCGCGAAGCCGGTGGCCGGCCCGAGCAACGCAGCGGCCAGCTGGAGGGCGATCACCGCGGGGACGACCCGCAGGAGCAGTCGCGTCACGGAAAGCGACGCTACGGGCGGTTCGCGCCCGGAACCAGAGACACGATCGAGGTAGGTGATGCCGATGTGCAAGATGTGACAGCACTGGGTATTGGTCTCTGCCGCCGTCCGAGTGGTCCGGCCGGCGCTCCGCGATCCGGAGTCGCCGCGGCCGCCACGTACGACGCCGGGGCCGGTCCCGGCCCGGCCCCGGGGCAGCGCGGTGATCGTCCCGGTGACGTCGGCCGAGGCCGGCCCGGCCGTGGAGAGGACCCCTGCGGGTGACGCCCGATCAGCTGCCGGCCGCGTGGATGCCGACCTCGGTCGCCTTCACCACGAACCACAGCGCCGACCCCGGCTCCGCGCCCAGATCGGCGACCGCCGCGGGCGTGACGTCGGCGGCCAGACCCTCGACCCAGTCCGGACCGCCGTCGACCGCGCCCGCCCGCAACCGCACCACGTCGCCCCGCGGCTCGATGGCCGCCAGCCGGACCGGCAGCAGGTTGCGCGGGCTGCCGTGCGGCGGCTCGGCGTAGACCGCCACCGCCGAGGGCGGGAACACCGCCACCGCCCGGTCCCCGGGTGCCGTCGCGCTGTCGCTGCGGCCCGACACCACCGTCCCGTCGTCGGTGCGCAGTCCCTCCGCGCAGGCGGTTCCGGGCACGAGGTCCAGCCCCGCGATCCGCGCGGTGAACGGGCTGCGCGGGCGGGTCAGCACCTCCCTGGTCGGTCCGTGCTCGACGACCCGCCCTCCGGTCAGCACGACCACCCGGTCGGCCAGCACCAGGGCGTCCAGCGCGGAGTGGGTGACCAGCACCGCGGTCTGTTTGGCATCGCGGATCATCCGGCGCAGCAGCGAGCGCATGGCCGGGGTCGCGTCCACGTCGAGCGCCGCGAGCGGCTCGTCGAGCAGCAGCAGGCCCGGCCCGGGGGCCAGCGCGCGAGCGAGCGCGACGCGTTGCTGCTGGCCGCCCGACATCTGCGCCGGGCGCCGGTCGGCCAGCGCGGCGACGTCGACCTCGGCGAGCAGTTCGCGGGCCCGCCGCTCGGCCTCGCGCCGGGGCACGCCCGCCGCGCGGGGCCCGAACGCGACGTTGCCCACCGCGGTGAGGTGCGGGAACAGCAGCGCCTGCTGGGCCAGTAACCCGACCCCGCGGCGGTGCGCCGGGACGTGCACGCCGGCCGCGGTGTCGGTGATCACGGTGTCGCCCACCCGGACGTGCCCGGCGTCCGGGCGCAGCAGCCCGGCCAGAACCCCGAGCAGGGTGGACTTGCCGGCGCCGTTCGGGCCGAGCACCGCGAGCACCTCGCCGGGTGCCGCGGCCAGTTCGACGTCCAGGCCGAACCCGGGCCGTTGCAGGCTGATCGCGGCGTCGAGGCCGGAACCGGTGCCGGGGGTCCCCGGCCCGCCGGGGCTCATCGCAGCCCCTCGACCGTCCGCGGCCGCCCGACCGCGATCACCACGACCGCCACCACGACGAGCAGCAGCGACAGCGCCACCGCGGCATCCACATCGGTCTCCCGCTCCAGATAGACCAGCAGCGGCAGCGTCCGCGTCGTCCCCTGCAGGCTGCCGGCGAACGCGATCGTCGCCCCGAACTCCCCCAGGCAGCGCGCGAAGGCGAGCACCGCCCCCGACGCCAGCCCCGGCAGCACCAGCGGCACCGTGATCCGCCGGAATGCCAGCGCGGGCGAGGCCCCCAGGGTCGCGGCGACGGCCTCGTAACGCCGGCCCGCGGTGCGCAGCGCGCCCTCCAGGCTGACCACCAGGAACGGCATCGCCACGAACGTCTGCGCGAGCACCACGGCCGCGGTCGTGAACGGCACCGTGATGCCGAACGCGAGGTCCAACCCACGCCCGACCAGCCCCGTCCGCCCGAGCAGGAACAGCAGCGCGAGCCCGCCCACCACCGGAGGCAGCACCAGCGGCAGCAGCACCACCGAGCGCAGCATTCGCAAGCCCCGCAGCCGGCCGCGGGCCAGCACCACCGCCAGTGGCCCGCCGAGCACGATGCACAACGCGGTCGAGATCGCGGCGGTGAGCAGCGAGAGCCGCAGCGCATCCAGGGCGGCATCGCTGAGCAACAGCTCGGGCATCCGCGCCCAGTCGGCCTTGATCAGCAACCCGAGTACCGGGAAGACGATCAGGGCGAACGCCAGCGCCGCCGGTATCCAGAGCAGCCAGGGCAGTCCGACACCCGTGTCGTGGCGGCGGTCGGGCGCGGACCGCCTGCGGCTGCGTGACTCCTGGTCGAGCGTCGTCGTCATGCCCGGCACACCGTTCGGCGTCGCGGCCGGATCACGGCGTGCCGAATCCCGCTGCCTGGAGCGTCTTCCGGCCGAACTCGCCCGTCACCAGGTCCTGGAACCGCTGCGCCGGCTCGGCCTGCGGCGCGCCCTTCACCACGGCGATCGGGTAGTTCGTCGGCGCCCGGTCGGCCTCCGGGAAGCTCACGCCCTGCACCCTGTTCCCGGCTGCGAGCACGTCCGTGGGGTAGACGAGTCCGGCGTCGGCGTTGCCCGTGCTCACCTTGCCCAACGTGGACTTGACATCCGGCTCCTCGCTGACCGGCGTCAGCGTCACGCCGGTGGCCTTCTCGACCTTGTCGGAGGCCGCGCCGCACGGCACCTGCGGTGCGCACACCACGACCTTGAGGTCCGGCCGGGCGAGATCGGCGAAGGACGCGATGCCCTTCGGGTTCCCCGGCGCGGTCGCGATCTGCAGCACATTCGTGGCGAACACCGTCGGCGTCCCGGCGGCCAGGCCCGCGTCGGTGACCGACTTCATGGTGGCGTCGCTGGCCGCGGCGAACACGTCGGCCGGGGCTCCGTTGACGATCTGCTGGGCGAGGTCCGACGAGCTGCCGAAGTTGAGCTTGACGTCGACCCCGGGGTTCTCGGTCTCGAACTGCTTCTCGAACGTGGTGAACACGTCGGTCAACGAGGCGGCCGCGAAGACGTTCAGGGTCCGGTTCCCGGATGCCCCGGCGCCGTCCGACCCACCTCCGCAGCCGGCGAGTGCCAGGCAGAGCACGGCCGTCACAACGGTGAGAACACGGACCTTCACGAGTGGCCTCCGGGGGTCTCGATCACGACGTTGGTCGACTTGATGACCGCGACGGCGAGCGCCCCCGGTTCCAGACCGAGCTCGCGGACGGCCTCGCTGCTCATCAGCGACACCACCCGGTGCGGCCCGCACTGCATCTCCACCTGCGCCATCACCCGGTCGGCCACCACCGCGGTGACGAGCCCGACGAACCGGTTGCGCGCGGAGCGCCCCACGTCCGACGGGTCGGGCGGGGCGTGGGCGTGCTCGCGGGCGAAGGCGGCGAGCGCGGCACCGTCGATGACCTTGCGGTTGGACGCGTCCGGCTGGACCGGGAGCGTCCCCGCCTCGACCCAGCGGCGGACGGTGTCATCGCTGACGCCGAGCAACCGAGCGGCCTCAGAAATCCTGAACTGCGGCACGGAAGCGAGCATATGTCCGTGCTTGCAACTTTCACCAGCCGCGGTTCCCGCGTGTGGTTTGCTGCGGGGCGTGGACTTCGAACCCAGCACCGTGGCTGCCGACTACACGAAGCGGATGCGTGCCTTTCTCGACGAGAAGGTGTTGCCGGCGGAGCCGGCCTACGACGCGTGGCGCGCGGAGCGGCGCGGTACACCCCAGGAGTGGGACCTGCCCCCTGTCATCGAGGAACTGAAGGCCGAGGCCCGCTCGCGCGGGCTGTGGAACCTGTTCCTGCCGAGCGTCTCAGGTCTGTCCAACCTGGAGTACGCGCCGATCGCGGAGGTCTCCGGGTGGTCGCCGGTGATCGCCCCCGAGGCGATCAACTGTCAGGCCCCCGACACGGGGAACATGGAGACGCTGCACCTGTTCGCCACCCCGGAGCAGAAGGAGCAGTGGCTGAACCCGCTGCTCGAGGGCGAGATCCGGTCCGCGTTCGCGATGACCGAGCCCGACGTCGCCTCCTCGGATGCGACGAACGTGCAGACCACCATCCGCCGCGAGGGTGACGAATACGTCATCTCCGGCAAGAAGTGGTGGATCTCCGGCACCGCCGACGAGCGCTGCAAGATCTTCATCGTGATGGGCAAGACCGACCCGGAGGCGGCGTCGCACCGCCAGCAGTCGATGGTGCTGGTCCCCCGCGACACCCCCGGCCTGGAGATCAAGCGGCACCTGCCGACGTTCGGCTACCAGGACCAGCACGGCCACTCCGAGCTCGAGTTCCACGACGTCCGGGTGCCGGTGAGCAACCTGCTCGGCGAGGAGGGCGGCGGGTTCGCCATCGCCCAGGCCCGGCTCGGCCCTGGCCGCATCCACCACTGCATGCGGCTGATCGGCATGGCCGAGCGGGCCATCGACCTGATGGTGCGGCGCGCGCAGTCCCGCATCGCCTTCGGCCGGCCGCTGGCCGATCAGGGCGTGGTGCGCGAGCAGATCGCGCAGTCGCGGATCGAGGTCGAGCAGGCCCGGCTGCTGGTGCTCAAGACCGCGTGGCTGATCGACCGGGCCGGCGCCAAGGGCGCCGCGACCGAGATCGCCGCGATCAAGGTGATCTGCCCGCGGATCGCCTGCGACGTCATCGACCGGGCCATCCAGATCCACGGTGGTGGCGGTATGAGCGACGACTTCCCGCTCGCCTACTTCTACACCTGGGCCCGCGCGCTGCGCCTGGCCGACGGACCCGACGAGGTGCACCTGCGGACCGTCGCCCGGCAGGAGCTCGGCCGGCACAACTGACCGACGTCGCCGCGGGGCGGTCCTCTCCACTCGATCAGGACGAGCTCGCTCCGGCGATTCGCTTCTGCGATCGCCCCGCGGATTTCTCTCCGCATCTGCGGAGGGCGACGTCAACCGAGGTCGAGCAGTGACCAGCACGCGTGCTGGACGGCTACGCTCGTGCCGTGACGGCTACCGAGCTCGGCCTCCCGGCGTTGCGGGGGTCCATCACCCGAGACCCGGCCCGCCCCGACGACCCCCGGTTGATCGACGGGTTCGGCCGGGTGGCGACCGACCTGCGCATCTCGCTGACCGACCGCTGC
>NZ_JAAXKZ010000094.1 GCF_012911875.1 Pseudonocardia bannensis | reverse complement strand
CCCCCGGGAACGGGGGCTCCGGCCGGGGTGGCCGCGATCGGCCCGCCGACGACCTCCCGGAACCGCAGTTGCGCGGTCTGCCCGAGCGAGCGGGCCTGGTCGCCCTCCTCGCCGGGCACGGTGATCGTCAGGTTGTTGCCGTCGAGGACGACCTCGGCACCGCTGACGCCGAGCCCGTTGACCCGCTGCTCGATGATCTCCTGGGCCTGGATCAACTGGTCGCGCGGCGGCACGGAACCGGTGTCGGTGCGGGCGGTCAGCGTGACCCGGGTGCCGCCCTGCAGGTCGATGCCCAGCTTGGGGGTGGGGCGGCCGTCACCGGTGAAGAACACCAGCGAGTACAGGACGACGACGATGCCGGCGAACGCCGCCAGGTACCGCCAGGGGCGGATCTGCCCCGGGCTCGATGCCACTCGGGAGTCTCCTATCAATGAAAGCCTGGGGAACAGCGTAGCTCAGCGAAGCACATGTTCCTGATCTACTGCCGGGAGGGTGGATTCGATAGGGGGAGACGCAAAGACTCCCACGCAATCTGACATTTCCCGCGAACCGGACAGGCCGGTGCCGGCGACATCACTCCCGCCGCCCATCCGTCCGGGATCCGGATCAACCCGATCACCCGCCGGGTGACCTGCATGTAAGGGTCACAGAAGAGGTGGATCCGACCGATGCCGCACCCATCGTGGCACCATTGTCGCCGGCCCCATTACCGTCACGGCTCGGCGCATTGACCGAGTCACGGAAATGGCGAAACACACATCGGCCCGGCACTACCGTGACACGGCCGACACCCGCACAACGAGATCAGCCCTCCGGATATTCCGGAGCGGGCGCCGGTCGTGTGCGAATTTGCCGAATCCGGCCCTCGCACGGCGCGAGTGGCCGGAGAAGAACACGCGACTGCGCATCGGCGTCGAACGCCGCCGACGCTACGGGCGGCTGTCCGGCCGGCCGTTCGACCCGGCCTCACCATCGGCGGTGGCGCTCGACTCGGGCGCCTTGTCCGTCGCGGTCGGGTTCACCGCGGCGGTCTCCCCGGGCCCGTCCTCGTCCGTGAGCGAGGACACGTCGTCCGGAGTGGGGTCGATCTTCTCCCGCACGGCGGCACGCACCCAGGTCGTGACCACGCCGTCGGCGATCTCCAGGTCGACCGTGTCCTCGTAGGACGCGTCGACCACGGTCCCGCGCAGCCCCGAGGTCGTCATGACCACGTCGCCGGGCTCCAGAGCGGCCTGCAACTGCTGCATCTCCGCCATCTGGCGGCGTTGCTTCCGCCCGGACAGGAAGATCGGGATGAACAGCAGCAGGATGAGCAGTGGGAACAGCAGGGTTTCCATGATCTCCGTATCTCCGCACGTCGAAGGGCTCCGAGTGTGCCAGCACCGGTGTGGTGCCGGTGGCGCGGCCCTCATTTCGCCGTGCCGCGGAAGTCTTCAGAACAACGGCGACGGGACCGATCCAGTGGCGTCCGGTGGCGGGGTCACACCGAGGTGCCCCCACGCGGCGGCCGTCGCCACGCGCCCCCGCGGCGTTCGGGCCAGCATGCCCGCGCGCACCAGGTAGGGCTCGCAGACCTCCTCGACGGTACCCGGTTCCTCGCCCACCGCGACGGCAAGCGTGGAGACGCCCACCGGGCCGCCCCCGAACGACCGCACCAGCGCACCAAGCACGGCGCGGTCGAGCCGGTCCAGACCGATCTCGTCGACGTCGTACACGGCGAGCGCGTCCCGGGCGACCGCGCGCGTGACGGAACCGTCGGCGCGCACCTCGGCGAAGTCGCGGACGCGGCGCAGCAACCGGTTGGCGATCCGCGGGGTGCCCCGGGAGCGGCGCGCGATCTCCTCGGCCCCGTCCGGGCGGAGGTCGACGTCCAGGATCATCGCGGCCCGGCGCAGCACCAGCTCCAGCTCGGCGGGCTCGTAGAACTCCATGTGCGCGGTGAAGCCGAAGCGGTCGCGCAGCGGGCCGGTCAGCGCGCCGGCCCGGGTGGTCGCCCCGACCAGCGTGAACGGCGCGATGTCGAGCGGGATGCTGGTCGCACCGGGGCCCTTGCCGACGACGACGTCGACCCGGAAGTCCTCCATCGCGAGGTACAGCATCTCCTCGGCCGGGCGGGCGATGCGGTGGATCTCGTCGATGAACAGCACGTCACCGGGCACCAGGTTGGACAGCATCGCGGCCAGGTCACCGGCCCGCTCCAGGGCCGGGCCGGAGGTGAGCCGGATCGCCGCACCCAGCTCCGCGGCGACGATCATCGACAGGCTCGTCTTGCCGAGACCGGGCGGGCCGGACAGCAGGATGTGGTCCGGCGGCGCGCCACGCCGCCGGGCGCCCTCCAGCACGAGCTCGAGCTGCTCACGGACCCGGGGCTGGCCGATGAACTCGGAGAGCCGCCGTGGCCGGAGACTGGCCTCGATGTCGAGGTCGTCGACGTCGGCCTCGGCGGAGACGTCTCGCACCGGGGCGTCTCGGGCGGGCTCGAACTCGCTCATCGCTCTCCCTCGCTGCGCTCGGTCGGCGCTTCGCGCGGGCGCAGTGCCCATGATTCGCTCGCAAGCTCACTCATTTGCTCTCCCTCGCCGCGCCCGGTCGGCGCTTCGCGCGGGCGCAGTGCCCATGATTCGCTCGCAAGCTCACTCATTGCTCTCCCTCGCCGCGCCCGGTCGGCGCTTCGCGCGGGCGCAGTGCCCATGATTCGCTCGCAAGCTCACTCATTTGCTCTCCCTCGCCGCGCCCGGTCGGCGCTTCGCGCGGGCGCAGTGCCCATGACTCGCTCGCAAGCTCGCTCATCGCGACCGGCCCAGCCTGCCCAGCGCAGCACGCAGCAGCGTGGCGGCGTCCGCGTCGGCGGTCTCGGCGAGCACCCCGTCGACGGCCTGCTCGGCGGGCCGGGCGGTGAACCCGAGCCCGACCAGGGCCTCCACCACCTCGTCGCGGTGCGTGCCGTCGGCCCCCGCCCTGGCCTGCGCCGGAGGGCCGGCCGCGGCGGCCACCGGCGCGACGACCTTGTCCCGCAGCTCGACGACGAGCCGCTCCGCGCCCTTGCGGCCGATGCCGGGCACCCGGGTCAGGGTCGTGAGGTCGCCGTCGGAGAGCGCGCGGCGCAGCGCATCCGGGTCGAGCACCGCGAGCGTGGCCAGTGCGAGCCGCGGCCCGACCCCGCTCACCGTCTGCAGCAGCGCGAACAGCTCGCGCTCCTCGGTGTCGGCGAAACCGAACAGGGTCAGCGAGTCCTCCCGGACCACCAGCGAGGTCGCCAGCCGGGCCTGTTCGCCGCGGCGCAGCCCGGCGAGGGTGGCCGGGGTGGCGTGCACCGCCAGCCCCACGCCGCCGACCTCGACGACGGCGTGGTCGAGGCCGATGCCCAGGACCTCACCCCGGACGCTCGCGATCATGAGGACGCTCCCTTCGCTGCGGCGGCCAGGCGGGCCTTGTGCCGCCGGGCCAACTCGGCCGCGCGGGCCTCGGCCTGGGCCATCCGGTCGAGCATCGGGGCCCGCCAGCAGTGGCAGATCGCCAGTGCCAGAGCGTCGGCGGCGTCCGCGGGCCGGGGTGCCTCGGTCAGCCCGAGCACCCGGGCGACCATCGCGGTGACCTGCTGTTTGTCGGCCCGGCCCGCGCCGGTGACCGCCGCCTTGACCTCGCTGGGGGTGTGGAACGCGACCGGCAGGCCGGCCCGCGCCGCGGCGACCGCCACGACCCCGCTGGCCTGGGCGGTGCCCATCACCGTCCGCACGTTGTGCTGGCTGAACACCCGCTCGATCGCGACCACGTCGGGACGGTGCACGCCGATCCAGCTCTCGACCGCGTCGGACACCTCGAGCAGCCGCCGCGCCAGCGGCGCATCCGGCAGGGTCCGCACGACGTCGACCGCGACGCACGACACCGCGCGGCCACCACCGCCGTCGACCACGCCGAGTCCGCACCGGGTCAACCCCGGGTCGACGCCGAGCACCCGCACTCGCATCCCTCCACCCCAACTCGTGCCGCCCTGGCGAACAGCCGTTCGAGACAGAAGGCTACCGGCGTCGCCGTGCCCGTCCGCCGAGGGCGCGCCGGATGTGTCGCGCGGCGCGGACGGACACTCCAGCAGCGCCGGCCGCGGGCCGGTCAGCCCTGTTCGGTGATCAGCAGTTCGCGACCCTCCGGGTCGGTCGCCCTGGTGTAGCTGCCCCACGGCTCGGGCTCCGACCGAACGCCGCCGCGGGCTGAGGACGAGGCCGGTCTGCGCGCCGCGCGGGCGGACCTCGATCCAGCGGGCACCGGTGACCATCTGGTAGAGGCCCTGGTCGATCAGGTCGCGGGAGCGGCGCAGATAGAACACCGCGGGCACGGCGAGCGGCGGGACGGCAGGCATCGGCCCGTCCTGGCCGATCACCCCGACACCGCACCGTCCCCGCAGGACGGCCGGTCCGGCGGCAAAGGACCCTCTCCTGTGACGGCGAGGCGCCGACTCGCGGCTGAGTCGCTGCAGGTGGGGTACCCGGCCAGGCGCTCTGACGCTCGTCGCGGCCCGCCCGAGCGCGGGGTACCGATCAGCCGTCCAGGGTCACGGCTGAGCCTGGAGCCGCGCCGGGTGCTGCTCACCACCGGCAGGAGGTCGACCGTGAAGTACGACGTGTTCATGCAGAGGTTCGCCGAGCGGGTCGGCGTGGCCGCGGACAAGGCGGAGGTGCTCACCCGGGCCACGCTGCAGACGCTCGCCGAACGCATCACCGGCGGCGAGGCCGAGGACCTGGCCGAACAGCTGCCCCCGGAGCTGAGGGAACCATTGCAACGGCCCGGGAACACCGCCGCCGAGGCGTTCGACCTCGACGAGTTCGTCCGCCGGGTCGGCGAGCGGGCCGGGGTCGACGAGGAACTGGCCCGGCGGGCCACCCGGGCGCTGCTGCTCACCCTGCGCGACACACTCACCCCCCAGGAGCTCGACGACGTCGTGAGCCAGCTTCCCGAGGAGTACCGGGAGCTCCTGCGCATCGACTACGACGAGTTCATGCGCAGGGTGCTGAACCGCTCGAAGGCGCCGCCGGACCGGGTGGAGGAGATCACCCGGGCCGTCCTGCAGACGTTGGCCGAACGGCTCAGCGGCGGCGAGGCGCGGAACCTGGCCGAGGAGCTGCCCGAGCAACTCCGGGAACCGTTGGCGCGGCCGCCGGAGGCGCACGGCCGGCCGATCGGGCTCGAGGAGTTCCTCGACCTGGTCGCCGAGCGGGCCGGGGTCGACGAGGAACTGGCCCGGCGGGCCACGCGCGCGGTCCTGCTCACCGCGCGCGACGCGATCTCCCGTAAGGGCTACGAGCACGTCCTGGCCCAGCTGCCCCGGGAGATGGCCGGGCTGCTCTAGCCCGGACGGCACACCGAAGCACCCGTTCGGGCACGGCGACCCCAGCCGGACGGTGGCACCGTGACGCAGATGCGGTTCCGTTCCGGCCGGCGGCGCACCCAGGCCCCCGAGGCGCACACCCCGGCGCGCCCGCAGCGCACCCGCGAGCCCGTCCCCATCGGGGTGATCTGCCGCCGCAACGCCGTGCCGGTCGCCGTCGCGGCCGTCCTCGTGGAGGCTCTGCTGGTGCGGCGGATCGGAGCCGACCCCGCGCTCCCCGCGTTCCTCGTGCTGGGAGCCGTCGGCGTCGTCCTCGCCACGGTGGACCTGGCGACCAAGCGCCTGCCCGACGCGCTGGTCCTGCCGTCCTACGTCGCCGGGCTCGTCCTGCTCGGTCTCGCCGCCGCGATCGAGGGCGACTCCGCCCCGTTGCTGCGGGCCGTGCTCGGGATGGTCGCGCTGTTCGGCCTGTACCTGCTGCTCGCGCTGATCAACCCGGCGGGACTGGGGTTCGGTGACGTCAAGCTCGCCGGGGTGCTCGGCCTGCACCTGGCCTGGTTGAGCTGGAACGCCCTGCTCGCCGGAGCGCTCGCCGGGTTCCTGCTCGTCGCGCTCGTCGGGCTGGTGCTGCTCGCCGTCCGCCGGGTCGGCCGGTCCTCGGAGCTGCCGTTCGGCCCGTTCATGCTGGTCGGCGCCCTGGTGGGGATCTACGCCGAAGGGCTGCCCGGTCTGGTCTGAACGGGCGTGCCTGCAGGCCCGTCATCAGATTTGCGTATATCGGGACCAGTTGCCCGTCAATGCCTAACTTTCGCGGGGCGGGGGTCGATGACCCAACTGAACGGCCGATCACCGGTCGATCCCCTCCGAGCGGGCCAACCGGCGTCGCTTCCTCCCGAAAGGTTCGATCCCTGATGCTGCTCCTCCTGACCCTCGTGCAGAACGCCCAGGCCCGCCTCCGCAGCGAGGACCGCGGCGCCACCGCCGTCGAGTACGGCCTGCTCATCGCCGGAATCGCCGCGCTCGTCATGGCCGCGGTCTTCCTGCTCGGCCCGGCGATCGCCAACCTGTTCACCGAGGTCACCGACCAGATCGGCTGATCGCCACCGGCCCCGGTGCCCGCAGCGCACCGGGGCCGCCTCACCGCCGTTCAGAGAGGACGTCCGTCATGCGGCGACTGCGCCGGCACGACCCGCAGCGGGGCGCCGCGGCGGTCGAGTTCGCGCTCGTCCTGCCGCTGCTCGTGCTGCTGCTCTTCGGCATCGTCGACTTCGCCCGGGCCTTCCACACCCAGCTCACCCTCTCCGACGCGGCCGCCGAGGGCGCCCGGACCCTCGCGACCGGCGGCACCCTCGCCGCGGCCCGTTCGGCCGTGGGCTCGGTGCTGCAGGTGACGGCGGTGGCGCCGGCCGCGGTCAGCTACCCCCTGGCGACCGTGTGCCCGGCGACGGCCGTCCCCGGCACCGTCCGGGCCGCGATGACCGTCTCGACGCGCTTCGAGTTCGTCACCCCCCTCATCGGGTCGCTGGCCGGCGGCGGCCTGACGATCAGCGGAACGGCGGCCCGCCAGTGCGCCGCCTGACCGGCGACCGGGGCGCGGTCTCCGTGCTCACCGCGGTGATCGGGTCCGTGGTCCTCTTCGCCTGCGCCGCGATCGCGATCGACGTCGGGGCGCTCTACAGCGAGCGCCGCCAGCTGCAGAACGGCGCCGACGCGGCCGCGGTCGCGATCGCCCAGTCCTGCGTCCGGACACTGGGGACCTCGTCGCCCCGCTGCGACACCTCCACGGCCCCCGCGCTCGCCAACGGCAACGCGGTGGACGGCGCGGCGCGGGTCGCGCTGGTCTGCGGCACCGCGCCGGGCCTGGGCACCTGCCCGCTCCCGACGGGATCGGGGGCCTCCTGCGATCCGCTGCCCGCCGGCGCGCCGCCCTACGTCGAGGTACACACCCGCACCCGCAACGCCGACGGTTCCGGCGCCGTCGACCCGATCTTCGCCCGCACGATCCCCGGCAACGAGGACTACGCCGGCACGACGGTCGGGGCATGTGCCCGCGCCGGGTACGGCTCGCCGACCACCGTCCTGAGCGTCCTGCCGATCACGGTCTCACAGTGCGTGGTCGACCAGTACCGGGCCCAGCGCGGCGGCTTCGCGCCGATGTCGCTGCTGGACTCGCTGCTGTCGTCGCTGCTGTCGTGGCAGACGGGGATCGAGCTGCACACCGACAGCGGGCCGTGCTCCACGAGCTCGTCGGGCCAGAAGGCGCCGGGCAACTTCGGCTACCTCGACTCCGACGGCTCGTGCTCGGTCACGACCACGGTGGGCGAGACGCTCCCGGGTGACCCCGGCAACAGCAACCCGACGACACTCGGCTGCACCGACGCGTACCTGTCCTCGCTGCTCGACGAGGTCGTCTACGTCCCGGTCTTCGACACGGTGACCGGGACGGGCAGCAAGGTGCAGTACCACATCGTCGGCTACGCGGCCTTCCACTTCACCGGATGGCAGCTCGCGGGCACCTCGCACCCCTCGATCGTCACCGGGCTGCTGCCGTGCGCGAAGCCGACCACCTGCATCGGCGGCGCGTTCCTCCATGGGCTGCAGCCCACCCCCGGCCCGATCAGTCCTGCACCGGACTACGGCGCCACCGTCGTCCAGCTCCTCGGCTGACCACCGTCGGACCGAGCACAGACAGGAAGTGACACCACCGTGCGACGTCGAATCGTGTTGATCGTGGCGGCGGGCCTGCTCGCGCTCGCCGGCACCACGGCGCTCTGGGCCTACGTGGCCGGCGCCGATGCCCGCGCACTGGCCGGCAAGGAGGCCGTCGAGGTCCTCGTCGCCGCCGACGCCATCCCGGCGGGCGCCTCGTTCGCGGAGGCGCAGCAGCAGGGCCTGGTCGAGAAGGCGAGCTTCCCGCTCGGCGCGGTGCCGGTCGGCGCGTTCACCGACCCCACGCAGGCCCAGGGGCTGATCGCCACCCGCGCGATCGAGCCCCACGAGCTTCTGCTGGCGGCGAACTTCGGCCCGCCGGACACCACGGGCCCGGCGACCGGCGGCCTGGCCGTGCCCGCGGGAAAGGTAGCGCTGCCGGTGTCCCTGCAGCACTTCGCGAACTCCGCGGACTGGGCCGGCTACCTCCAGCCCGGCGCCGAGATCGCCCTCTTCGAGACCTTCACCTCCGCCGGCGGTCCCGCCGGGGCGACCCCACGCGGCGACGGGCTGGCGTTGGAGGCCCCGAACACGCAGGTGACACGGCTGCTGGTGGACCGGTTGACGGTCCTCGCCGTGGCCGGGGCCGTCGAGGCCGAGGCCGGCACCGCGGGCACGGCGATCGTGCTCGCCGTCGACCAGCAGCAGTCCGAGAAGATCATCCTCGGGCTGAACAGCGGGGTCGCGCTCTATCCCGTGCTCCTCACGGCCGACCTGGTGGTCGTGCCGTCGCCGGGCACCGACAACAGCCGCATCTTCGACACCCCCGGGACCGCGCCGTGACGATTCTCGTCTGCTCCGACCCCCGCAGCGCCGACGTCCTGGGCACCGCCGTCGGTGGCGCCCACGTCGTCGCACACCTCGGCGCCCTGCGCCGCCACCTCTCCGACTCCGACGACGAACTCGTGGTGATCGGCCCCGACATCGACCTCGCCGCCGCGTCGGAGTTCGCCGCCGCGGCCCGGGTCGATCGGCCCGCCCTCGGCGTGGTGCTCGTGCGGCACCGCGTGGACACCGGCGTGCTCGGCCAGGCGCTGCGCGCCGGCTTCCGCGAGGTGGTCCCCGCCCACGAGACGCAGCGGCTCGGTCAGGCGTGCGTGGCCTCCCGGGCGCTGTCCGAACAGGTCCGCCGCGCGGCGGGGCTGACGCCTGCCACGACGGAGCGGCGGCGTGGCCGCATCGTGACCGTCTTCGGCGGCAAGGGCGGTGCCGGGAAGTCGATCGTGGCCACCAACCTCGGTGTCGCGCTGGCGCAGTCGGGCACCACCGCCTGCCTCGTCGACCTCGACCTCGCGTTCGGCGATGTCGCCGTGCTGCTCGGCCTGTTCCCCGAACGCACGCTCGCCGACGCCGTCCCGATGGCGTCGAGCCTCGACGCCGCCGGCGCCGCCTCGCTGGTCACCGCGCACGCCTCGGGCCTGCACACCGTGCTCGCCCCGGCCGAGCCGCGCACCGCGGAGCACGTGCCCGCCGACCTGGTGACGCGGCTCCTCCCGCTGCTGGCCGAGCGCTACGACGTCGTCGTCGTGGACACCCCGCCCGCGTTCACCGAGCACGTGCTCGCCGCGCTCGACGCCACCGACGAGCTCATCCTCGTCACCACCCCCGAGGTGCCCTCGATCAAGAACCTCAAGCTCACCCTGCAGACACTCGACCTGCTCGGCCACCCCGCCGACCGGCGCCGCATCGTGCTCAACCGGGCCGACGCACAGCTCGAGATCGACGCCGACGACGTCGCGCAGATGGTCGGAGCGTCGGTCCACACCGAGGTGCCCGCGGACCGGACCGTCCCCCTGTCGATCAACCGGGGCGTGCCCGTGGTCCTCGACCAGCCGAAGCATCCGGTCGCTCACGCGATACGCCGGATCGCCGCCACGCTGGACAGCCGCCCCGAACCGCCGCCGGACCCCGTCCGCCATCGCAGCGCGCGCCGCGGGCTGCGCCGCAAGGCGGCGGTCCGATGACGCTGGCCCACCGCCTCGCCGGCCTCGGCCGCGCCCCGGACGCACCTGCGCCGGCCGCGGACCCGGCGGGGCCCCGCCCGGTCCGGAGCGACCCGGCCGCGGAGGTCAAGCGCAGCGTGCGCACCGCGCTCGTCGCGAGCCTCGGCCCGGAGCTCTACGACCCGCACATGACGCAGACCGAGCTCGAGTCGCGCGTCCGCCAGAGCCTGCAGACGGTGATGGAGCGGGAGGAGACCCCGCTCTCCGGGACCGACCGCGCCCGCATCACGCAGGAGGTGGCCGATGACATCCTCGGCTACGGGCCGATCGAGCCGCTGCTGAACGACCCGGATGTCACCGAGGTGATGGTCAACGGGCCGCAGCGGATCTTCATCGAGCGTGGCGGACGGCTCTCCCGGGTCGACGCCGCGTTCGCCGACGAGGCCCACCTGCGGCGCACGATCGACAAGATCGTCGCGGCGGTCGGGCGCCGCGTCGATGAGTCGAGCCCGATGGTCGACGCGCGGTTGCGCGACGGCAGCCGGGTGAACGTGGTCGTGCCGCCGATCGCGCTCGACGGTTCCACCCTCACGATCCGCAAGTTCGCCACCGACCCGTTCACCGCCGACGACCTCGTCAGCTTCGGCACGTTCACCCCGACGATGCGCGGCTTCCTCGAGGCCTGCGTGCGGGGCCGGCTCAACATCCTGATCAGCGGCGGTACCGGCTCGGGGAAGACCACCACCCTGAACGTGCTCTCGGCGTTCATCCCCGACGACGAGCGGATCGTCACCATCGAGGATGCGGCCGAGCTGCAGCTGCACCAGGCGCACGTACTGCGCCTGGAGTCACGCCCGCCGAACATCGAGGGCAAGGGCCAGATCACGATCCGCGACCTCGTGCGCAACTCGCTGCGAATGCGGCCCGACCGCGTCGTGGTCGGAGAGGTCCGCGACGGCGCCGCGCTGGACATGCTGCAGGCGATGAACACCGGCCACGACGGTTCCCTGGCCACCGCACACTCCAACGGTCCGCGCGACTCGCTGTCCCGCCTGGAGACCATGGTGCTGATGGCCGGCGTGGAGCTGCCGGTGCGCGCGATCCGCGAGCAGATCGCGGGCGCGATCGACCTCATCGTGCACCAGAGCCGGCTCAAGGACGGAAGCCGGCGCATCACCCACGTCACCGAGGTGGTCGGTATGGAGGGCGACGTCATCACCCTGCAGGACGTGTTCCTCATGGACTACGGGCCGGGCTTCGACCAGCAGGGCCGCTTCCAGGGGATGCTGCGCGCCACCGGGCTGCGCCCCCGGGTCCTGGACCGTCTCGCCGACCGCGGCGTGCGAATCGACCCGGCGACCTTCGCACTCGACGGGCCCCTCCGGTGAGGGGCCGGATCGCCGCCATCTCGCTGCTGCTCGGGTTGCTCGGCTGGCTGGGCCAGGCATCCGCGACGGCCCAGGAGGCCGACCGCGGCGACGTCGCCCTCACCGATGTCACCGTGCAGGACGGGCGGGTCCGCTTCCTGGTCACCGGGCTCGACCGGGGCTCCGGCGCCGCGGCGCTCACCGGGACGGTGAAGCTGCGGGTGGACGGATACTCCGTCGCCGCGCAGGCCGCCGTGCCGGAGGTACAGCCCGAGCTGGCGCCGCGCACCACGATGCTCGTGATCGACACCAGCGGGTCGATGGCCGGCCCGCTGCTCGACGAGGCCAAAGCGGCGGCCGGCTCCTTCCTGGACGCGGCCCCGGAAGGTGACCGCATCGGCCTGGTCGCCTTCGCCGACCGCCCCGTCCTGCTGGCACCACCGACCGCCCCGCGCGCCGTCGTGCGCGACGCGGTGCGCGGGCTGAGCGCGGCCGGGCAGACCAGCCTGTACGACGCGGTCGACCTGGCGCTCACCGCGCTCGGTACCGAGGGGGACCGCCAGGTCCTCGTGATGAGCGACGGACCGGACACGGTCAGCGCCCTGAACCTGCCGGGGCTGCTCAACCGGACGCAGGCCGGCGACGCCCGCGTCGACGTGGTGAGCGTCAGGCCCGCGGCGGACGGGGCCACCGACCCGCAGCAGGCGGCGATCGCGCAGGCCGGCGGGGGCCAGGTCTTCCGCGCGCAGAGCGCCGGGGAGGCCTCGCAGGTGTTCCGCGACCAGGCGGCGCAGGACAGCACCACCGTGGCCGTCGACGCCGCCCTGCCACCCGGGCTCACGGCCTCGACCGCCCGGCTGCAGCTCACCCTGCCGTGGGGCGGGCGGACCGTCGAGATCGACACGACCACGCCACTGGCGGCGGGCACGGCACCGGTGGGTGAGATCGCCCCGGAGGCCGGGGAGTCCTGGCCATGGCTCGCGGCCGGCCTGGCCGGCGTGTTCGGTGCGGTGGCGCTGATCGTCGTCGCGCTGGTCGCCGTGCCGAGGTCGGTGCGCGACCGCCGTCGTGTGCAGAAGCTGGTGGCGCGCTACGGGGCCGAGGGCCGCGGCCCGGCGTCCCCGTCGAACGGGCTCCGGGACGGTGCGCTGCGCGAGGGGGCGCTCGAACTGGCCGAGCGGGTGGTCGCCCGCCGCGGCATCGGCGAGCGCCTCGCCGCGCGGCTCGACCGCGCCGCGGTGGCGTGGCGGCCCAACGAGTGGCTGCTGCTCTGCGTAGCCGTCGGGCTCGCCGCCACGGCGGTGCTCGGCCTGCTGCTCGGTTCACCGTCGGCCGGGATCGTGCTGGGGGCGCCGGTCGGCTGGCTCGGCCCCCGGCTGTTCCTGTCGGTGCGGGCGAGCCGGCGGTTGGCGGCGTTCGGCACGGACCTGCCCGACGCGCTGCAGCTGGTCGCCAGCGGCCTGTCCAGCGGATACTCACTGCCCCAGGCCCTGGACTCGGTGGTCCGGCTCGGCGACGGCCCGATCGCGGTCGAGGTCGGGCGCGCGCTGGCGCAGTCCCGGCTCGGGACCCCGGTGGAGGACGCCCTCGAACAGGTCGCCGACCGGATGGACAGCGTCGACTTCCGCTGGGTGGTGATGGCGATCCGGGTGCAGCGGGAGGTCGGCGGCAATCTCGCCGACGTCCTGTTGCAGGTCGCCGAGACCATCCGGGAGCGCGCGTGGCTGCGGCGCCACGTCAAGGCGCTGTCCGCCGAGGGCCGTCTCTCCGGGGTGATCCTCGCGGCGTTGCCGCCGGTCATCGGCGGCTACATGTACCTCGTCCGGCCCGAGTATGCGGGAGCGCTCGTCACCGAGCCGCTCGGCCTGGTGATGCTCGCGGCCGGCGCCGTGATGCTCGTGATCGGGATGATCGCGATGAACAAGATCGCGAAGGTGGAGCTGTGATCGCTTCGGAACTGCTTCTCGGTACAGGGCTCGGCGCGGTGTTCCTCGCGGTGACGCTCGGGGTGGCGGCACTCGTCACGGCTCGGGACGAGCGGGTCCGGGCCTCCCGCGCCACCGCGCTGGTGGCGCGGTTCGGTGCGACCTCAGGCTCCCCCGGCGATGCGCTGGAGCCCTTCAGCACCCGGGTGGTGCGCCCGCTGTGGCGCGGCGCGGTCCGGCTGGCCCGGACGCTGTCGGGGGGCGGAGCAGTCACCGCCCTCGCCCGCCGTCTCGAGCTCGCGGGTAGCCCTGCGGGGTGGAGCGTCGAGCGGGTCCTTGCAGGTAAGGGCGGCGGCCTACTCGGACTCGGACTGCTCGGCGCGATGATCGGGAGCAGTTCGCCGCTGCGCATGGTCGTCACCGGCGCGATCGGCGCCGCTGCCGGGTTCTTCCTGCCCGACGTGCTGCTCTACAACCTCGGGCTCAAGCGGCAGCAGCAGATCCAGAAGGCCCTCCCGGACACCGTCGACCTGCTGGTGATCAGCATCCAGGCCGGGCTCGGCTTCGATGCGGCGCTCGCCCAGGTCACGCGCAACACGAACGGGCCGTTGGCCGGAGAGTTCCACCGCGTGCTGCAGGAGATGCAGATCGGCAAGAGCCGCCGAGAGGCGTTCCAGGCGCTCGCGGACCGGGTGAGCGCGCCGGACGTGCGGCACTTCGTCGGCGCGGTCGTGCAGGCCGACGCGCTCGGTGTCCCGATCTCCGGCGTGCTCGCCGAGCAGGCGTCGGAGATGCGCACCCGCCGGCGGCAGCGGGCCGAGGAGCAGGCGCAGAAGGTGCCCGTGAAGATCCTCTTCCCGCTGATGTTCTTCATCCTCCCGGCCCTGTTCATCGTGATCCTCGGGCCGGCCGCGCTGCAGATCGTGAAGATTTTCTGAGCCGGTCCGGCGGGAACCGACCGCGGCGCAGTACCGGCGCCGGCGTCGCTCCGCGATCCCGCTCGGCGGCCCGGCCGGCGGGCGGTGGTCCTGGACGTAGGGCGTGAGACCGTCACGGAGCAGCGCGAGGCCCTCCTCGCACAGCTGCGAGACTGGGACTCGGTCGCCCCGAGCTCCTCGGCGAGTTCGCGCGTCGGACGCTGCTGCAGGTAGTAGCCGGTGACGGCGTGGCGCCACCGGACGGGCAGCGCCTGCACCGCCTCCCGCAGGTTGGCACTGCCCTCCCGTTCGACGAGCACCTGCACCGGCGTCGCTGGGGCTCTTCGACGTCAGTCCGGACGGTGCAGCCCGATCACGCTCACCGTCACCGCACCGAGCTCACCGCGCCCCATCTCGTTGCGCAGCCGCTCGGCTTCGGCACATGCACCCGCCGCCGTGAACGGCCCGTAGGCATCGGCCTCGCCGATGACCGCGTCGATGACCACGACGACGTAGCCGTCGCACGTGTCCAGCGCGGTGGTGGCGGTGGCCAGGGCTCCGGCAAGCCGGCGCACGTCCACAACGGTCGGCGAGTGTCTCATCGTGCGGATGCTAAACAGACCGGGTGTGCCCGGTACGGGCGATGCGCAGGTTCTACCCAACCGGACAGTCATTCGCTACGCAGCGTTGCGTTTTGTAGTCCGAATGGCCTAGCGTCCTCCCGCGGACAGCCCCGCACCGGGAGCCTCCGGGCCGGGGAGCGGCGACGACCTCGCGCGAGAGGCCGGACGATCAGCGGTTGAGCTGCTCGGCCACCTGTACCGACGACGCATCCACAGCCGGGACGGTGACGCGGGCCAGACAGCCGGGCGGATCGGTGACGGTGCGGAGCTCGAGGGAGCCCCCTTCACGGGCGAGGAGCTGACGGCTGATGTGCAGCCCGAGACCGGAGCCACCAGCCGACTCGTCGCGCACGCCACGGCCGAACACCGCCTCCTCGCTGCCGGCCCGCAGGCCCGGCCCGTGGTCCCGGACCTCGACGGCGATCGCGCCGTCCGCCGGCAGCGCGCGGATGGTCACGGGGGCGCCGGGCGCATGCCGGTCGCAGTTCGCGAGCAGGTTGGTGATCACCTGGGCGAGCACGGCGGAGTCACCGCGGGCGGTCAGCCCGGGCTCCGCCTCGAGTTCGACCGGGGCCCCTCGGGAGCGGCGAAGCATGACGAGCCCCGCCAGCACCGGCTCGACCCGGTACTCGCGCGCGGCCCGGTCAGCCGCACCGCCGGTGTCACCGAGCTCTTCGGATCCGCCCAGGATCATGCGCAGCCGCCCCAGCTCGGCCAGCACGGCGACCCTGAGCCGCTCGTGGTCCTCGGTGTCGGCCTCGGAGCTGAGCAGGTGGGTGATGCCGGCGAGCCCGGCGAGCCCGTTACGCAGCTCATGGTCACGTTCGGCGGCGAGCTCGGTCGCGCGTTCCATGTGCAGGGCCGCCGCCGAGAGTTCCTCCTGCTGCTCCCACTGCTGCGAGCGCAGCGCGGTCAGCGCCCGCTGCACGAGCTGGGCCAGGCCGATCAGAACCACGATGAGCCCGGTGAGACGCAGCGCGGAGAACACCAGATTGCCGCTGACGCCCGGCAGGCCCATCCCGACGCGGTAGAGCTGGGCGACGGCGAGCACGACCAGCCCGAGCCCGAGCCGCGACCGCGGTGTGCTCTGCCGCCGGAAGCCGTCGACGACGAACGCGATCCCTGCCGCCGTCCAGCCGACCAGCACCGCGACCGTGACCGCCGGGCCTTCGACGAGGTACCGGACCGGACCGACGTCCGGTGCGTTCAGCGCGCCGACCGCGAGCAGCCCGCCACCGAACATGATCACCCATCCGCCCCAGGACCCGAGCGGGCGCGGAGGGCGGATCGACAGCAGGAGCAGCGCCATCGCGGTCAGGTAGGCCACAAGCCGGGATGCCCGGTGGGCAAGGTCGAAGTCGACCGGGGCCACGGTGCTCCAGGGCAGCACGATCACGCAGTACAGGACGAGGGCGGAGGCGAGCCAGGCCGGTCTCGGGTCCCCGAGCAGGCGCGAGGCGACGACTGCCAGGATCGCCGCGCCGGCGCCGACCGCGGCGGCCGAGATCGTCAGGATCTGGCCGGTCAGCGCCACGGCGTCGCTGTGAATGACCGCCGGGGAGGCGACCAGCACGGCGACCACTGCGCACACCCCGGCCGTGACCAGGACGTCGGCCACGCGGCGCCATACCCACCGGGCGAGGAACGGCCGCCACGGGGCGGTGAGGCCGGGACTCATCGCCATCGCTCCCCTCTCGACGTCGCCGTCCGCCACGGCACCGGTGACGTTCCGCCCGCAACGGGCATCACTGAAAGTCGCACTGTACGTGCACAAGGTCACCGAAGCAGCGAATCAAGGGGTACCGCGTCGGGCACCGCATGCGATCGCATCGGTAGTCGTCGGCTTACTTGCGAGCACCATTACCGCTCGCTCCCGAACGATTCGGGAAGCCGCGGGATTGGTCTTCCTAGACCGTTTCAGCGACGGGGAGGCGACCGTTGATCACGCTGGGGTGATCTCCTCGGGTCGGCAATACGCAGGAGCGCGGGCCTCGTCGGTCAAACGGGCGATGCCCGCCTCGGTGCGCGACTCCACGGGTCCCGGATACCTGGATTCCTCACATCAAACATTTCTCCTTCTCGTGAGTGACAGTGAGCTGAGATGCACACGAACGAGGGATCGGAAATCCGAGTTCCGACTTGCCCCCTCCTCGGCAGGCATGGTTACTCTCACCCCAGTGCATGATCACGAGCGTGGTCACCGACGACCCGCTCACCCACTCCGAGATCAGTCCCGACGCGCATGGTGAACAGTCCACGAATTCATCTGTATTGCGTTTCGCGGTACACGGGATGGGGCGTCATGCACACGGACAGTTTTCGATGAGAGGAAGTGACTGACCTGATGGCGTTGCACGTTCGACGGTTCGGTGTCGCCCTGGCCGTGGCGGTGCCCATGATGATGGGCGCACCGGCGGTGGCTCTGGCCGGCGAGGACAACTCGGTGGACAACTACCAGAGCAACGAGAACTCCACGAGCCAGACCCAGGACGACGGGTACGGCCAGTCCCAGAGCAACTCCACCGACCAGAGCAACAGCAACTCCGGCAGCATCGACAACGGCGACGACATCGTGCCCGCCGCCCCTGCCGACCCTGGTGACCTGCTCGACCCGGGCACCACCGACCCGGGCACCACCGACCCGGGCACCACGGACCCGGGCACCACCGACCCGGGCACCGACCCGGGCACCGACCCGGGCACCGACCCGGGCACCGACCCGGGCACCACCGATCCGGGCACCGACCCGGGCACCACCGACCCGGACGCGCTCGCCCCGGTGGCCGACATCGTCGGCGGTCTCGTCTGAGGCTGAACGCAATTGGCGCGCTGCAGGGTCCGGCCGGTACCGGCCGGACCCTGCAGTGTGTTCCATCCCGCCACCGCCGCGCATCCTTCGGCGCGGCCGAGCCTCTTTCGATGACGCCGCCGCAACGAAATCGTGGGGCGCCGATGCGGATATCGAACCTCGCCCGCCCCGTAGCCCGCACTGCGGATCCGGCCGGCAGCCGGCCGGCGCACCGGATGAAGACGGGCCGCTGGCAGAGAGTTGGTTGCCGCGAACGATCAGGTCCGCAAAACGGTTCCGCCCGATCGAACCGTTGATTCCCGCGCTCGCCGCCGGGCGAACAACAACGATCATTGCTGCGAATGTCGGGCATCCGGACATCGATCAGTGACACCGCCTGCAAACCATGCGGAACGCGCCGGTATCACGAAAATGGGGCCGCCGCGATGGCGCCGGCCTTCGTCATCGTGCGCGACCGCATAGTTGCCATGAGAAGGAAGGGCACAGACATGCGCAAACTCCATCGTGCGATCGTCGGTTCGGTCATCGCCGTGCCGATCGCATTCACTGCGTCCGGGATCGCACAGGCCGGGGAGGAGGGCACCCAGGAATGTCAGAGCTACAGCTACGAGGACGGTGGGAACTCGACCCAGCGCCAGTCCAACTCCACTGACCAGTCCAACAGCAACGGACCGGTCACCCAGGTCAATCCCGTGGTCAACGCAGAGGACGTCCTCGGGGTGGGCGCGTTGCTCGGAGAGGAGTCCGCCGGCGAGCCGCCCGTGATCCAGGACAACTCGGTGAGCAACGACCAGTCCAACGACAACAGCACCGCCCAGGACCAGGGCTGATCGGTCGTCCCCACCCGGGTCGCGCCCCCCTCCCGGGAAGGGTCGACCCGGGCCACGCCGATGGCGCTGGGGACCGGCGTCGACGCGGCGCGAGCGCGGGCCCGGCGGGAGAGCCGCCCGCCGGCCCGCGCTCGCCTGTGTACCGGCGAGCCGGTCGAACGCGCCGCTGGTCAGCGGGGCGAAGCGGCATCCCCCTGGACACCGGCACGGGACACCGTGACCCTGATGAGGTGCCGGGTGGTCTGCCATTCCTCGGCCCACTGGAGTTCGTCGGGCACCGGTGCGGCTGTGCCCGCCGGCACCGGGCCGAGCGCGGCAGGTGGTCGGGTCGGTGACCACCGTCCACAGCGGCGGCTCGACGTTGTCGTTCCACAACTCGGTGCGGCGCAGCCGGCGCGTCACCGTGCGCGACACAAGCCGACTGAACACCCGCCATCGGGGCAGGTCCAGCTAAACCAGGGTGTCGACGCGGGCGAGCAACAGCGGTCGCACCACGCTGTACCGCCGCGCTGTACTGCCACGCCGAGACCCACGCGTCCGTCGCCGCGAACGCCACGACGCCAGCCGCGAACTCCGGCCGCGACACCCAGCCGGGACCGTGATGCAGCGCGTCCAGCTCTGTGTAGGGCAGGTCGAGACACACCGCCAGCGCGGCCGCGCGTACTTGCCCGACCCCGAGCAGCCGGCCACCAGGACCCGTCGAGGGGCGGTGCGGCGGATCGTCGCAGCCCAGCGGGCCGGCCACGGCTAGTGGGCGGCGTCGTCCCAGCTGCGCCCGTACCCGACGGACACCTCGAGCGGCACGCTCAGCTCGTAGGCCGCGCCCATCTCCCGGCGGACCAGCGCCTCGACGGTCTCCCGCTCGCCTTCGGCCACCTCGAGCACGAGCTCGTCGTGGACCTGCAGCAGCATCCGGCTGCGCAGCTCACCCTCGGACAGTGCCCGGTGCACGTTCAGCATGGCGACCTTGATGATGTCGGCCGCGCTGCCCTGGATCGGGGCGTTGAGCGCCATCCGCTCGGCCATCTCGCGCCGCTGCCGGTTGTCGCTGGTGAGGTCGGGCAGGTAGCGGCGGCGGCCGAGGATCGTCGAGGTGTAGCCGTCCTTGCGGGCCTGCTCGACGACGGTGTGCAGGTAGTCGCGCACCCCGCCGAAGCCGGCGAAGTACTCGTCCATCAACCCGCGGGCCTCCTCGGTGGAGATCCGCAGCTGGGCCGAGAGCCCGAACGCGGACAGCCCGTACGCGAGCCCGTAGTTCATCGCCTTGATCTTGGCACGCTGCTCGGGCGTGACCTCGGTGGCGTCCACCCCGAACACCCGGGCGGCGGTCTCGGCGTGGAAGTCGTGCCGGGACCGGAAGGCCTCGATCAGCGCCTCGTCCTCCGACAGGTGCGCCATGATCCGCATCTCGATCTGGCTGTAGTCCGCCGTCATCAGCTCCGCGTACCCGTCGCCGACGACGAACGTCTCGCGGATCCGGCGACCGGCGGCGGTGCGGATCGGCACGTTCTGCAGGTTGGGCTCGGTCGAGCTGAGCCGGCCGGTCGCCGCGATGGTCTGGCTGTACGTGGTGTGGATGCGGCCGTCGTCGGCGATCGACTTGAGCAGCCCGTCGACGGTGACCTTCAGCCGCGTCGCGTCCCGGTGCAGCAAGAGGTGCGACAGGAACGGATGCTCGGTCTGCTCGAACAGGCTCTGCAGCGCGTCGGCGTCGGTGGTGTAGCCGGTCTTGGTGCGTTTGGTCTTCGGCATGCTCAGCTCGTCGAACAGCACGACCTGCAGCTGCTTCGGTGACCCGAGGTTGATCTCCTTACCGATCACCGAGTACGCGTCCTGCGCGGCCTGCTTGACCTGACCGGCGAACTCCGCCTCCAGGGCGGCGAGGGCCGTCCGGTCGACCGCGATGCCCGCTGTCTCCAGGTCCGTCAGCACGAACAGCAGCGGGAGCTCGAGCCCGGCGAGCAGCTCGGTGCCGCCGCGCTCGGACAGCTCGGCGTCGAGCGCGTCGGCCAGCTCGGCCACCGCGGAGGCGGCCACCATCTGAGCCTGCGCCCGCTGCGCGTCGGCCTCCTCCGCACCACCGAGCAGGGAGAGCTGGCCGTTGTCGGCCTCGCCCTCGGCGCGCAGCTCACGGCGCAGGTAGCGCAGCGCGAGATCGGCGAGGTCGAAGCTGCGCTGCCCCGGCCTGGCCAGGTACGCGGCCATCGCGGTGTCACTGGTCAGCCCGCGCAGCGTCCAACCGCGAGCCCGCAGCGCGTGCAACGCCGCCTTGACGTCGTGCGCGGCCTTGGGCACCGACTCGTCGGCCAGCCACTCCCCCAGCGCCGCCTCGTCGTCCGGGTTCAGGGTGCGGACGTCCAGGTAACCGGCCTGCGGCACCCCGGCGGCCGCGGGCGGGTGGGCGTCGAGACCGGCCCGCCCCTCGACGGTCGGCTCGCCGGCGGCGAGCGCGATACCGTCCAGATCTCGCGCCGTCGCGCCGCCCGACAGGCCGTGGAAGGCGAGCCCCACCCGGCGACCGTCGCGCACATGGGCATCGAGCCAGGCACGCACGGTGCCCGGTTCGATCGCCCCGCCCTGTACCTCGAAGCCCTCGTCGGCCTCGGGCTCCGCGCTGACCAGCGTCGCGAAGAGCCGCTCGCGCAGCACCCGGAACTCCAGCTCGTCGAACAGCCGGTGCACCGCGTCGCGGTCCCACGGCCGGACCTCGAGATCGGCCGGTGCCGTGTCGAGCGCGACGTCCCGGATGAGCTCGGTGAGCTGCCGGTTGAGCAGCACGTTGGCCAGGTTGGCGCGCAGCGCGTCGCCCGCCTTGCCCTTGACCTCGTCGACCCGGTCGGTGAGCTCGCCGAGCGAACCGAACTCGCGGACCCACTTCGCCGCGGTCTTCTCCCCCACGCCGGGGATGCTCGGCAGATTGTCGCTGGGGTCGCCGCGCAGCGCCGCGAAGTCGGGGTACTGAGCCGGGGTGAGGCCGTAGCGCTCCATCACCTCGGCCGGGTCGATCCGGCCCAGGTCGGACACGCCACGACGCGGGTAGAGCACGGTCACGTTGTCGCTCACCAGCTGGAACGCGTCACGGTCGCCGGTGGTGATGAGCACCTGGAACCCGTCGGCCTCCGCCTGGGTGGCGAGCGTGGCGATCAGGTCGTCGGCCTCGTAGCCCTCGACGGCGAACACCGGGATGTTCAGCGCGCCGAGCACCTCCTTGATCAGGTCGACCTGGCCCCGGAAGTCGTCCGGGGTGGTCGTCCGGTTCGCCTTGTAGTCGGCGAAGCGCTCGGAGCGGAACGTCTGACGCGAGACGTCGAAGGCCACCGCGACGTGCGTGGGCTGCTCGTCGCGCAGCAGGTTGATCAGCATCGAGGTGAAGCCGTAGACCGCGTTCGTGGTCTGCCCCGTGCCGGTACGGAAGTTCTCCGCCGGCAGCGCGAAGAACGCCCGGTAGGCCAGCGAGTGCCCGTCGAGCAGCAGCAGCCTTTTGTCCGTGGAGCCACCGCCGGACGGAGACGTCGTCGCGGCGCCGGCGGCTGTCGAGGCGCCGGCCTTCTCTGGGGCACGGGTTGCGGGGCTCATCACCAGCGAGTCTAGGACCGAGCCCCGACAGGCCACCGACGGGCGATACACCCGGCTCGCCGTGTTCGCGGACGTCATGGGGCAGGGCGCCGCTTCCCCGGACGGGCGTCAGGCCTGCATGACGATCACCAGGCCGACGATCAGTCCGGCGACGATCGGCACGACGAGCAGCAACACGATCACGGTGTGGCGGTTCGGCCCGTCGCGCTGATGCTGGTCGTCACGAGCGAACAGAACACCGTGCGAGAGCCGCCGTGGCCGCGGCGCGACCGGAGCCGGCTGCGCGAGGTTCGCCCGCCGACGCCGCCCCCGGGTGCGCCCAGCCGGCGGGGGGCGGCGGAGGTCACGACGGGGCCGATCGGGCCTGTCGGCGACGCGTCGAGGCGAGGATCCTCCGGCGGACCGGAACCCTGAGAGAGGAGCACCAGCGATGGCCAGCGTCGAGACGAAGAGCATGGACCGGCCCGACGAGACGCGAACCCCGGAGAAGACCATGGTCAGCGTCGTGCACCTGGGCGACGACACGGTGGCCCGGGTCAGCGCCCAGCCGGGGTGGCGGTGGTCGGAGTGCATCAAGCCGGTGGTCGGCACGGAGAGTTGCCAGGCCGCGCACCTGGGTTACGTCGTGTCGGGCCGGATCCACATCGCGCACAACGACGGCACCGAGTCCGACCTCGGCCCGGGCGACGCCTACCGGATCGATCCGGGGCACGACGCATGGGTGCTCGGCGACGAGCCGTTCGTCGCGCTCGAGTTCGAGAGCAAGACCGCGGCCACCTACGCCAAGGGCTGACGACCGACCCCGCGGGCCTCGACGCCCTCTTCGAGCGGATCGCCTGACCGCGAAGAAGTGGCTCGCTCGTACCGGGCGGGGCGACGCCGACGACCCGGCACCGGAGGCCGCCTCGTGCGGTTCCCCGGGCGCCGGGCCGTCGGTCACGGACCCGCTCAGCCGACCTCGGCCATGACCTCGTCGGACACGTCGAAGTTCGCGTACACGTTCTGCACCTCGTCGCTGTCCTCGAGGGCGTCGATCAGCCGGAAGACCTTCTTCGCCCCCTCGGCGTCGAGTTGGACCTGCATCGACGGCACGAACGTCGGGTCGGCCGAGTCGTAGTCGATCCCGGCCTCCTGCAGCGCGGTGCGCACGGCGACGAGGTCGGTCGCCTCGGAGACGACCTCGAAGCTCTCACCGAGGTCGTTGACCTCCTCCGCGCCGGCGTCGAGCACGGCGAGCAGCAGGTCGTCCTCCGAGAGGTCGCCCTTGGGGACGATCACGACGCCCTTGCGGGTGAACAGGTAGGACACCGAACCGGGGTCGGCCATCGTGCCGCCGTTGCGGCTCATCGCGGTCCGGACCTCGGTCGCCGCCCGATTGCGGTTGTCGGTGAGGCACTCGATGAGCACCGCGACGCCGTTGGGCGCGTAGCCCTCGTAGGTGATCGTCTGGTAGTCGGCGCCGCCGGCGTCGGCCCCGGAGCCGCGCTTGACCGCGCGGTCGATGTTGTCGTTGGGCACCGAGCTCTTCTTGGCCTTCTGAATGGCGTCGTAGAGCGTCGGGTTGCCGTCGGGGTCACCGCCACCAGTACGCGCCGCGACCTCGATGTTCTTGATCAGCTTGGCGAACATCTTGCCCCGGCGGGCGTCGATGACGGCCTTCTTGTGCTTGGTCGTCGCCCATTTGGAGTGGCCGCTCATCGGCTGACCCGTCCCTTCTGCTGCTCATGTGCGGCGCTCGCCGGGACCCGGGCGTTCACATCCCGCCCTCCCGGGCCGCGCAGGCGCCGGTGGCACCGGTCCTGCCAGATCAGATCGATCGTACCGACGCGCCACCCGTCCGGCGGGCCCCAGCCCTCGGTGATCCACGTGCCCACCC
>NZ_JAAXKZ010000093.1 GCF_012911875.1 Pseudonocardia bannensis | reverse complement strand
CCCGCACCGGTCCCCGCGTTCGCCATGGCGTTGCAACCGGCCCTGGAGACCCGGCTCCGCGACCTGCGTACGCCGGGAGCGATCGTGCTGGTGGACGTGCCCGGTCAGGGCACCTGGCTGACCGCACTGGGCACCGGCGACCTCCCGACCGGCGCGCCCATGCAGGTCGACGACCACATGCGGATCGCCAGCGTCACCAAGACGTTCACCGCGACGGTGGTGCTGCAACTGGTCGACGAAGGGAAGGTCCGCCTCGACGATCCCGTCGCGACGTACGTGGCGGACGTGCCGAACGGCGCGACGATCACGGTCCGGGACCTGCTCGCCCAGCGCAGCGGGCTGTACAACACCACCGACGACCTCGGCCTGAACGCGACGCTCGACGCGCAGCCCCAGAAGGTGTGGAACGACCAGGAACTGCTCGCGATCGCCTTCTCGCACCCACCGGCGTTCGCGCCCGGGCAGGCGTTCCAGTACACGAACACGAACTACCTGCTGCTCGGGCAGATCGCCGAACGGGCCGGCGGCGCCCCGCTACGTGAGCTCATGGCGCAGCGCATCTTCACACCGCTGGTGATGCACGACACCACGCTGCCCGCGCGCGACGACAGTTCGATCCCCGACCCGCACCCGCGCGGGTACATGTTCGGCACCAACGTCGAGAGCATCCAGGCCTACCAGGCGGCGCTGAGCGGTGACGCGGCGGCCGCCCAGGTCACGGTCGCCCCGGGCGTCGCCCCCACCGACGCCACCGACTGGAGCCCGTCCTACACCTACGCCGACGGGGCGGCCATCTCCACCGTGCACGACCTGCGGATCTGGGCCCGGGCGCTGGCCACCGGGACGCTGCTGAGTCCCGCGACGCAGGCCGAACGCCTGCAGTTCAGCGCCGACGGCAACTACGGCCTGGGCATCGACCGGTCCTTCAGCGGCCTCATCGGGCACAACGGCGCGATCCCGGGCTTTCAGACCTTCCTCGGCTACCAGCCCACCACGGGCGCCACGGTCATCGTCCTGGCCAACCTGCTGCTGGCCCCCAACACCTACCTCGGCTCCGGCCTGCCCGCCGACGAGCTCGCACGGATCATCGCCCAGCAGGTGCTCCCGGCATGACGACCGCGGCACTCCCCCGCAGGGGTGCCGCGGTCGGGCCCGTTCCGGACGATCAGTACGAGGTCAGAACGACAACAGCCGGTCGAAGAAGCTCCGGTAGCGGCCGAGCGCGAGCCGCAGGTCCTCGGTGGACGCCTGCTCGTCGTTCCAGTCGCGCTCCAGCTCACTGCGCCGGCGGCGGAACAGGTCCTCGATCTCGTCGAGGACCTGACCGACGAGCTGGTCGGCACCCCGGACCGCGGAGCGTGGATCGTCGACGAAGTCGGCCTTCAGCGCCTCCCACCGGGCCCGGTGGGAGGCCGAGCGATCATGCGGGATGAGCGTCGCCAGGTTGTCGTCGCGTCGCCCGACCTGCTGCTCGGGCCGGGTGGCGCCGGCCGACCCCTCGTCCCCGGTGAGGTCTCCGGGGGCCCGGGCGTCTGCGGTGTCGGCCGGAGCGCGGCCGCGCTCGGGGTCCGCGGCCCGCCCGTCGAAGGCGCGGTCACGAGGGGCCCGATCATCAGCTCGGTCAACAGCTCGGTCATCAGCTCGGTCATCAACGGTTCCGGCCCGGTGCCCCGGGTCGCCGGAGGCATCGGCTCGGTCGCCGAACCCCCGGTCGTCGGATGCCCAGGCCCCGTCACCGGACCCCGGGTCGTCGTGGCCCCGGCCGCCGGCGGCACGATCGTCCGCGACGGCGGTGCCACGGTGGCCGGTACCGGTCTCCCCGGACCCCGCGGCGGCGAGCCGGTCGTCCAGCGTCAGCCGCTCCCCTGATGCGGCCCCGCCGGGTTCGTCGCGAAGCCTCCCGTGACCGGTGCCGGCGTCGCGCGGGTCCCCGTGGCCGATGGCGTCGTGTCCCTGCGGGTCGTCCGCGAGACGGCGCCGCTCGCCCGCCGGCCGCGAGCTCGACTCGTCGATTCTGCTCATACCTGCGTCTCCTCGTTCCTCGGGCTGGTCCTGCCGTTGTGCGAGTCCTCGCGGGAGCGGTCGCGGGCGCCGTGCTCGTCGAGCAGCGCCTCGACCAGCGACCGATAGGACGTCACGGCCCGGCGCAGCTCCTCGGTGTCGACGCCGCCACGGGCGTTCGCGGCGGAGATGCGCTGAGCCTCGCGGTAGTGCTGCACGACGACGGGATGCTCCACGGAGATGTCGGCGGCACGCTGGTCGAAGTCGGTGACCGGGTAGCCCCGGGCGGACATGATCTCGACGATCAGGGCGTCGGCCCGCTCGACGGCGCGGTCGGGGTCGTCGACGAAGCCCCGCTGCACCGCGATCCACCGGTCCTGGAACCCGGCACGCTCACGATCGTCCAGGGAGCGCAGGCTCAGCTTGCGGTGCCGCTTCTCCCGCTCGGCCAGCTGTTCCTCGGTCTTCCGCCGGTCGTCGGTCTCGGCGAGGCTGCGCTCGTACTCGGGTCCGAATCGCTCCTTGAGCCGCTCGCTACGCCGCCGGCCCCCGAGGAGGTAGACCGCCGCCCCGATCGCAGCCAGGACGACGACCGCCACGATGATCACTACGATGACTGCGGAGCTGTTCATGGAACGGACTGCCCGGCCGGTTGACGTGACAATCGGTATCGGGATAAGTGGATCTGTGGCACCAATCACACTGGATCGAGTGAGGATGAGCCGGTTCGCCCACCCCTCCGTCACGCGATGAGCCGAACGGACCCGATCGACGTCGACGCGGCCGCCGAAGCACTGTACGGCCTGCCGCCGGCGGAGTTCGTCGCGGCCCGGGACGAATGGGTCGCCGCGGCCCGGGAGGACGGCGACCGGAGGGCGGCCCGCGCGATCGGCCGGTTGCGCCGGCCGACGCAGGCCGCATGGCTCGCCAACCTGCTCGCCCGCGACCGCGCCGAGCAGCTCGAGGGGCTACTGGGGATCGCCGAGAGCCTGTCCGAGGCCCAGCGCAGCCTCGACGGCGCCGCGCTGCGGACGCTCTCGGCCCAGCGTCACAAGATCGTGGCGGCGATGGCCCGGGAAGCGCGCCGCCTGGCACGGCAGCGCGGCCACTCGGTCACCGAGGCCACGGAGCGTGACCTGCGGGGCATCCTCGAGGCGGCACTCGCGGACCCGGGCATCGCGGCGGAGGTCCGCTCCGGCCGACTGACCCGGACGGTCAGCTACTCGGGTTTCGGCCCCGAGATCGAGCCGGACGCCGCGCCACGCCCGGCGGACCGGCCCAGCCCGATCACCCCCGTCCGGGGGAGGGCCGGTGCCGCGGCCGAGCCGGCCGACGAAGCCGACCGGGCCGAGGACGAGCAGGCCGAGGACGAGCGGGCCGAGCGGGAACGCGCCGAACGGGAACGCGCCGAACGGGAACGCGCGGAGCGGGAGCGCCGCGCGTGCGAGATCGCGGCCGCCGAGCGCGATCTCGAGCAGGCCCTCGAGGCGGCGGCCGAGGCCGAGCAGCAGCTCGAGGCCGACCGGGCGGAGAGCGCGGACGCCGAGCGGGAGCACGCGCTGGCCCGCAGCCGCGTCGACGAGCTCGCGGCGGCCCTGGAGCACGCCCGCGTCGAGGAGCGTGCGGCGGCGGAGACGAAGCGGGCCGCCGCGGACGCCGAGCGGGAGTCCGCCCGCGCGGCACGCACGGCCGCCACCGCCCTGTCGTTCGCCCGCACCCGGCTCCGCAACCTCAGCGAAGCCTGACCCGGCGCACGTGGCGCGGGCAGGGCGCTCGGCGGCACCGGCCGACGGGTCTGGGAGGGTTCGTGGGTGGGCGTATGTGCGCGGACCGCAGGAACGGCGGCCAGGCTGAGGACGGCGCCCTGGGGTCGGTGGGCACTGCTCGTCGGGCTCACCGTGCCGACCACCCTCGCGATGGACGCATTCGCGGTGCCCTCCCCCGCGCTGTTCGCCGGGTTGCTGGTGGGCACCGTGCTCGCCCTGCTCGGCCGGGCCCCCGAGCGCGTGCCGCGACCGGCGACGTCGGTCGCTCAGGCCGTCATCGGCGTCGTGATCGGGGTGCTCGCGCAGAGCTCGACGCTCTCCGCCGTCGCACAGGATTGGCTGCCGGTGCTGGCGGTCAGCCTGGGAACGCTCGTCCTCAGCATGGCAGCAGGGCTGCTGCTGGGTCTGCAGCGCGGGGTGTCGCCATTGACCGGGATGCTGTCCTTGACCGCGGGCGGCGCCTCGGGGCTGGTCGCCATCAGCCGGGAACTGGGCGGGGACGAGCGGCTCGTCGCCGTCGTGCAGTACCTGCGCGTCGGCCTGGTGACCGCGACGATGCCGGTGGTCGCGACGCTGGTCTTCGGCGCCGGGCACTCCGGTGCGGTCGCGCCGGCCGAGGCCGGCGCGCCCTGGTATCCGGGGACGGCGCTGCTGGTGGTGTGCTGCGCCGTCGGGATCCCGCTGGCCCGGCTCACCCGGGTGCCGGCCGGGAGCCTGCTCGGGCCCCTGGTCGTCGCGCTGGCGCTGAGCCTGTCGGGCGCGACGTTCGGGGCGACGCCCCCCGAACTGATCGTGGCCGTCGCGTACGCGGTGATCGGGTGGCAGGCCGGGGTGCGATTCACCCGGGCCAGTCTGGGGACGGTGGCCCGGGTACTGCCACTGGCCACGGCGCTGATCTTCGGGATCGTGGGGGTCTGTGCGGCGCTGGGCCTGCTGCTGTCGCGCCTGACAGGGGTCACACCGCTGGAGGGCTACCTCGCGACCACACCCGGCGGGGTCTACGCGGTGCTGGCGACCGCGATCTCGGCCGGCGGGAACGTGACGTTCGTGGTCGCCGTCCAGGTGCTGCGGGTGATCATCATGCTGCTGATCGCGCCGTTCCTGGCCCGGCTGCTGAGCCGCTTCCGCCGCCCCTGACCGCATTGCGGCCCCACAACGCCGTATTCCCCGCTTCCCGACCGCGTTGAGGCTGATCACCAACCCCCGGTACCTGCACGTCGGTTGCCGACCGGCTCGGCCGATGCGCGCCGGAGTGCAGCGCCTGCTCCGCCGCGTCGAGCCAGGCCGGCTCTCCCCTGGTCGTCCAGGTGGCGCTCGGGTGTCGAACTGGTGCAGGTCACCCGGTGGAATCAGCGCTCGCGCGCGGGGCACCGCGCTGGAAGAGCCGGTAGAGGAAGACCAGCGAGGGCACCAGCAGCACCGCCCCGACGAGGACGGAGATCAGCACCGCCCGCAGCGTCGTCGGCCCGGCCGCACCCTGGTCGATGGTCAGCCCCGGCTCGAGCAGGTAGGGGTACTGCGCCACGGCCCACCCGATGAGCACCGTCGTCACCGCGGCCGCAGCCGTGACCCGGGCCGCGACGTAGCGCCGGCGCAGGAGCAGCGCGAGCGAGGCCAGGCCGGCCGCGGCGGAGGCCGCGACGACCGGCAGCGCCCGGCCTCGCAGCTCGGAGAACAACAGGGGCGCGTCGGCGCGCAACACCGCGATCCCGGCGAGCGCGAGCGCTCCGGCGACGACACCGCTGCCCAGGGCCCGGGCCCGGAACCGCCCGGCCAGCTCCGGGTGCCCCTCCCGGCGGGCGTCCTCGCACAGGAACACCGCCGCGAGGTAGCCGCACACCACGACGGCCAGTACGCCGCTGAACAGCGAGGTCGGATTCAGCCAGCTGGCGATCACGTCGCCCGCCGCGATCCCCGGGGGCACCCGACCCGACGCAACCGCACCCGCGACCGCGCCCAGGAAGAACGGTGTGAACAGCGACGCGATCGCGAAGGCGCCACCGAGCAGCCGGCGCTCGGTCAGGGTCTCGACGCCCGCGCGGAACGCGAAGGCCGCCCCCCGGGCGATCATGCCGAACGCCGCCAGCAGGACGGGGATGTACAGGGTCGACGCGATCGCCGCGAACGCCGGCGGGAACGCGGTCCACAACACGACCAGGATGAAGATCAGCCAGACGTGGTTGGCCTCCCACACCGGGCCGATCGCATGCTCGATCAGCGCTCGCTGCCCCGCACCGCGGCGGGCTCCCCCGGCCAGCAGGTCCCAGATCCCGGCCCCGAAGTCGGCGCCGCCGAAGAGGGCGTAGGCGATCACCCCGACCCACATGGCGGCCAGCACGGCCTCCGCGAGGCTCATCGCCGGCCCTCACCGCGCGAGGCCGGTGCTTCGCGCCGGGCGCTGTATCCACGACCCGCTCGCCCGCCCGCCCGCGGGCGCGGTGTCGATGAGCGGTCGGCGGGCGCGCTCATCGCTCCCCGACCAGCGGCTCCGGGCCCGGGGTGGCGACCTCCTGCGGCGCCACCGGTCGGTCGTGCCGGCCGGCCAGCCTGCGCAGCACGACGACGGTCGCCACGGTCAGCACCGTGTAGACGACGAGCACCGCGTAGAAGCCGAACTGCAGGCCCGGGGCGGGGCTGACGGCCTCGGCGGTGCGCACGACCTCGTAGACGATCCACGGCTGACGGCCGACCTCGGTCGTCGTCCAGCCGGCCTCCATGGCCAGCACGGCGGCCACGCCGGACACCGCGACCGCTCGCAGGAACCACCGCGACCGCGGAATCCGCCGGCGTCGCCACCAGCTCAGCCCGAGCCAGACGGCCAGGAGCAGCAGCGCGGTGCCGATCCCGATCATGAGGTTGTAGGCGAGGTGGACGATGTTGACCGGCGGCCACAGCTCCGGCGGGACGCTGTCGAGTCCGGTGACCGTCCCGTTGGGGTCATGGGTCACCAGCAACGACAGCCCGTACGGCACATGCAGCGCGCCCCGCAGTTCGCCGTCGATCCACACGCCGCCGAGCGACAGCGGCACCCCGCTGTGCGTCCGCGCGAGGCCCTCCATCGCGGCGAGCTTGACCGGCTGGTGGTCGGCGACGACGTTCGCGATCCAGTCGCCGACGGCCACCTGCACCGGCGCGGCGACCGCGGCCGCGGTCAGCGGGATCATCAGCCCGAGCCGGTGGTAGCTGTCGCGCCGTCCGCGCAGCATCCCGATGGCGTAGACCGAGGCGACCGTGAACCCGGTGACCATGTACGCGGCCAGCAGCATGTGCACGACCTGCGGCGCCGTCCCGGGGTTGAACATCCCGTCGATCGGATCGGCGTCGACGACCCGCCCGGCGGCGTCCAGCCGGAAACCCTGCGGGTGGTTCATCCACGCGTTCGCCGAGACCACGAAGAACGCCCCGGCCAGCCCGGACGCGACGATCGGCAGGGCCGTGAGCATGTGCACCCGGGGCGGCAGCCGGTCCCAGCCGTACAGGTAGACCCCGACGAAGATCGCCTCGATGAAGAACGCGAACCCTTCCAGCACGAACGGGAACCCGAAGACGGCGCCGAAGCGGTCCATCAGGCCCGGCCACAGCACGCCCATCTCGAACGACAGGACGGTCCCGGACACCGCCCCCGCGGCGAACAGCAGGCCCATCGCCTTCGCCCACGTGTGTGCGAGGTCGCGCAGCACCACGTCGCCGTCGCGGTGCGACCGCCACTCCGCGAACAGGACGAGCGCCGGGAAGGCGATGCCGAAGCACGCGAACACGATGTGCCACCCCAGCGACAGCGCCATCTGCATCCGCGCCGGGTACAGGTTGGCCGCGGCGTCGGCGAGCACGTATCCGGCCCCGTCCATCCTCGGCCTCCGCTCCTCGACCGCCTCACCACCGGCGTGTCCCGGGGTTCCCGCGCCTGCCGGACTGAACCCACCGGAACGGTCCGGACCGGCGTTTGCAGCACCGGACGCATCGGGCAGGCTGGGAACGACCCGACGCGGCGGACCGCGCCCGGGCGTCCTGCCGCAGTAAGGAGCAGCGATGGCCACCCACCCCCGCGCCGGAACGCCGGCGCAGCCCGGCGACCTCGTCGAGGTCGAGAAGTTGCTCGCCGCCTACCACGACCAGCACCCCGACCCCGCGGTCGCCGAGCAGCGGGTGGCCTTCGGGACCTCCGGGCACCGGGGGTCGTCGTTCGCCGCCACGTTCAACGACGACCACATCGCGGCGACCAGCCAGGCGATCTGCGAGTACCGCGTCGCCCAGGGCACCGACGGGCCGCTGTACCTCGGCCGCGACACGCACGCACTGTCCGAGCCGGCGTGGACCACCGCCGTCGAGGTGTTCGCCGCGAACGGGGTCCGAGTGCTCGTGGACGCAGCCGACGGTTTCACCCCGACACCCGCGGTCTCGCATGCGATCCTCACCCACAATCGCGGCCGCACGACCGGGCTCGCCGACGGGGTCGTCATCACCCCGTCGCACAACCCCCCGGCCGACGGCGGCTTCAAGTACAACCCGCCGCACGGCGGACCGGCCGGCACGGACGCGACCGGGTGGATCGCCGCGCGGGCCAACGAACTGCTCGAGGCCGGTCTCACCGGGGTGCGCCGGATCCCACTGAGCCGAGCGCGCACGGGCGAGTACGTCGGGACCTACGACTTCCTCGGCACCTACGTCGACGACCTGCCGGCCGTGATCGACCTCGACGCGATCCGATCGGCCGGTATCCGGCTGGCCGCCGACCCGCTCGGCGGCGCCGCCGTCGACTACTGGACGGCCATCGCCGAGCGCCACCGCCTCGACCTCACCGTGGTCAACCCGCGCACCGACCCGACGTTCGGGTTCATGACGCTGGACTGGGACGGCAAGATCCGGATGGACTGTTCGTCGCCGCACGCGATGGCCTCCCTCGTCGCACGGCGCGCGGACTTCCAGGTCGCCACGGGCAACGACGCCGACGCCGACCGGCACGGCATCGTCACCGCCGACAGCGGTCTGATGAACCCGAACCACTACCTCGCCGTCGCGATCGGCTACCTGTTCGCGCACCGGCCCGGGTGGCCGGCGGGTGCCGCGGTCGGCAAGACCGCGGTCAGCTCGTCCATGATCGACCGGGTGACCGCCGACCTGGGCCGCGATCTGCTGGAGGTACCGGTCGGGTTCAAGTGGTTCGTGCCGGGGCTGCGCGACGGGTCGGTCGGGTTCGGCGGCGAGGAGAGCGCGGGCGCGTCCTACCTGCGCAACGACGGCACGCCGTGGTCGACCGACAAGGACGGGATCATCCTCGCCCTGCTCGCCTCCGAGATCGCCGCGGTCACCGGCCGTACCCCGAGCGAGCACTACCGCGACCTCACGGGGCGCTTCGGCGACCCGGCCTACGCCCGGATCGACGTCGCCACCACCCGCGAGGCCAAGGCCCGGCTCGCGAAGCTGTCCGCCGACGACGTGGCCGCCACCGAACTCGCGGGCGAGCCGATCACGTCGCGGCTCACCACCGCCCCCGGTAACGGCGAGGCCCTGGGCGGGCTCAAGGTGACGACCGAGTCGGGGTGGTTCGCCGCCCGCCCGTCGGGCACCGAGGACGTGTACAAGGTGTACGCGGAGAGCTTCCGGGGACCCGAGCACCTCGCCCGGATCCAGGAGGAGGCCCGCGACGTGGTCGCGGCCGCGCTCGGTGACGACGCCCGGTGACGTTCGGAGGACTGACGCGGTGAGCCATGAGGACCGGCGGCCGGGATTCGGCATCGACATCGGCGGCTCGGGCATCAAGGGCGCGCCGGTGGACCTGCACGAAGGGAAGCTGGCCGCGAAACGACTGCGCATCCCGACCCCCCAGCCGGCGACGCCCGAGGCCGTGGCCGAGGTCGTCGGCCAGGTACTCGACCACTTCGACTGGCGCCACCGGTTCGGCTGCACCTTCCCCGCCGTCGTGCAGCACGGCATCGTGCGGACCGCCGCGAACGTCGACCCGGGCTGGATCGGGGTCGACGCGCACGGCCTGATGCGGTCCAAGACCGGCCGCAGGGCCCTGGTCGTCAACGACGCCGACGCCGCCGGGGTCGCCGAGGCGCGCCTGGGCGCGGCCCGGGACCACGACGGCGTCGTCCTGGTGACGACCCTGGGCACCGGCATCGGCTCGGCGCTGCTGACCGGCGGACGGCTGGTGCCCAACACCGAGCTGGGCCACCTGGAGATCGACGGTCACGACGCCGAGACCCAGGCGGCCGACTCCGCCCGCGAGCGCGAGGGGCTGTCCTGGGAGGAGTGGGGTGCCCGGCTGACCCGCTACTACCGCCACGTCGAGGACCTGCTGTGGCCCGATCTGATCGTCGCCGGCGGCGGGGTCAGCAAGAAGGCCGCGAAGTGGCTTCCCCACGTGCACACACGCACCCCGATCGTGCCCGCGGCACTGCTCAACGAGGCCGGCATCATCGGTGCCGCGCTGCTCGCCGCGGAGGCGGGGTGATCTGCCGGAGGGCCGATGTTCCCGGTGGCACCGGGCCGGCGGGCCACCCCGCCGGCCCCGCGCGTGACCCGCCGGGAGAGCTGAACTCCGCCGGGGACGGCTGCCACCCGTGGCCGTACCGCCCGAACCGTCGCACCAGCCGGCGCAACCGGTCCGGGGCCGTGCGCATCAGCACGGCGGGCCGCGGGCCCGTCCGCCGCGTCGCAGGGTCCCGCTGCACCTGCGGTCCCCGCGGGTCCGCCCAGGACCTGGCCGGCTCGGCGGTGGGAACCGGACCGGCGCCACGGCGTCGGTGGCGCGGGGCGATGCCGGCCGAGGCGGGATTCGGCCTCGCCGGCCCTCACCGGCCGAGTCGGGGAAGTTCTCGGCGATGATCGCGGCGAACTCCGCGGCCAGCAGCTCGGGATCGGCGCATACCAGCTCGGCGAACTCCTCACTCTCGGTGTGAGACCCGCCGAGCCGGACCTGCCGTCCCGGGTCGGGTCGCTCGTGCAGTCGTGGGCGCATCGTCGGTCACCGCCTCTGCTCAGGGGTCATCACCCTCGAACGATCTGATCAACGGTCCGAGCAGACGTGCTCGGTCGGCCCGATCAGGCGTCGATCTGCGTGGATCCGTCGCCTGAGGAGATGGCGATCCTGCGCGGCTCGGCCCGCTCGGCCATCGGGATCCGCAAGGTCAGCACACCGCAGTCGTAGGACGCCTCGATCCGATCGGCGTCGAGGGCATTCCCGAGGAGCAGCTGCCGCGAGAAGGTGCCGCGGGGTCGCTCGGCCACCTGGAACTCCGCGTCGTCCCCGGTCACCAACCGCCGCTCGGCGCGGACGGTGAGCGCGTTGCGCTCCACCTCGAGGTCGATCGAGTCGACGTCGATCCCAGGCAGGTCGAGATGCACCACGAGCTGATCACCCTGGCGGTAGGCGTCCAGCGGCATCACCACCGGCCGCACCGTCGTCCCGTTGACACCGAGGAACTGCTGCGTCAGCCGGTCCAACTCCCGGAACGGATCGGTACGCATCAACATCGCAGGTCACTCCCTTCATGATCGGCGTCAAGTCGCGATGCAGCTGCCACCTCGGCCCGCGGCGTGACCGCGGGCACATTCATATCTGCAATCGTAGGTAGAGATTTGTGGCAGCGCAAGGATCAGATATATGCCGGTCGCAAGAGCAGACACCCCTGCTCGGGACGGGACCGGGACGAGCGGCCGAGGGATCGACGCCCACCTCGACCCCGGTGGACGCCCCGCTGCGCCGGCCAGCTCGCTCCTCCGGGCCCCGGGGCCACCCTGGGCGGCGGTCCACGCTCAGCGTTCGCCGATCGCCACGAAATCCCGCTGCGCCGGTCCGGTATAGACCTGGCGCGGGCGGGCGATGCGGGTGTCCGGGTCGTCGATCATCTCGCGCCAGTGCGCGATCCAACCAGGCAGCCGGCCGATCGCGAACAGCACGGTGAACATCTCGGTCGGGAAGCCCATCGCCTTGTAGATCAGGCCGGTGTAGAAGTCGACGTTCGGGTACAGCTTGCGCTCGATGAAGTAGTCGTCGCCGAGCGCGAGCTCCTCGAGACGCCGGGCGATATCGAGCAATTCGTCCCCACCGCCGAGCTTGTCGATGATCCCACCGGCAGCGTCACGGACGATCGCCGCGCGCGGGTCGTAGTTCTTGTAGACCCGGTGCCCGAACCCCATCAGCCGGACGCCCGGCTTCTGGTCCTTCACCTTCGCGACGAACCCGTCGGCGTTGCCGTGATCGTCGCGGATCGACTCCAGCATCTCGAGCACCGCGGCGTTGGCACCGCCGTGCAGCGGGCCGAACAACGCGTTGATGCCCGCCGAGACCGAGGCGAACAGGTTGGCCTGCGCCGAGCCGACCATCCGTACCGTCGAGGTCGAGCAGTTCTGCTCGTGGTCGGCGTGCAGGATGAACAGCATGTCCAGCGTGCGAGCCATCTCGGGATCGACCTCGTAGGTCTCGGCGGGCAGGCCGAACGTCAGCCGCAGGAAGTTCTCCACCAGTCCGAGTGAGTTGTCCGGGTAGAGCATGGGTTGACCGATCGACTTCTTGTAGGCGTAGGCGGCGATGGTGGGCACCTTGGCCATCAGCCGAACGCTCGACAGGTCGACGTTCGGTTCGTCGAAGGGATCGAGGCTGTTCTGGTAGAACGTCGACAGTGCCGAGACCGCCGACGACAGCACCGGCATCGGGTGCGCATCGGCCGGAAACCCGTCGAAGAAGTGCTTCAGGTCCTCGTGCAACAGCGTATGGCGGTGAATCTGCTCGGCGAACCGCCCGAGCTGCTGCCTGGTCGGCAGCTCTCCATAGATGAGCAGGTAACCGACCTCGACGAAGGTGGAGCGTTCCGCGAGCTGCTCGATGGGATAACCGCGGTATCGCAGGATGCCCGCATCACCATCGATGTAGGTGATTCCCGAACGACACGCACCGGTGTTGACGAACCCGGGGTCGAGGGTGACCAGTCCGGTCTCGCTGAGCATCGAGCCCAGCCGGACTCCGCACGTACCCTCGGTCGCCCCGACGACCGAGGTCTTGTACTCGCCGCCGGGATAGCACAGTGTTGCGGTGCGGTCGGCACCGTCATCGTCGGACATCGGCGAATTCCTCACCTCGGGCCGGGATGATTCCTGACCGCGCCGCCCGCCCCGCGTCCGCCGGGACGACACCATTCCCGAGGCGAACTCCGGTGGTGAGGCGGCCGTGTCCAGCGCCACGCTACGGCCCCGCAGGCTCCGCCGCATCTGAACGACGCCCGGTTGTCATGGCGCCGGATCGAGACCCGCCTGCGGGAACGACGTACCGGTCATACCCACCTCGGCGCCGACAGCGCATCGAGCGCGCCCCGACCTGTCGTGCTCGATCGCGATCGAGGAATACGAGGTCCCATGGCGTTCGCGACCTGTTTCCGGAAGTCATCCGCGGGCGAGGTCCGCTCCCCCGGAATCATCGGATCGGCTGTCCGGAGTGCCCGGACCCTGCTCAGGGAGCACGTCTGATTCACCGGGCCGTCGTCATCGGCCCGCTGCCCGAGGGCGTGGAACTCGTCCCCGTCGCGTGTCCGGGCCACCGGGTCTCTGATCGTCAGACCGTTCCAGCTGATCTCCCGCCCGGACAGGCCGGGTGCTCGCTGCCGGTCAGTCCACGCACACGGGTGCGGACGCGGAGAACGACGACGGAGGTGGCCGCCCCGGTCCCGGCGTGGCGGACGGGCCCCCCGTTCGGGCCGGCCCGGGCGTGGCGGACGGGGACCCACCGGCGTCCCCGTCCGGTGGCCGGCCGGGGACCGCGCCCGCGGGTGCGGCGGGGGTTGCAGCCTCGGCGTCGGCTGCTGGGGACGACGCTGCCGACGGGTCGGCGACGACGCGCTGCACGAACCGCGCCACCTTCGCCGGATCCACCTGCACGGCCACCCCGTCCGTCGGTGTCTGCACGGCCAGGCTGCCCACCGGGATGGTCGTGAACACGACCCCGCCCGCGCCGATCCGGGCGAGGCGTCCGGTGAACGCCGTCAGGTCCCAGCCCTGGTCGACCGTCACGGACCCCTGCAGCGCCTCGGTGATCCGGCGCAGTGCGGCCGGGTCGGCCAGCGTGCCCGCGGAGAGCGCGGAGCGGACCAGTCCGGCGAGGAACGCCTGCTGGCGGCGCACCCGGTCCAGGTCGCCGTGCTCCAGGCCGTGGCGCTGCCGGACGAAGGCCAGCGCCCGCGCCCCGCGCACGGTCTGCGGTCCGGCCGGGAACTCGGCACCGGACAGGCTGTCGCGCACGGCCGCGTTCAGGCACACCGGCACCCCGCCGACCGCCTCGCTGAGGTCGTGGAACCCGACCAGGTTGAGGGCGATGTAGTGGGTGATCCGGACACCGGTCAGTTGCTCGACCGTCCGGATCGCGGTCCGGGCGCCCGCCGCGTCGGCCTGGATCTCCAGCACGGGTCCGGTCGCCCCCGCGCTCCGGAGGCGCACGACGGCGGCCGCGCGGCCGAACGTGAACGCAGAGTTGATCTTGTGGGTGCCCCAGCCGTCGGCGATGGGGACGTAGGCGTCGCGCGGCAGGGAGATGACCGCAGCGGAACCCCCGTCGGCGGGGACGTGCACCAGCAGCATGGTGTCGGTCGTGGTGCCACCGTCATCGCTGTCCCCGGCGTGCAACCGGTCCAGGACCTCCTGGGGCAGCGGACGGCCCGACGCATCGGTGCGACTGTCCACGCCCACGACCAGGATGTTCTCCTCTCCGTCCCGGTCGCCGCCCCGGCCGATGACGTCCGTCGCGGTCAGCCCGGAGAGCAGGCCGTTCAGCTGCGCCCAGCCGTACCCGGTGAGTCCCAGGACGAGCGCCGACAGCAGCGCGACCACGACCCGGGCGACCCGGTGGAGGCGGCCGGGCCTGGGGCCACCCGGGATCGCCACACGCGCCATCCCGCCTCCCCGTCCTCGTCCCGGGCCGATCAGTGCAGCCGCGCCGGCCCCGCAGCGCAAGGGCCGAACGGCCCCGGGCGGGCGGAGACGACGTTCGGCAGGGGCTCATTACGCTGTCGGCCGTGGCCGTACTGCTCGTGGTGGAGGACGACCGGACGATCGGTGAGGTACTCGAGTCCAGCCTCAGGGCCCACGGCCACGAGGTGGTGTGGGAGCGTTCGGGGCTGCACGCCCTGCGCCGGGCGGCGGCCGCCGAGTTCGACCTGGTACTCCTGGATCTCGGTCTGCCCGACCTCGACGGGGTCGAGGTGTGCCGGCGGCTCCGGAGGGAACAGCCCGGCGCGGTGGTCGTGATGCTGACCGCCAGGACCACCGAGATGGACGTGGTGGTCGGGCTCGAGGCCGGGGCCGACGACTACCTCACCAAACCGGTGCGGCTCACCGAGCTGCACGCCCGGGTACGCGCCCACCTGCGTCGCGGCGGCCCGAAGCCGTCCGTGGCGCCGACCCCGCCGCTGGGCGACCTGCTGGTCGACCCGGTGAGCCGCCGCGTCACGATCGCCGGCCGGGAGCTGCGGCTGCGGGCCAAGGAGTTCGACCTGCTCGCCCGGCTCGCCGCCGAACCCGATGTGGCCGTCGGCCGGGAGACCCTGATGGCCGACGTGTGGGACGAGCACTGGTTCGGCTCGACCAAGACCCTCGACGTGCACGTCGCCGCGTTGCGCCGCAAGATCGCCGAGCTCGTCGAGGCCACCGGCGCCGTGGTGCCGCGGATCGTCACCCTCCGCGGGCACGGCTACCGGCTCGAGATCCCGGCCGCGCGGTGACGCCGGGCCGAGCAGGGCCGGCCCGGCGCCACCGGGACCCATCCGTTTTCGCCCAGATGTCGGGACCTTCGCCCCTGCCCGCCGCAATCGCCGGTCGACAGCCTGACCCGGTGAGCACCGAGGCCATCCGTTGCGTCGATCGGCTGCCCGGCGCAGACGCGATGCGCCGGGCCGTGGAGCTTGCGCTGCGGGCACCGTCGGTCCAGAACTCGCAACCCTGGCGCTGGCGGGTCCGCCGGGGCTCCGTCGAACTGCACGCCGACGACGGCCGGCACCGCAGCGCCGAGGACCCGGACCGGCGCGACCTGGTGATCAGCTGCGGGGCGGCGTTGCACCATCTCCGGGTCGCCCTCGCCGGGGCCGGATGGGCCTGCCGGGTCACCCGGCTACCCGATCCGGGCGAGCCGGCGCACCTGGCCACCGTGGAGGCGGTCCCCGGACTCCCGGACCGCGCCGACGCCCAGCTGCGGCCGATGATCGACCGGCGGCGCACCGACCGTCGCCGGTTCGGACTCCGGCCGGTGCGCCGGGCCCTCCTCGACACCCTGCGGGAGCGCGCCGCGGCAGAGGGAACCGGGCTGCATCCTCTCACCTGCGACGCCGCCCTGGCACGCCTCGACGCCGCCCTGGCCGAGGCCGCAACCCGGATCCGGTATGTCATCGGCACGCCCGACGAGTTGACCGTGTGGCCCGAGCCGGGAGCCACGCCGTTGCAGGATCGGCCGCCTGACCACCGACGGGCCGAGGCTCGCGCGATCGGGGCAGCAGCGGCGGACGGCAGTTGCCTGCTCGTGCTCACCACCCCCGCCGACTCCATCGCCGACCGACTGGCCACCGGTGAGGCAGCCAGCGCGGTGCTGCTGACGGCGACCGGGCTGGGGCTGGCCAGCACGCTGTTGAGCCAGGCCCTGACCACCACCCGCGCCCGGAGACCGGACGCGCCTGCGGAGCACCCACAGGTGGCCGTCAGGGTGGGGTGGCCGACGGACGGCGCGGCGCGGCTGCCGGCCACCCCCCGCCGGTTGCTGGACTCGGTGCTGTTGCCGGACTGACCCATATCGACGCACCCGGCATTGCCGATCGGCCCTGTCGGAGGGGTCCTACCGGCGCGAAGGTGAGCCGGTCGGCGGCAGCACGGCCGCCGCAGCGGACCCGTGGAGGCCGGACGTGAGCATCTCGGTATTCCTGCTGGATGACCACGAGATCGTGCGGCGCGGTATCGCCCAGCTGCTGGAGACCGAGGACGACATCGAGGTCGTCGGCGAGGCCGGGACCGCGGCCCAGGCGCTGGCGCGGATCCCGGCGCTACGCCCGGACGTGGCCATCCTGGACGTGCGGCTGCCCGACGGGGAGGGCGTCTCGGTCTGCCGGGAGGTCCGGTCCTCGGTGCATCCGCCCCCGGCGTGCCTCATGCTCACCTCCTACTCCGACGACGAGGCCCTCTTCGGCGCGATCATGGCCGGGGCCGCCGGGTACCTGCTCAAGCAGGTGGCCGGGGTGGACCTGATCGGCGCGGTGCGCACGATCGCCGCCGGGGGCTCGCTGCTGGACCCCAAGGCGACCGCGCTGGTCCTGGAGCGGCTGCGCAGGGGCGACGACCCCACCGATCCCCGATACGAGTCGCTGTCCCCGCAGGAGCAGCGCATTCTCAACCTGATCGCCGACGGGCTGACCAACCGTCAGATCGGCGCCGAGATGTACCTCGCGGAGAAGACGGTCAAGAACTACGTCTCCTCACTGCTGCACAAACTCGGGTTCGCGCGGCGCACCGAGGCGGCGGTGTACGCCACGGAACGGCGCCGCAACGCCGGGCGCGCCAAGCCGACCTGAGCCGGGCGGTGGCCGGCTCACCGCAGCGGTACGCGCCAGATCAGCCGGGTGCCACCGACGGCCTCGGCCTCGGCGGTGAAGGCTCCGCCGCACTCCGCGGCCCGCTGGGACAGGTTGCGCAGCCCGCTGTGCGCGGCCTCGGGATCGAGCCCGATCCCGTCGTCGACCACCTCGATCGCGAGCTCGTCCTCCGCCTGGATGGTGACCAGCAGCGAGTCCGCGTCGGCATGCCGCACCGCATTGCTCACCGCCTCGCGGACCACCGCCACCGCATGGGCGGCGACCGCGGACGAGACGAGCGTGTCCACCGGTCCGGAGATCTGGACCGACGGTGACAGGCCCGAGTCCGCGGCGGCCTGGGCGACGGTGTCGAGGAGCTGGCGGCGCAACCCGGACTCCGCTCCGTTCACCGGCGAGTGCAGGTCGAAGATGGCGGTGCGGATCTCCCGGACGGTCTGGTCGAGTTCGTCGACGGCCTGCTGGATGCGCTCCTGCACATCGGGACGGTTGGAGCGGCGCAGCGTGCTCTGCAGCCGCAGCCCGGTGGCGAACAGCCGCTGGATCACGTGGTCGTGCAGGTCCCGGGCGATCCGGTCGCGATCGGCGAACACGTCGAGCTGGCGCTGGGCGCGGTTCTTCTCCCCCAGCTCCAGGGCCAGCGTGGCCTGGTCGGCGAACGAGACCAGCAACGGGATCTCCGCGGGCTGGAACGGCTCGGTACCGTCGCGGCGCAGCGCAACCAGCACTCCGGTGACCTTCTCCACGGACTGCATCGGCACCGCGACCGTGGGTCCGTACTGGGGCAGCTCGCAGCCGATCTCGGAGAACAGATCCGCGGCGGAGCCGGTGAGCACCGGGGTGCGGCTCTCGACCAGCTCCTCCAGCAGCTGCCCGCGCCCGTGCAGGCGTCGGCCGAGCAGGTTGGGCTCGTCCGGCCCGCACTGGGCACTGATCTCGAAGTGGCCGTCCCGCGGGGAGGGCCCCAGCACGATCACGGCGGCGTCGGCGCGGGTCAGCTCGAGGGTGCGCTGGACGATCAGCCGCAGGGCGTCGCCCTCGGTCGCGCCGGAGAGGAGTTCAGCGCGGATCTCTCCGGCGGCCTCCAGCAACCGCTGCCGCAGCAGCCCCTGTTCGAACAGGTCCGCGTTCTGCACGGCGATGCCCGCCGCGGCCGCCAGCGCCTCCAGGACCACCTCGTCGTCGGCGGTGAACTCGCCGCCGCCGCGCTTCTCGGTCAGGTACAGGTTGCCGAAGACCGAGTCCCGCACCCGGATGGGCACGCCCACGAAGCTGTGCATCGGAGGGTGGTTCGGCGGGAAGCCCACCGAGGCGGGGTGGGTGCCCAGGTCCGCGAGCCGCAGCGGCCGCGGATCGATGATGAGTTGGCCGAGCAGGCCCTTGCCCTCCGGCAGCGAGCCCATCCGGGCCCGCGTGACGTCGTCGATCCCGACGTGGATGAATCGGGAGATGCCTCCGCTCGGGGCCAGCACGCCGAGCGCGCCGTACCGGGCGTCGACGAGGTCGACCGCCGCCTGCACGATGCGACGCAAGGTGGTGTCCAGCTCGAGCCCGGCGGCGACGGCGAGCACGGCGTCGAGCAGGCCCTGCATGCGGTCCCGCGTATGGATGATCTCGATCAGTCGGTCCTGCACTCCGAGCAGCAGCTCGTCGAGACGCAATCCGGCCAGCACCTTGGAGGGGGGCTGGGCCGGTGCGCCGGGAAAGTGCTCCTCGTCCACCGTCGCTCCGTCCCACAGCGGGATCGTCGCCCCCCGACGACCCCGCTCCACGGTGGCACGGCCCCCCGGGACGGACAAGCAGGCGCGCACGAGGTGCCCGGGCCCAGTCACCCCGTGCCGGCGGGCCGTTCGGCCGTGTCGGCCGACGGATGCCGACGCGCAGGGTGGCAGCGCCCGGGGCGGACGCGGTCCCGGGTTCCTCCTCGTGATGGAGCGGCGCGATGAACGAGATTCCCGCTGCCCTGGGCCTGACCTCCGAGCAGGTCAGCGAATTGCTCGCGGCCGCAGGACGAGCCCCTTCGGTGCACAACACCCAGCCGTGGCGGTTCCGCGTCCTGCCCCACGCGATCGAACTGCACACCGACCCGGCCCGGCGGCTGCCGGTGGCCGACCCCGACGATCGCGAGCTGCGGCTGGCCTGCGGAGCGGCGTTGTTCAACCTGCGCACGGCGCTGCACGGACTCGGGATCCGTCCGACCACCACCCTGTTCCCGGACCGCGACCGTCCGGAGCTGCTCGCCACGGTGCGCCACGGCGGTCACAAGCCGACGACAGCGGAGATGCACCGTCTGGTGCGGGCGCTTCCGTTGCGCCGCACCAGCCGCCGGCCCCTCAGCGACACGCCCGTGGCCGCCCCGGAACTGCACGCGCTGCGCCGGGCGGCGCTGGACGAGAACGCGTGGCTGCACATCGTGGCGGGTCCCGCGGAACGGGCCGAGGTGGGCCGTCTCGCCGTCGCCGCCCACGAGGTGCAGATGTGCGACCCGGCGTTCCGGGCCGAGCTCGCCGAGTGGACCGGGGACGGCACCCGCATGGACGGCGTTCCGGCTGCGCAGGGCGGACCGCTACCCACGGCACCGGACGCCTGGGTGCTCCACGACGACAGCTGCGGCGACGGCCGGGCCCCGGTCGCGGACGGGGACGTCGAGGGCGGGCCGCTCATCGCCGTGCTCAGCGCGCACCTGTCGGGGCCCACGGCCGAACTGCAGGCCGGCCAGGCCCTCGAACACGTGCTGCTCACCGCCACCGCGCGCGGGCTCTCGGTGTCGTTCATGTCCCAGCTCGTCGAGGTGCCCGGAATCCGGGAGCAGCTGCGCCGCCTGATCAGCGGCGCGCACCCCCCGCAGGTCGTGCTGCGGATCGGCTACGGCTGGCCCGTGCCGGCGACACCTCGGCGCCCGGTCGCGGATCTGCTGGTGCGCGAGCCCACCGTCACCTCCTGAACCCCGCTGAACCCCGCTGAACCCCGCCGCGCCCGGCCGCGCATCCAGCCCGGCCGCGGCGCGAGGGCTGACCGACCCGATCCCGGGGTGACATCCGGCCCTGGGTCCGGACGCCGCGCGCGGAGGACCCTCTGCCCAGGCACGGAGAGGAGACGCCCATGCGCGCCGCGATCGGGGACGAGATCGTCATCAACACGGTGACCCTGGACCAGCCCCCGCGCCGGGGCGAAGTTCTGGAGGTTCTCGGAGCCGACGAGACCAGCCACTACCGGGTCCGCTGGCAGGACGGCCACGAGTCGATCCTGTACCCGGGGCCCGACTCGATGGTCGTTCCGCGGGCGGAGGTCCAGCGCCGCAGCTGAAGCGCCGCAGGCCTTTCGGCCCTGCCGCCGGCCCTTCCCCGGCGGGCAGGGTCGTGCCGCGGGGCGGTGGACGACGACAGGCGGTTCGATGAGAGCAACAGCGGTGGGCAACGTGGTGGTCGGCGTGGACGGCTCGCGATGCTCGTTGCGGGCGGTGGCCGCGGCCGCCGTGGAGGCCGAGCAGCGGCATGTCCCGTTGCGGCTGGTCTATGCGGTGCGCGACGACGACACCTCGCAGCGCATCGACGCGATCGTCGCGGGCGCCACCCGGGTGGCCCGGTTCAGCACGACCGGGCGGTCCGGGTTGATCATCACGGTGACGATCACCGACGAGCCGGCGGCCGAGGCGCTGTTGGACGAGGCACGCGACGCATCCGTTCTGGTGCTCGGCGCAGGGGCCGTGCCGGACCGGCTGGGCCCGGTCGCCGCACAGGTGCAGGAGCAGGCCGAGGGTCCGGTCCTCGTCGTGCCGATGGTGGAGAGCCGGGTGTAGTGACTCACTCCCGACCGGTGCTCGTCGGCGCCGACGGGACCGGAAGCGCGGTCCGGGCCGTCGCGTGGGCGGCAGAGGAGGCGGGGTTGCGGAGCTGCCCGCTGGTCATCGTGTGCGCGGGGGGCGCGACGGGGAACGCGGCCCGGGTCCTCGAACGCGCACGGACCATCGCCCGGGCCACCGCCGACGTCGACGTCCGCGTCGAGCTCTGGGCCGGCGATCCGGCGGAGATCCTGACCGTCCGGTCCCTGGACGCCGACCTGCTGGTCGTCGGCTGCGGGGCCGGCCGGTTCGACACCCCGGCCCCCGCCACCGTCAGCCGTCGCGCCGGCTGCCCGGTCGTGGCGGTGCGGGCCGCTGCGGGGCGGCCGGTTCCCGACCGGGCGCGGCCGATCGTCGTCGCCGTGGACGGCTCGCCCGACAGCCGGGCGGCCGTGGACCTCGCGGCCCGGATCGCCGACGAACGGGGCAGCCCGCTCGTGGCGGTGCACGTCTGGTTCGAGAGCCCCGCCGCGGCGGTGCGGCGGCTGCGTCACCGGGAGCCGGAGCCGGGCCGCGAAGCCGCCGAGCGACTGCTCGGCGGGTGCCTGGCCGGGCAGGCCGATCGGTATCCGGGCCTGGTGGTGCGCCGGGAGATCGTGCGCGGGCTCCCCACCTGGTCGCTGCTGGAGCGCTCCGACAGCGCCCAGCTCATGGTCGTCGGCCGGGGCGGGCACGGGCGCCGGACGCCCGGCCGGCGCACCCGAGCCCTGTTGCGGGGCGGCGTGTGCCCGGTCGCGATCGCCTGCGCCGGATCGCCGACGCAACGCTCCCGGCCGGTCCTCGCCCGTGTCGCCCGGGCCGGCTGACCTGACCGCACCGCGCAGAGACAGGAGTCGATCATGAGCACGGTCACCCGGCCGGCCGGGGACGACGCGGCGCCCGCCGGCCGGGGTGCCGGACGGTACCTGCTCGAGGTGGTGTCCGAGCTGGAGCGGCGGAACCTGCTGGTGGACGGCGCGATCCTGCACGGCGAGGAGGGCGCGGTCGTGCTCTTCGACAGCCCCGCCCTCCCGACGCTCTCCCCGGCGGCCGGACCGTCCCGCATCCTCGTCTCGGCGTCATGGAACGCCCGCCTCGGTTGGTCGGTCTGCACCGCGTGCGTCGGCGGCCCCGCCCTTGCTCGTCGCACGAGCCTGGCCGCCGGGCCGACCCCGCCGGCCGGGGAGGTCGCCGACTTCGTGGTGCGCGCCGCCGACGACGGGGTCGTCTGATCCGACGGCGAGTTCGGCTGCTGCGAGGAGTTCGGCCGGGGCCGGGACCTCAGCCCGCCCCGGGGATGCGGCGTCGCGCGGGCACCCGTGGACGCCCGGAGTCCGCCTCGTGGAACCGTCCACCCCAGGGCCCAAGATCCCGGGCTCCGCATGCCTGGCATCACAGGGGGCCGATCGGCCCACTGTCCCGGGCCGAGGGTCCCGGGTGCGCACGTGGAAGGCGGCCGAGCGGGGGGCCGATGGACCCTGCCGGACGCCGCCCGAAGTGGAGACGCTGCGGTCCGGGTTCAGCAGCCTCGGCCCGTCGTGGCGCAGCGTCGGGCTGGTCACGCACCGCGGCCCGACGCTGCAGCACCGCGACCGGGTGCTCGAACCGCGCGTCCGCCGGCCCACCACAGCTCGTCTCCATCCCCCGATCGGCCCCGCCGGGCCCGCAGACCCCGGCCGCGACGCCATCAGCCCCCCGACCGTCGCGGCCGGGCCCACTCGTCCTCGCCGAGCCGGCCGCGCATGCCGGCGGGCTTCGCGTGACGACGGCCGGCGAGCCGTGTCACCGGTTCAGCCATCCGCCCACCCGGCCCGCTTCCGCAGCGCGGCCCACGCGTCGTCCAGCCCGGCCTCGGCCCGCTCGGAGCGGGCGACCTCGTCGCGGTACAGCAGCCCGTAGGTGAAGCCGTTCTCCCGCCCGGTGTGGGCGGCGGCCCCGAGCTGGCGCAGCACCGAGCGGGCCACCGCGGAGTCCTGTCGTTCACCGAGCAGTTCCTGCACGCCCTTCACCTCGTCGACGAACCGGCTCGCCCGCTTCCCGACGACGGGCACGCTCGCCTCGGCGGCATAACGCAGCCGCTTGGCCGCCTTGCGCAGCGTGTGCAGCGCGGTGTCGCGCTCCTCCCCGGGGGGCTGCACGGCGGCCTCCCGCAGGGCCCGTTCGGCGCGGCGCAGGCTGCGCCGGACCCGGGCCGGCAGCTCGGTGCGGGCCGGGCGGGCGGCCCGCCGGGTCAGCGGGGGGTCGGCCTGCAGCTGGTCGATCCGGTCGAGCAGGACCAGGTAGCGGTCGCTGTCCAGCGCGGCGGTCGCCGCGGCAGCGGCCTCGGCCCGCCGGGGGGCGAAGTAGCGGGTGAGCCGGGCGGACACCGGGCCGAGCACCAGCTCCGAGGGCAGCCGCGCGACGGCGCTGTCGAGCCGCCCCTCCAGCACTTCGAGGTCGCGGGCCGCGCCCAGCTCCCCCGCCAGCCAGCGCAGCTCGTCGGTGAGCCCGGCGACGCGCTCGGGATCGAACAGCGGGGCGAAGGCCTGCAACGCACTGCGCAGCCGCCGGCAGGCGACCCGCATCTGGTGCACCGCATCGGGCAGCTCACGACGGACCGCCGGGTCCGTGCGGCGGATCGCCTCGGCCTGCCGGCCCAGGTAGGCCAGCACCGCCTCGCCGGCAGTGGCCTTCGGCCCCGCCCGCGGCGGGCCGGGAGCCAGGGGCATCCGGTCGGCGAGCACCCGCCCCAGCTTCGATGACGACGCCGACCGCGCGGCACCCGCGGCGAGGAGTTCGGCCTCGATCCGGTCCAGCACCGCGGGATCGGCCCCGTCGGCGAGCTCGACCTCGATCTCGTCCCAGGACGTGGGCGGGGCCCCGTCCGGGGTCGTGGCGGTGACCTGGTCGTCGACGACCTCGGCGAGCGTGCGGCCCTCGCTGTCGGTGAGCACCCACCGCCGGCGGCGGTTGTCGAGCTGGGCCACGGGCGCGAGGCCGGCGCCGCGGTGCGACGCCCGCGTCAACCCGACGAGGTGCGCGGGCGGGCGGGTGGAGCGTCCGAGCGGGAGCCGGACCTCGTCCCGGCTGTCGGTCCCGGCGGGCAGCTTGAGGTGCCAGCCCGCGTCGTCGCCCCCGCGGCGGCGGCGCAGGGTCAACCCGGCCCGGGCCAGCCGGAGGTCGGCGGTGTCGTAGTAGACCGCGGACAACGACATCGTCACCGGGACCGCCGGCGCCACCCCGTTCGCCGCTGCGGCCAGCCGTTCCACCAGCGCCCCCAGGTCGAGCCCCGCACCGCCCGCCTCGTACTTGCGCTCGGTCTCCCGCACCGTCGTCGCCATTGGCAATGCCTACCGGATGGCGGCCCGGCGCGGGAGTGCGCGGGCGCCGGCCGTGTGTCCAGCTCACGGCCTGGGTGCCGGAGCCGGTGGT
>NZ_JAAXKZ010000092.1 GCF_012911875.1 Pseudonocardia bannensis | reverse complement strand
ACCGGGGGGCGGGTGAGGGGAGCTCGGACGCGCCCTGGCCCACCGACGTCCGGCGGTTGCTCGGCATCGCACAGTCCGCCGCCGACCGGACCCGGCCGCGGCCGCTGGTGACCAGCTCCGGGGAGTACGTCGTGCTGCTCTGGCCGCACGACCCGACCGGACGCGAGGTGAACCCGCAGGCCGCGGCCGAGAGCGTGCGTCAGGCCGCGCGCCGGGGCCTGGACGGCATGAACGTGTCGGTGGCGGTCAGCCCGCGCTGCACCGAGCTGCGCGACTACGCGGCCGGGTTCCGGGTGGCCCGCGGGGCGGTGGAGCTGGCCCGGCTGCGCGGCGGGTCCGGGCGTACCATCACGCTGCCCGACCTCGGCGTCTACGGCCTGCTGCTGCAGTTGGAGGACCCGAACGAGTTGATCGGGTTCGCCGAGCGGGTGCTGGCCCCGCTGCGCGAGTACGAGGCGCGCAAGGGCATCTCGCTGATCAGCACCCTGCGCACCTACCTCGACGAGGGGCTGAGCACCGCGCGCACGGCGGCCGCGCTGTACCTGCACGTGAACACGGTGGCGCTGCGGCTCAAGCGGATCGAGGAGCTGATCGGGATGCCCCTGACCCAGCCGGAGGCGCTGCTACAGCTCACCGCCGCCCTGATGGCCCAGGACGTAGTAGACGTGACCTGACCCCACGCCCGCCCCCTCCCACTCCGCAGCGGGGTGGTCTTGCTCCGATCCCGTCGCAGCAAGACCACCCCGTCGCACGACGCCGAGGGCCTCAGCCGCCGAAGGTGTCGAGGATCGCGTCGACCCGCTCGGTGATCTCCGGGCCGGTCAGGCCGTAGCTGGGGGCGTAGCAGAGCAGCCGGTCGTAGAGGCCGTGGAAGTTCGAGAGCTGGTCGTGCGCCTCCTCGGGCGTCCCCGCGACGGCCATCGCGGCCAGCATGTCCGGCGTGACGGCGGCGATCATCGCGTCCGCGTCGCGCCGGGACCACGCCTCGCGGATCGCGGCGACCTGCGACTCGAAGCCCTCCAGCTCGACGATCGAGCGGTAGGTCCGGACCACGGTGTAGAACGCGATCTGCGCGGCGGCGTCGCGGCGGGCCCGGTCTCCGTCGTCGGCGACGCTGCAGATCACGTAGCCGGCGATCGGCACGTCGGGATCCCGGCCGGTCTTCTTCGCGCCGGTCTCCAGGGCCGGTCGGACGACCTCCTCGACGTAGCGCCGGGTGAAGATCGGGTGCCCGACGAGCCCGTCGGCGACCGCACCCGCGGCCTGCACCATCCGCGCGTTGAACCCGGCCAGGTAGGTCGGGACCGGCGCGCGCGGCGTCACCTCGGCCGTGGGCTGCAGCGCCATCCGGTAGAAGCGGCCTTCGTGCTGAACCCCGGAGGCGTCCATCCCCCAGATCCGGCGCAGCAGCGGCACCAGCTCCTCGACCCGCGGCGCCGGTGACTCGCCGTCGATGCCGTGCCAGTCCTGCTGCATCCGCCGCGTCCCGGTGCCCAGCCCGAGCACCAGGCGACCACCGGACAGCTCGTCGAGGTCGCGGGCCTCGGCGGCGAGCACCAGCGGGCTGCGGCCGACGGCGTAGGCGATGCCGCTCGCGATCGTGACCGTCGAGGTCGCGGCCGCCATCGCGGCCAGCGAGACCGTCGCCGAGCGGTCGTAGAACTCGGTGGTCCACACCGACTCGAACCCGCGCTCCTCCGCGCGCCGCGCGGCCTCCACCGCCGTCGCCAGGGTGCCGCCGTGGACCGCCACGCCCAACCGCTCTGCCACGAGCCCTCCTCGCTGTCGACGAAGCGCCACACTAGCCCGGCGGAGTGTCAGGATTCCGTCGCATGCGACGCCGGCGCGGGAGGCGCACACTGAACTCCGATGCCCCCGCCCATCCGCCAGCCGGACCGCGCCACCCGGCTGCTCAGCGCCGCCGAACGCGACGGCACGCACTGCGTCTGGTGCCGGCGGGAGTGCACCGGCCCGATCCGCGCGACCACCGACCATCTCGTCCCGAAGGTCAAGGGCGGCCCGTCGTGGCTGGAGAACGAGGTCGTCTCGTGCGGGCGCTGCAACCGTGAGCGCGGGCACCGGAGCCCGGCCGACTGGTTCGGCGAGTGCGAGCGGCGCGGCTGGTCCCCCGATCTCGACGCCGTGGTGGGCACGCTGCGCTCATTGGACCGGGCGATCGCGACCCGGGGTGGCCGGCGCCGGGCCCGCCCCTACCTCGCCGCCCAGCTCCGCCGCCTCGACCGCCTCCGCACCGACCGGAACCGGCTCGCAAGCTGAGCATGATTCGCGCGAACGCGCCCTCGGTCGCCTCGCGCCCCGAGTGGAGGCGCGCTCGCGGCGATCATCCGCGCGTGGCGCCCCGCACCACGAGCTCGTCGAGCAGCGCCCTCGTCGCCGCCTCGACCGCGTCGACGGCCGCCTCGAACGCCACCGCGTTGTGCGCCGCCGGTGCCCGGAACCCCGAGATCTTGCGGACGTACTGGAGCGCCGCGGCCCGCATGTCGTCGGCGGTCGCCTCCTCGGTGTACGGCGGCCGGAGGGTCTTGATGCTGCGACACATGGGCTGTTGACCTCCACCTCTCAGCGAGGAATGCATCCTGCGCATGACGCTGCTGCCCGGGGTGCGCTCCGCCACCGTCGAGACCGACCGGCTCCGGATGCACTACAGCGAGACGGGCCCGGCCGACGGTACGCCGGTCGTCATGGTCCACGGCAACCTCTCGACCGGGCGGTTCCGCGCGCGAGTCGCGGTGTCTCCCCGCGCGAGTCGGGGCGGTTCCGCGCGCGAGTCGCGGTGCTTCCCCGCGCGAGTCGCGGTGATTCCCCGCGCGAGTCGCGGTGTCACTGCTCCGATCGGGTGGTGCCGTGGCCGGCACCGTCGGACTTCGCCCGCTGCCGCCGATGAAGGGACGTGAGCAGCGACCAGGTCAGGGCCGATCCGGGCCTGACGCTGCTCACCCTCTACGACACCGCACTGCCCGAGGTCTACGGCTACCTGCTGTCCCGCTGCGGGCGGCGCACGCTGGCCGAGGACCTCACCGCCGAGGTGTTCCTGGCCGCGGTCCAGGCCTGCCGCCGGCAACCGCCGCCGACGCCGAGCATCGGCTGGCTGGTCGGGATCGCCCGGCACAAGCTCGTCGACCACTGGCGAGCACTGGAGCGGGAGGAACGTGGGCTCCGGGCGCTCGACGGGCTGCCCGCCCTCGACGACGACCCGTGGGACGACAAGATCGACACGCTGGTGGCCCGCGAGGTGCTCGACGAACAGACCCCGGTCCACCGGGCCGCGCTGACCCTGCGCTACCTCGACGGCCTGCCCGTCTGGGAGGTCGCCCGCGATCTCGGACGCACCCTGCACGCCACCGAGGCGCTGCTCACCCGGGCGAGGGCCGCGTTCCGCCGCCGCTACACCGAGCTGACCGAGGGAGGCCCGGCATGACCGATCCGCTGGACGCCCTCCGCGAACCGATCCGCCCCGTCGCCCCGGACCCGGCCTTCGCCGCACGCCTGCGCACCCGGCTGGAGCGTGCGGTGTTCGACCCGATGGCCACTCAGTTCGACACGTGGGAGGACGACATGCTGACCACCGACACCCCGAGCACGGAGGCCGCCGTGGCACTCGCCCTGAGCACGGTGACCCCGTACCTGACGGTCGCCGATGCGGCCGCCGCCCTCACCTTCTACAGCGAGGCGTTCGGCGGGATCCGCCGCGGCGAACCGATCGTGATGCCCGACGGCCGGATCGGGCACGCCGAGATCGCGCTCGGCGACAGCGTGCTGATGCTCGCCGAGGAGTTCCCCGAGATGGGGCTGGTCGCCCCGACCGGTGGGTCGGTCGCCCAGTCGCTACGGCTGGAGGTCGCCGACCCCGACACCGTCGTCGGCCGGGCGCTCGCCCGCGGCGCGCGGCTGGAACGGCCCGTCACCGAATCGCCCTACGGCCGCGGTGGCGTCGTGATCGACCCGTCCGGGCACCGGTGGATGGTCTCCCGGGAAGCACCGGTGGCCGCCGGCCCGGCCGCCCCGCGCCCGGGCGAGGTCGGCTACGCGTCACTGTGGACACACGACGTCGAGGCTGCCGAGCGGTTCTACACCTCGGTCCTGGGGTGGGAGACCACGGCGGGCTCGGCCCCGCAGGGCCGGCAGGTCACGAACCTCGCGAGGCCGCTGGGGATGTGGGGCGGGCAGGAGCGCACCACGCTGTTTCTCTGCTTCGCGGTGCCCGACGTCGACGACGCGGTGGCGCTCGTGCGCGCCGCCGGCGGCACCGCCGGCGACCCGGCCGAGGAGCCCTACGGCCGGATCGCCGACTGCGTCGACGACCAGGGCCTGCCGTTCGCGGTGTTCGCTGCCCCGCCCGGGTCGGGTCCGCGGCCGGCCCCCACGCAGCCCGGCGAGCTCGCCTCCGCGAGGCTGGAGGTCCCCGACACCACCCTGGCCCGGGCGTTCTACGGGACGGTCCTGGGCTGGCGGTTCGTCCCCGGCCGCGAGGCCGGCGGGTGGGAGGTGCGAATCGGCGACGGTGTCCCCCGCCCGGCGCTGCACGTCACCGCCGGCCGGGAGGCCGCCGGGGTCCCGGCGTTCGGCGTCGCCGACGTCGCCACCGCGGTCGACGCCGTGCGCGCGGCCGGCGGGACCGCGGCGGAACCGCGGTTCGAGGACCACCGCGCCACCGCGTGCACCGACGACCAGGGCACCCGCTTCGACCTTGTCGAACACCCGGCGGACGTCAGCGGCGGAGCTGCGCCTCGATGATGTCGGCCGCTCGGGCCGCGCCGCCCGCCGCACGCAGCTCGGCGCGCAGGGCGGCCGCCCGGGCCGCCACCACGGGCGACCCGACGAGATCCAGCACCGCCGTGCGCAACGCCTGCGGTGTGGCCTGATCCATCGGCACGTGGACCCCGACGCCGAGCTCCTCCAGCATCGCGGCGTTGGTGAACTGGTCGACGGCCTGCGGGACCGCCACCATCGGCACCCCCTGGTAGAGCCCCTCGGAGCAGCCGCCCATCCCCGCGTGAGTGATGAACGCCGACGCCCGGCCCAGCACCGCGAGCTGGGGGACCCAGCGGTGCAGCTCGACGTTCGGCGGCAGCTCCCCCAGCTCGGTGGGATCGACGTGGCGGCCGATCGAGATCACGACCTGCCAGTCGAGCCCGCCGAAGGCGGTGAGGCAGTCCCGGTAGAACGCCGGGTGGTCGGTGTAGGCCGATCCGAGCGAGATCAGCAACAGCGGACGGTCCGGTGCCGGCCAGTCGCCCTGGTGCGGGCGGGCGTCCAGCGACGGCCCGACGAACGTGTACACCGCTGCGTCCACCCGGTCGGCGTGCGGCTGCAACGCCCGCGGGATGAGCACGATGCATCGCGGAGGCCGGCCGGTGAACTCGTCCACCGAGAGGGCGATCCCGTGCTCGGCGAGCCAGGCGGCGAACCGCGTCTGGTACGCCGGCCAGGCCGGGTCGTCCCGGATCGGCGCGAGCACCTCGGCCATGTCGTCGGCGTAGCCGTCCCACGCCACCATGGCCGGGGAGAGCTGCACGATCGGCACGCTCCACTGGTGCGCGAGAACGCGCGCCGCATACGCGGCGATGTCGTGGAGGACGACGTCGGGACGGTCGCCGGCGAACGCGGCACGCAGTTGCGGCAGTGCCTGCTCCGCCTCGTCGAGGAAGATCGACATGGCTTCGACACCACCGTCGGGCCAGCGCTCGCCCGCGGCCTCGTCGGGAAGCACCGAGTCGTAGACGACCGGCGTGGCCCCGCTCGAGGCGACGACGGGGGCGAAGGATTCCGGGACCGCATAGCTGACCCGGTGGCCGCGGGCCACCAGTTCGGCGATCACCGGCAGGTTCGGATTGACGTGGCCGTGCGCGCCGATGTTGAACATGGCGATGTGCGACATACGAGGACTCCAGGCAGGGACGGGCGATGAGGGGCAGCGCGACGCGCCGCCGATCGAGCCCGAAGAGACCCGCCGGACGGCGCGCGGCGGCCGGTCAGCCGTAGATCTGCTGCTGGATCACGCGGCGGACGGTAGTCGGCACCCTCGCGAGCCGCATCCCGATTTCCGCCCGCGCCCGAGGGGTCGTGTGCCGCCGTGATCACCCGAGAGGACCACTCGAACCGGTGATCGCGGCGTTTACGATCCGTCGCGTGTTCGTGCTGCGCGACGCCCTGGCCGAGTGGTCCGCCCGTCGTCTGTTGCGCCGCCTGATCGATCAGTTCGGCCAGGACGGGCTGTCCGCGGCCGAGCGGCTGCCGGGCCTGTCCGCCGCGATCGACCAGCATGCCGCCGCGGTGCGCGACATACTCCAGGAGCGCGGTGGCGGTCGGGGCGGCACCACCACGCTCACCGGCTCCGCCAGTGCCACCGTGCGCCTCGCCGCCTACGCGCGCGCCCTCGTCGAGCAGCAACGCCGTGGCGGTGGAGCCGTCCCCACCCCGCGGGCCGATCAGTGGCCACACGCCGACTGGGCCACCCTCCGCTTGCTGGCCGTGTGCCATCTCGGCCGGGGGGTCGGGCGCGGCGCGGGCGGCCGGCGCCCGGCCGGAGCCTGACAACACACGGACGTGACGAACGTCCGATTCGGGACCGGCGACGGCCCGTGACGGAGTCGGCTTGGTCTACCCTCGGCTCGAACGTGTCAACCGAACGTGACTCGTCGCGAGGCGGGGAGGGACGTACGATCGTGGTCTCTGACCTGGCCTTCGACGCCTTGGCAGATCCAGTTCGGCGGGAGATCCTCGCGGTGCTCGCCGAGAAGGAGGAGTGCAGCGCGGGCGAGCTGTCCGAGCGGATCAGCCGGGTCGGACGCACCGCCGTCTCCAGCCACCTGCGCGTGCTCCGCATCGCCGGGCTGGTCTCCGAGCGCCGGTTCGGCCGGTTCCGCTTCTACTCCGTCGACCCGACCGGCCCCGCGCAGGACGTCATCCGGTTGCTCCAGGAGCTGTTCCAGGGCTCGCTGGACGCGGCCAAGGTCGCCGCCGAGGCCCGCGGCGACGCCACGCCCACCGCCACCACCACCGACGTCGACACACCGGACCGCCGAGCCATGTGATGGTCTACCTCGCCCTCTCGGCCGAGCAGCGGGTCAACGCACCGCCCGCGGCGGTCTTCGCGCTGTTCGGGGCCGGGGCGGGGGCCGGCTGGGTGTTCGACGCGGCGTGCGACCGGATCGCCGTCGGCGCGGTCGTCACGCTGCACGCCCCGCTGGGTGGGCCCGATGCCGCGCCGGTGCAGATCCTCGGGCGGATCTCCGCGGTGCGAGCGCCGTCCCGGATCGAGATCGTCCACGACCTGCCCTGGCGCGGGCGGCTGCGGCTGCGGTTCGACGAGGACCCCGGGCCCCCGGGAGAGCCCACGCGGACGCGGGTCCGCCTGATCGCCGATCTCGACGACGCCGGGCTCGCCTGGCTGATGCGCCGCCGCGGCTTCCGGGTGAGCGACGGTCCCGATCGCGGGCACCATGCCGTCGGTCTGCTGATCAGCAAGTCGGGCCCGGGCAGCGTGTTCGCCGTCGCGACCGAGAACCTGGCCTCGATGGCCGTCGAGGAGATCAACGCCGACGGCGGCATCCGCGGCCGCCCGCTCCGACTGGTCGTCGGCGACGACGCGACCGAGCCCGAGGTCGGCGCGGCCGAGGCCTGGCGGCTGGTCCGGGCCGGTTGTCGCGCGATCATGGCCACCACGACCTCGGCCACGTTCGCCCGGGTCTCGGAGGAGCTCGGCGGGGCCGGCGTGCTGCTGATGCACACGCTGATGAACGAGGGCGGCCTCGGCGGCGAGCTGCGCGTGCAGCTGGGCGAGCGCCCGGAGAATCAGCTGCGCGCGGCGGTCGGGCCGATGCTGCGCGCCGCGGGCGGGCGCCGGTGGTTCCTGGCGGGTAACGACTATTGCTGGCCGAAGGTGGTGCACAACGCCGCGCGCCGGGTGGTGGCCGAGCATGGCGGCACGATCGCCGGCGAGCGGTTCGCGACCCTGGGCAGCCGCGACTTCACCCCGCTGATCGAGTCCATCCTGGCCTCCCGGGCCGACGTGGTGCTGTCGTCGTTCGTGGGCGCGGACCTCGTCGCGTTCGAGCGCCAGTGTCACGCCATGGGTGTCCGCGAGCGCTGCCGGACGCTCGCGCTGGCCCTGGACGAGCCCACCCGGGAACACATCGGCGACACCGCGTCGACGGGCATGTGGGGGGTGTCGGGCTACTTCGAGCAGTTGCCCGGCGAGGTCAACGCGGCGTTCCTGGACCGCTACCGGCGGGCCTACGGGCCGTTCGCCCCGCCGGTGTCGAGCATCTCGGAGTCGGCCTACGAGGCGCTGCACCTCTACGTGGCGGCGGTCCGCCGGGCCAGGGAGGACGACCCACGGGCGGTGGCGCGCGAGATGCGCGGCGGTCGCTACGACTTCCCCCGCGGCACGGTCACCGTGGCGGGCCCGGAGACCGTCGAGCAGCGGATCTTCCTGGCCGAGGCCACTTCGGACGGACTGGTCGTGAGCCGCCCCGGTTAAGATCTTGTCAACGCGCCAGCACCCATTGACGTGTTATCTACGTCATCAATAGGGTCCCGCGGGAAGTCACGACCCGAGGAGACCCGCTAATGCCCGTACAACCCCCCGACCCGGCCGCCATCGCGAAGGTCGCCGAGGGCTACGGCCTGGGGCTGAGCGAGGACGACATCAAGTCGTTCAGCCCGATGGTGCACGGCCTGCTCAACTCCTGGGACGCCGTCGAGGAGCTCTACGCCCAGACCGCGCCGAAGGCCCCCGAGCGGGAGTGGACCCGCCCGTCCGAGGCCGACAACCCGTACAACGCCTGGTACGTCACCTGCTCGGTCACCGAGGGCGGGGAGGGTCCGCTCGCCGGCCGCACGGTGGCGGTCAAGGACAACACGATGGTCGCCGGCGTGCCGATGATGAACGGCTCGAAGACCGTCGAGGGGTTCACGCCGACCCGCGACGCCACGATCATCACCCGGCTGCTCGCGGCCGGCGCCACGATCGCGGGCAAGGCGGTCTGCGAGGACCTCTGCTTCTCCGGCGGCTCGCACACCTCCCGCACCGGCCCGGTGCGCAACCCGTGGGACGAGACCCGCTCGACGGGCGGTTCGTCCTCGGGCAGCGCGGCGCTGGTCGCGTCCGGCGTGGTGGACGTCGCGACCGGCGGCGACCAGGGCGGCTCGATCCGGATGCCGGCCTCCTACAGCGGCATCGTCGGGCACAAACCGACCCACGGCCTGGTGCCCTACACCGGCGCGTTCCCGATCGAGCAGACCATCGACCATGTCGGACCGATGACCCGCACGGTCGCCGACGCCGCGCTCGTGCTCAGCGTGATCGCCGGCCGCGACGGGCTCGACCCGCGCCAGCCCGCCGACGTGACGGTCGACGACTACGTCGGCGCGCTCTCCCGCTCGGCCGAGGGCCTGCGGGTCGGGGTGGTCACCGAGGGCTTCGGGCACCCGAACTCGGACCCCGGCGTGGACGACGCGGTACGCGCCGCGACCGAGACGCTGCGCGGCGCCGGGCTCACCGTCGAGGACGTGTCGATCCCGTGGCACCTGCACGGCGCCAAGATCTGGGACGTCATCGCCACCGAGGGCGCCACCGCGCAGATGGTCGACGCCAACGGCTACGGGCTGAACTGGCAGGGCCTCTACGACCCGGAGCTCATCGAGCACTACGGCAACCAGTGGCGCGCCGATGCGACGCAGTTCTCCCAGACCGTCCAGCTGGTCCTGCTGGCCGGCAAGTACGCGCTGAACACCTACCAGGGCAAGCACTACGCGATGGCCCGCAACCTCGCGCTCGAGCTGCGCAAGGCCTACGACGAGGCGCTGTCACGCTACGACGTCCTGGTCATGCCGACCACGCCGATCCAGGCGTCGGTCATCCCGCCGGCCGACGCGCCGCGCGAGGAGGTCATCGGCCGGGCACTGGAGATGCTGGCCAACACCGCGACCTTCGACGTCACCGGGCACCCCGGGTGCTCGGTCCCGGCAGGCCTGGTGAACGGACTGCCCACCGGAATGATGATCATCGGAAAGCACTTCGACGACGCCACCGTGCTGCGGGTGGCGAACACCTTCGAGCAGGCGGTCGGGGGCTTCCCGGCGCCGCAGTCGGCAAATGGGGGGAGCTCCTCGTGAACGGCGTCCACGACCTGGGCGGTACCGACGGCCTCGGTCCCGTCGTCGTCCCGGAGAACGAGCCGGTCTTCCGGGCCGAGTGGGAGAAGGCGGGGTTCGCGTTCTTCCCCACCCTCTTCCGGGCCGGGCTGTTCAACGTCGACATGTTCCGGTACGGCATCGAGCAGATGCACCCGGCGGTCTACCTCGTCTCGCCGTACTACGAGCACTGGCTGCACGCGGCGGAGCACTACGCCACGAAGGCGGGCGTGATCGACGAGGCCGAGCTCGAGGCGAAGACTCAGTACTACCTGGAGCACCCGGACGAGCCGCTGCCGGAGACGAAGGACGCCGACCTGCTGGCGTTCGTCGACGCCGCGGTGAAGCACGGCGCGCCGGCCCGCCGGGAGTCCGACGCGCCCGCGAAGTTCGAGGTCGGTGACACCGTGACGGTGACCCAGGACAGCCCGCACGGCCACACCCGCAAGGCCCGCTACATCCGCGGCAAGACCGGCGTCATCACCCACGCGCACGGCACGTTCATCTACCCCGACAGCGCGGGCAACGGCGGCGCGGACGACCCGCAGCACGTCTACACCGTGAAGTTCACCAACGCCGAGCTCTGGGGCGCCGAGGCCGCCGAGCCCAACGGCGTCGTCTACTTCGACGTCTGGGAGCCCTACATCACCCCTGCGAAGACCGAAGGAGCCGCCGCATGAGCGCGACCGTCCGCAGCCAGGAGGAGATCGCCGCCCGGGTCAAGGCGCTCGAAGCGCTCATGATCGAGAAGGGCATCATGACGACGGAGGCGGTCGACCGCCTCGCCGAGATCTACGAGAACGAGGTCGGCCCGCAGCTCGGCGCCGGCGTCGTGGCCAAGGCCTGGACCGACCCGGAGTTCAAGGCGCGGCTGCTCGCCGACGGCACCAAGGCGTGCGCGGAGCTGGGCATCGGTGGCCTGCAGGGCGAGGACATGGTCGTCGTCGAGAACACCGACACCGTGCACAACGTGATCACCTGCACGCTGTGCTCGTGCTACCCGTGGCCGGTGCTCGGGCTGCCGCCGAACTGGTACAAGGAGCCGGCCTACCGGTCGCGGATCGTGCGCGAGCCGCGCACGGTGCTGCGCGAGGACTTCGGTCTCGACATCCCCGACTCGGTCGAGATCCGGGTCTGGGATTCGTCGTCGGAAATGCGGTACTGGGTGCTGCCGCAGCGCCCGGCCGGCACCGAGGGCCTCGACGAGAAGGCCCTCGCCGAGCTGGTCACCCGTGACTCGATGATCGGCACCGGCGTGGTGAAGGCACCCTGATGCGGCAGGACGCGACGGAGCTGGGCGACGCCCGGCGCCGGGTCGAGCAGCTGGTCTGCGACCTGCCGGGCGGCGGCTCCGGCGAGCGGTCGTTCGAGCAGCCGTGGGAGCTGAGGGCGTTCGCGATGGCCGTCGCGGCGTACCACAGCGGCCAGTACGAGTGGTCGGAGTTCCAGCTGTCGCTGATCGACTCCATCAAGAGGTGGGAGTCCGAGGGCGGGCAGGAGCCCTGGAGCTACTACGAGCACTGGCTCACCGCGCTCGAGACGGTGCTCGCGGGTAACGGCGCGCTGTCGGACTCGGCGCTGGACGAGAAGACCAAGGCCGTCCTCGCCACCCCACGCAACGCCAACCACCACGAGGCCCACCGGGAGCCGGTCGCGATCGACCCCGCTCGGTAGCCACCCGCGGTCAGCGGGCTCGTTCTCGCCTCCGGACGTCCGGAACGCGACGAGCCCGCTGATCCCGGGATGCGCCCGGCTCGCTCAGCCAACGGCGAGACAGCCGCCCGTCGAACCTGCGGTCACGGCGGTCCGGACGACCGCGAGCCCACGTTCACCCCGTCTCCTCGACCTCGGCGGGTGTGGGCTCGCGGACCCCGCGACCGGCGGGGCCGTCCCGGTCGCGGTCCGCACCGGCCAGGGCCAGGGCCGGGGCACCGGGGTCGGGCAGGGCCAGGCCGAGCTGCCCGTCGTCGGGCGCACTCGGCCGCCGGAAGTGCGCGACGACCCACCCGGTCTCGCGCGCATGCCCGTGCACGTAGGCCACGACCACTCCCCTCCCGCAGATCATCTGCGGTCGAGTAGAGCACGCGGGCCCGACGGTGACGAGGACGCGCAGGTCGGCGGCCGACCGGGCGCTGTCCTCGTCACCGACGCCGTCCCTCAGTACTTGCGGGTGTTCCCGAGCGCCCACTGCATGTAGGCCTCGGCGTAGTCCACGTTGCTCTTGTCGACCACCCGGGTCGGCACATTGATGATCTTGCCGACGGTCTCGCCGAGGACCGCGTTGTGGAACACGGTGTCGATGAACGTGATGGCCTGGTCGACGCTGCCGACGTCGATGCTCGCGGTCAGCTTTCCGTTGCGGATCGACTGCATCCCCGAGACCAGCCCGTCGGCACCGACCACCACGACGCCGGCCTTGCCGTCCCACTGCTTGATGCCGCGGGCGTCGAGAGCCTGCGAGGCGCCGAGGGCCATGTCCTCGTTCTCACCCCAGATCGCCTGGATGTCCGGGTCCCGGGTGAGCAGGTCCTGGGTGGCGCTCAGACCCTGCTGCCGCAGGTAGCCGCCGTTCGCAGAGCCGGCCACAGTCAGGCCGGGGTGCTCGCTGAGGGCCTTCTTGAAGCCGATCTGGCGCGCGGCGGACCAGTCCGACCCGGGCGGCCCGGTGATCTCGAGGATCTTGCCCTTGCCACCGAGCTTCTCGGCGATGTACTTGCCGCACAGGTAGCCCGACTGCCAGCGGTTGTCGTAGCCGATGCTCGAGATCGCCTGCAGTTGCTCCACCGGGTAGAGCTCCACCGGCTGGTTGAACTGGTAGATCTTCACCCCCGCCGCCAACGCCTTGCTGTAGACGCCCTGCATGGTGGCGAAGTTGGCCCCGGTGCAGACCAGCACCACGTCGAACTTGCGCTGCACCCAGCTCTGCACGGTCTGCACCTGCTGCTCGACGGCGTTGAAGTTCCCCGTCGGAGAGGCCCGCTCCCACTTCCAGCGAACGCCGTAGGCGTCCTCGTACTCGCCCATCCGGCGGAATGCCGCCGCTTCCATCTGGCTGTACCACTCCGACAGGACCGGGGGCGTCCACCCGATCTGAACGGTGCGCCCGTTCACGAGCTTGCGGACGGCCTCCTGGTAGGCCGCGTCGCCCCCCAGGCCGGTGCCACCGCCCCCACCGGCGGCGGACGCGGTCGAGACCTGCTTGGAACTGCAGGCCGAGAGCAGGGCACCGGAACCGACGGCCCCGCCGACGAGGGTGGCCCGGCGCAGGAAGGACCGCCGTGAGGCGGCGGCGGGCGGGAGAGAAGGGTCGTTCACGGCGTCCTCCAGGACGTGAAGCGGAGAAGAGTGCGGGCGGCGGTCACGGCTGCCCTCACGGCGACGGGGCGGGGCCACCGAGCCGGCGGGAGAGGTGCGTGCTCGCCCGGTCGAGCCCGACGGCGACCAGCAGGATCACGCCGACCACGACCGACTGCCAGGTCGGGCTGACGGCGGCGAGGTTGATGACGTTGCTCGCGACGGTGAGCGTCAGCGCGCCGAGCACGGCGCCGAGGATCCGGCCCCGGCCCCCGGCCAGCGCGGCACCGCCGATGACCGCCGCGGCGATCGCCTGGATCTCGTAGCCGACGCCGATGGTCGGCGCGACGGCCGTGGTGCGCCCGGCCAGCAGCACGCCCGCGCAGGCGGCGAGCGTGCCGCTGATGACGTAGGCGGCGATGCGGACCCGGGCCACGTCCACACCGGACAGCCGCGCCGCCTCCCGGTTGCTGCCGACGCCGTAGGCGTGCCGCCCGAAGCTCGTGCGGCGCATCATGAACGCGGCGATCACCGCGATCGCCACCATCGCCAGGATCGGGGCGGTCAGATCCCCGGCCAGCGGCGTGACGCCACCGAGGGTGTCGTAGACGGGGATCATGAAGCCGGTGAACGGCACGCCCCCGGTCCACAGGAACAGCAGGCCGCTTGCGACACCGAGCATCGCGAGCGTCGCGACGAAGTCGGGGATGCCGAGCTTGGTGATCACCAGTCCGTTGATCAGGCCCAGGCCCGCCCCGGTGCCGACGGCGAGCAGCAGGCAGAGGCCGAACATCATGCCCTGGTTGACCAGGTAGGCCATCACACCGGCGGAGAGGCCCAGCACCGAACCAACCGACAGGTCGATCCCGCCGGTGATGAGCACGATCGTCATGCCGATCGCCAGCAGCGCCACGAACACCATCTGCTGGGCGAGGTTGTACCAGTTGCCGTAGGTCAGGAAGGACGGCGCGAGGAACGCCATCACCGCGCAGATGAGCACGAGCAGCCCGACCACACCGGCGCTCGGCCGCCGGACGACCTCGCGCAGCAGGTCGGCGGGCCCGCGGCGCGCAGCGGGAGGTGTCGGCGAGGTCTCCGGCGAGGCCGCCGGGGATGTCGTCAGCAAGGTCATGACGTGCGGGCCTCTCGGGCGGAGCCGGCGAGCGGCTGGTCCAGTCGGGGGTCGTCGTTCTCGAGGGCCGCGTCGGCGGTGGGTCCCCCCGGGTCGGCGGGACCGTCGGACGGCCCGGCCGGGGTCGACGGGTCCGCGCCGAGCAACCGCGACAGCGCGATGCGGCCGACGACCCGGTCCAGCGCGACGGCGGCGACGATCGAGAGGCCGGTGACGATGGTGAACCACAGCGGATCGACACCCAGCATCTGCAGACCCTGACTCAGGGTGCCGAGGAACAGCGCGCCCAGCACCGCGCGCCACACGCTGCCGCGTCCGCCGGCCAGACTGATCCCGCCCAGGACGGCAGCGGCGATCGCGGTGAGCTCGTAGCCGCTGGCGAGGCCCGACTGCACGGAGTTCAGCTTCGACGCAAGCAGCACGCCCGCGCCGCCGGCGCACGCGCCGGAGAGCACGTAGACGCCGAACCGCACCCGCCGGACCGGCACCCCGGCCAACTCGGCCGCGCGCGGTCCGATGCCGGCGGCGTAGGCCGACCGCCCGAACGGGGTGGCGATGAGCACGAACTCGAGAACGGCCACGACGACGACGGCGATCAGCACCGGGGCGGGGACGCCGAGGACGTCACCGCCGGCCAGCCACAGAAACGCCTCGGACTCCACGCCGGTGAGCTGCACGTTCGACGTCACGACCTGCAGCAGGCCGGCGCCCACACTGAGCATCGCCAGCGTGACGATGAAGTCGTTCACGCCGAGCAGGGCGATGACCGCACCGTTGACCACACCGGCCAGCACGCCGGTGCCGATCCCGATGAGGAGGCCGACCGGCAGCGGCGCCCCCGACATGAGCGCCCACATCGTGGTGGCGGCGCTCAGACCGGTCACCGAGCCCACCGACAGGTCGATGCCCCCGACCACCAGCACGAACGTCATGCCGGCGGCGAGCAGCGCGATGATCACCGACTCGATCAGCAGGTTGCTGATGTTGCCGCCGGTGAGGAAGAACGGGCTCGCGAGCGAGAAGAAGACGATCATACCGACGAAGATCACGGCGACCGCGACGCCCTCGACGGCGAAGACGCGGGACAGGCGACGGGACAGGGGGGACACGCTCATCACGCCACGCTCCGGGCGGCCAGCGACATGATCTCGGCAGAGGCACGCTCGTCGGCCTCGAGGTCGTCACCGCGCAGGTCCGGCCGGACCTCGCCCGCGATGGCGCCCTCCCGCATCACGAGGATGCGGTCGCTGACGTGCAGCAGTTCGGGGATCTCCGAGGAGATCACCAGCGCGGCGCCGCCACCGGCGACGAAGCGGTGGATGAGCCGGTAGACCTCGGCCTTGGCCGCCACGTCGATGCCTTGTGTGGGTTCGTCGAAGATGATCAATCGTGGTCCGGTGAACAGGCAGCGGGCGATGACGATCTTCTGCTGGTTGCCGCCACTGAGGTTGCGGATCCGCTCGGAGGCGCTGCTGGTCCGGACCCCGAGCTCATCGATGTAGTCGCGGGTCACGGCCCGCTCCCGGCGACGGTCGAGCATCATCCCCAGCCGGGCCACCTTGCCCAGGCGCGAGACGGTCGTGTTCTTGTCGAGCGGGAAGTCCGCCAGGATGCCCAGGGTCTTGCGCTCCTCCGGCACCATCGCGATGCCGAGCCGGTAGGCGTCCCGGGGGTGGCGGATCCGGACCGGCTTCCCGTCGACGGAGATCTGGCCGCCGTCGATCCGGTCGGCCCCCAGGATCACCCGCGCCAGCTCGGTACGGCCCGCGCCGGCCACGCCGGCGATGCCCAGGATCTCCCCGCTGGAGATGGTGAGGCTCACGTCGTGCAGGACCGGCCGCCGGGAGACATTCTCCAGGCGCAGCACCTCGACCGGCGACCCGGCCGGTCCCGCCGGGCGCTCGGCGGCCGTCCGGTCCTCGGCGACCGCGCCGAGCGAGGTGGCCTTCCGCCCGACCATCAGCCGGACCAGGTCCTCCGGGGTCGACTCGTCGGTGTCGGTCCTCGCCACGGTGCGCCCGTCGCGGAGCACGGTGATCCGGTCGGCCAGCCCGTAGAGCTCGTCGAGGCGGTGGGTGACCCAGACGATCGAGATGCCGCGCTCGCGCAGCCGGCGCATGTGGTCGAACAGCGCGACGCGCTCCTCCTCGGCGAGTCCGGAGGTCGGCTCGTCGAGGATGACCAGGCGGGCGTCGAAGGCCAGCGCCTTGACGATCTCGACGACGTGCTGGGTCAGCGCCCCGAACTCGCCGACGGGACGGCGCAGGTCGCGCTCGGTCAGGCCGAAGTCGGCGATGACGTCCTGCACGCGGTTGCTCATGGCGCGCTCGTCGAGCAGGCCGCGGCCGAAGGGCCCGCGGCGCAGCTCGCGGCCGAGGAAGATGTTCTGCAGGACCGTGAGGTCGGGTGCCAGCGACAGTTCCTGGTGGATCGTCGTGATGCCGAGGTCCTGCGCATCGCGCGGTCGCCGCAGCTGGACCGGCGCGCCGTCGACGAAGACCTGTCCCGAGGTCGGCTGGGTGATGCCCGACAGGACGCCGATGAGCGTCGACTTGCCGGCGCCGTTTTCGCCCAGCAGGGCGTGGATCTCGCCCGCTCGCACGTCCAGTGAGACCCCGCCCAGGGCGACCACCCCTGGGTAGTGCTTGACAACGCCCTCGACCCGGAGCAGCTCCTGCGGCTCCGGGTCCTGCGTGTCCTGATCAGGCATGCCGCCCGCCTCGCCTTTGAGGCCACCTGGTGACCAGGTGGTCTGACCAATGAGTGACGCGGAACATAAACGGGTTCGCCGGAGACCGTCAATGGTGCGAACGGCGTAGCCGGTGCGCAGAGCGGACATCCGCGACCACCGGCCATTGACGAGGACGGCGGCGAAGTGGTCAGATCACCTGAGTACCTGCTCACCGCACCGTTGCGCCAGGGCGCGCACCTTCGTACCGACAGGAGGCGTCGTGTTGCCCACGGCCACCCCGATGCGCAAGTTCCTCAACGACCCCGGCGACGCCGTCCGGGACTCGCTCGTCGGCCTCGCGGCCGCCCACCCCGGGGTGCTGCGCTACGACGCGGCGAACGGCATCGTCGTCCGGGCCGACGGGCCGGTCCCGGGCAAGGTGGGCGTGGTCTCCGGTGGCGGTTCGGGATGCGAGCCGCTGCACACCGGGTTCGTCGGCCCCGGGATGCTCGACGCGGCCGCCCCGGGCCAGGTCTTCTCCTCCCCCGTGCCCGACCAGATCCTCGCCGCCACCCATGCCGCCGACACCGGCGCCGGGGTGCTGCACATCGTCAAGAACTTCACCGGTGAGGTCATGAACTTCGAGATGGCCGCCGAACTGGCGGCCGACGACGGGGTCGCGGTCGAGGCCGTCGTGGTCAACGACGACGTGGCCGTTCTCGACCGGCCGGGCACCGCCGGCCGGCGTGGGCTGGGTGGCACCGTGCTCGTCGAGAAGATCGCCGGGGCCGCGGCCGAGCGCGGGCAGGCGCTGGACGCCGTCGCGGCGGTGGCGCGCCGCGTCGTCGCGCGGGTCCGCTCGTTCGGCGTGGGGCTGTCGTCGTGCACCCCGCCCGTGGCCGGCCGGCCGATCTTCACGCTGCCCGACGGCGAGATCGAGCTCGGCATCGGCATCAGCGGCGAGCCCGGGCGGCAGCGCGTGCCCCTGCGCAGCGCCCGGGAACTCGCAGCGCTGATGGTCGACGAGGTGCTGACCGACCTGGCGCCCGCACCCGGCGCACCAGTGCTGGCCATGCTGAGCGGCATGGGCGGCACCCCGTCCTCGGAACTGCACCTGCTCTACGGCGAGCTGGACCGGTGCCTGCGCGAAGCCGGCGTCGAGCCGGTCCGCCGCCTCGTCGGCAACTTCATCACGTCGCTGGAGCAGTCGGGGGCCGCACTCACGGTCCTCGAACTCGACGACGAACTGATCTCACTGTGGGACGCACCCGTCCACACGTCCGCTCTGCGTTGGGGAATGTGACATGACCGACACGATCGACTCGCCCGCATTGCGCGCCTGGCTGCACGAGTTCGCCCGCCGGGTCGCCGAGAACAGCGACCACCTCACCGCGCTCGACTCCGAGATCGGCGACGCGGACCACGGGTCCAACATGGACCGCGGGATGGCTGCGGCGGCCGCGGCGATCGACTCCGACCCCGGCGCAGAACCGGGGCAGCTGCTCAAGCTCGTGGGGCGCACCCTGGTGAGCACCGTCGGCGGCGCCGCCGGTCCGCTGTACGGCACGCTGTTCCTGCGCATGGCCGCCGCCGCCGGTGACGCCGGTCCGCTCGACGCCGCCGGGTTCGCGAAGGCCCTGCACGCCGGGCTGGACGGGGTGATGGTCCGCGGACGCGCCGAGGTGGGCGACAAGACGATGGTCGACGCCCTGGCCCCGGCGGTCGACGCGCTGGAGGGCGAACTGGCGGCCGGCGCCGCGCTGGACGTCGCCCTCGCCGCGGCCACGACCGCCGCGGCGGCAGGTCGCGACGCCACCGCGGACCGGGTCGCCCGCAAGGGCCGGGCCAGCTACCTCGGCGAGCGCAGCATCGGCCACCAGGACCCGGGCTCGGCCTCGGCGACACTGCTCGTGGAAGCGGCAGCGGCTACGCTCGGCACGGCCGCCGACGGGCAGGCCTGAGCCGTGACGGGGATCGTCGTGGTGTCCCACAGCCGAGCGCTGGCGGACGCCGCCGTGGCCCTGGCCGGGGAGATGGTCCACGACCGGGACGTCCGCATGGTGGTGGCGGCCGGTCTGGACGACACCACGTTCGGCACCGACGCCGTCGCGATCCTCGATGCCGTGACCGAGGCCGACCGGGGCGACGGGGTCGTCGTGCTCATGGACCTGGGCAGCGCCGTGCTCTCGGCCGAACTGGCGCTGGACATGCTCGACGACGACGTGCGGACGCGCACCCTGCTGTCCGCGGCTCCGCTGGTCGAGGGGCTGGTCGTGGCGGCCGTCGCCGCCGCGGCGGGCTCCTCCCCCGCTGATGTCGCGGCCGAGGCCGAGGCGGCGCTGCAGGCCAAGCAGGCCCACGTCGGAACCGCACCGGTACCGGCTCCGGCGGAGCCGGCTCCCGGCAGCGGCCCCTGCGGCATCGAAGGCTCCTTCACCGTCACCAACCCCCACGGGCTGCACGCGCGGCCCGCGGCGCGCCTGGTGCGCGAGGTGTCCGCTCTCGACGCGCAGGTGCACCTGCGCAACGCCACCGCGGGCTCGGGATGGGTGCCTGCGACGAGCCTGTCCAAGGTCGCCACCCTCGCCGCCCTGCGGGGTCACGAGGTCGAGGTGCGCGCCGACGGGCCGCAGGCCCGGGCGTGTCTCGACCAGCTGATCGCGCTCGCCGCCGACGCTTTCGGCGAGTCCGCGACGGAGCCGGCGCCCGCACCGCCGCAACGTCCGGACCACCGGGGCGGGCCCATCGGTGCCGCCCCCGGCATCGGGGTGGGTCCCGCGACCCTGCCGCATGCGACGGGGGCCTCGGTGGCCGCCCTCGACGTGCCCGACGCCACCACTGACTCCCCGGAGACCGACCTCGCCCGCCTCGACGAGGCCCTGGCCGCGGCCGGGCGCGAGATCCAGCGGGTGCGCGACGAACTGGTCGGTCACGCTGCGCCCGGAGCCGACACCGACGCCGCGGCGATCTTCGACGCCCACCTCGTTCTCCTCACCGATCCCGACCTGGTCGACGACGCCCGGGCGCGGATCCGCGCGGGCCGGGCGGCCGAGTCCGCGTGGTGCGCCGCCGCGGCGCGGGTGGCCGGCGAGCTCGAGGCGCTCGCCGACCCGTACCTGCGGGCGCGCGCGGCGGACGTGCACGACGTCGGCAACCAGGTACTGCGCGCACTGCGCGGGGAGCCCGGGACCGGACCGGACCTGAGCGGCGTCGTGGTCGCCGCCGACCTGGCCCCTGCGGAGATGGCATCGCTCGACACCGACCGGGTGGTCGCGGTCGTGCTCGCGTTCGGCAGCCCGACCGCACACAGCGCGATCCTGGGCCGGTCCCGCGGCATCCCGGTGATCTGCGGTGCCGGCCCGGCCGTGCTCGGTGTCGAGGCCGGCACGCTCCTGGCCGTGGACGGGGCGACCGGCGAGCTCGTCGTCGACCCAGCCCCCGACGTCGTGGACCGGTTCCGCGCCCGGGCCGCCGCGCTGGCCGACCGGCGCCGCCACGCGCTCGCCGCGTCGGCGTCGCCGGCAGTGACCGCCGACGGCGTGAGCGTCCTGGTGGGCGCGAACGTCGGGTCGCCCGACGAGGCCCGGGCCGCCGCCGCGGCCGGAGCCGACCTGGCCGGCCTCGTGCGGACCGAGTTCCTCTTCCTGGGGCGCACCCAGGCCCCCGACGTCGACGAGCAGGAGCGCGTCTACCGGGAGATCGCGGAGGCGTTCGGCGGCAAGCGGATCACGTTGCGCACGCTGGACGTCGGCGGTGACAAGCCGCTGCCGTACCTGCCCGGGCCGGCCGAGGCGAACCCGTTCCTCGGGGTGCGCGGGCTGCGGCTCTCACTGGCCCGGCCCGAGTTGCTCGCCGACCAGTTGCTGGCCGTCGTCCGGGTCGCGCACGATGTGCCCGTCAGCCTGATGTTCCCGATGGTGAGCACGCTCGACGAACTGCTCGACGCCCGGCGCCTGCTCGACGACGCGATCGCGGCCGTCGGGCGGGGGACGCCGTGCGACCTACAGGTCGGGATGATGGTGGAGGTTCCGGCGGCGGCCCTGCGCGCCGCGTCCTTCGCCCCGCACGTCGACTTCTTCAGCATCGGTACGAACGACCTGACGCAGTACGCGCTGGCCGCCGAACGGGGCAACCACGCCGTGGCCGGCATCGGCGACGCGCTCGACCCGGCCGTGCTGCGGCTGATCGACTTCGTCTGCCGGGGTGCCGACGGTCGCGCGCTCGTCGCGGTGTGCGGCGAGCTCGCCGCCGACGAGCAGGCCGCGGGGGTGCTGATCGGCCTCGGGGTCCGGGAGCTCAGCGTCGGGCCCGCCGCGGTGCCGGGTGTCAAGCAGGCGGTGCGGGCCGTGGACGACGCTGCGGCGGCCGAGCTGGCCACGCGGGCGCTGGCCGCCGACGGCCCCGGGCGCGTGCGGGAGCTGCTCGCGGGAGCGGGCTGACGCGCGGCGGTCCACCCGCGCCGGGTACCGGATGACGGCCTCGATGTCCGGATCGTCTTCTGGTGCGGGTGGACGTCCTGGCATCCTCGGCGCTGATCGGCGGGTACCGGCGCGGACCGAGGCGGCAGGTGGGCGGCATGAGCGGCACGGGCGGTACGGACACCGATGTGATCGTCGTGGGCGGCGGCCTCGCAGGTCTCGTGGCCACCGCCGAGCTGGCCGACGCCGGCCGTCGGGTGATCCTGCTCGACCAGGAGCCCGAGGCCTCGCTGGGCGGGCAGGCGTTCTGGTCGTTCGGCGGGTTGTTCCTCGTGGACTCCCCCGAGCAGCGCCGGATGGGCATCAAGGACTCCCGCGACCTCGCGTTGCAGGACTGGTTCGGCAGCGCGGGCTTCGACCGCGACGACGAGGACCGGTGGGCCCGGCAGTGGGCGCAGGCCTACGTCGACTTCGCCGCCGGGGAGAAGCGGGCCTGGCTGCACGCCCAGGGGATGCGGTGGTTCCCCGTGGTCGGCTGGGCCGAGCGCGGCGGCCATCTCGCCGACGGGCACGGCAACTCGGTGCCGCGCTTCCACATCACCTGGGGAACCGGGCCGGGCGTGGTGGAGCCGTTCGAGCGCCGGGTCCGCCACGCGGTCGCGAAGGGCCTGGTCGAGCTGCGGTCCCGGCACCAGGTCGACGAGCTGAGCGTGACCGGCGGTGTGGTCGACGGGGTCAGCGGCGCCGTCCTGGAACCGAGCGACGCCGCCCGCGGCACGGCCAGCTCCCGGACCGAGGTGGGCCGGTTCGAGCTGAGGGCCCAGGCCGTGATCGTCACGTCCGGCGGCATCGGCGCGAACCACGACCTGGTGCGGGCCCACTGGCCGGCCCGGCTCGGCGCCCCGCCGAAGCGGATGATCTCCGGGGTCCCCGAGCACGTGGACGGCCGGATGCTGGCCATCACCGAGGCCGCGGGCGGGCGCGTGGTGAACCGCGACCGGATGTGGCACTACACCGAGGGCGTGCAGAACTGGGACCCGATCTGGGCCCGGCACGGCGTCCGGGTCCTGCCCGGACCCTCGTCGCTGTGGTTCGACGCCCGGGGCCGCCGCCTCCCCGCGCCGAACTTCCCGGGCTTCGACACCCTCGGCACGCTCCAGGCGATCACGGCCACGGGGTTCGACCACTCCTGGTTCGTGCTCACCCAGAAGATCATCGAGAAGGAGTTCGCGCTCTCGGGCTCCGAGCAGAACCCCGATCTCACCGGCAAGGACATCCGCCAGACCCTCGGCCGGATCCGCCCCGGCGCGCCGGCATCCGTGGAGGCGTTCAAGCGCAGGGGTTCGGACTTCGTCGTCGCCGACACCCTGGCCGAGCTCGTCGCCGGCATGAACAAGCTGACCGACGAGCCGTTGCTCGACCTCGCCGAGCTCGAGCGGCAGATCATCGCCCGTGACCGCGAGATCGACAACCCGTTCACCAAGGACCTGCAGATCACCGCGCTGCGCGGGGCGCGCCGCTACCGGGGCGACCGTCTCGTCCGGGTCGCGAGCCCGCACCGGATCCTCGATCCGAAGGCCGGTCCGCTGATCGCGGTGCGGCTCAACATCCTCACCCGCAAGACCCTCGGCGGGCTGCAGACCGACCTGTCCGGCCGGGTGCTGGGCACCGACGGCTCCCCCGTGCCCGGGCTGTACGCCGCCGGCGAGGTGGCCGGGTTCGGCGGTGGCGGGGTGCACGGCTACCGGTCCCTGGAGGGCACGTTCCTCGGCGGCTGCCTGTTCTCCGGGCGCCAGACGGGGCGGGCCGCGGCGGTCGCCCTGGTCTGAGACGCGGTGCCGGTGCGGTCGCCGGCTCGTCAGCCCGTCCGGGCGGGCTGACGAGCCGGACGGGAAGCCGGGTCAGGCCCCGGATGAGCGTGCTCGACCGCCAGGACAGCTCCTCGGGCTCGGCGGCCAGCTCCAGCTCGGGGAACCGGGTGAGCAGGACACGGAAGGCGATCTCACCTTCCAGCCGGGCCAGCGGCGCCCCGAGGCAGTGGTGGATGCCGTAGCCGAACGCCAGGTTGCTCGCGTCGCGGCGCAGGTCGAGCTCGTCGGGCCGGAGGTAGCGGGCCGGGTCACGGTTCGCCGAGGCGAGGACACGAGGACGACCTCCCCGGCGGGGATCTCGGTACCCGCGATCGCGATGGGCTCGGTCGTGTGGCGCAGGAGCGCGAGCATGCCGTCCCCGATCAGGTTGACGGTGGTCTCGTGCCCCGCCACCAGCAGCAGGAAGGCCATCGACACGGTCTCGGCCGGGGACAGCCGGTCGGAGTCCGCCGAGGCCTCGACGATCGCGGAGAGCCCCGTCGGCGTCCGGCGACGCTCGGGTCACGGTCGTGGCCACCGGCGGAGTACGGCGCGGGGCACAGCCGGGTTCGACCGCCGATCAGCAGACCGCGCTCGACCACTCGCGCCGATGCGGCGGGGTCACAGGTCCAGCACGAGCCGACCGGAACGAGCGCGCGAGACGCAGACCATCATGCAGGTGTTCGACGCCTGCTCCTTGGCGGTGAGGACGTGGTCGCGGTGGTCGACCTCGCCCTCCAGGACCTTGGTCTCGCAGCTGCCGCAGATGCCCTCCTGGCAGTCGTTCATCACGTCGATCCCGCCCTCGAGCAGCACCTCGAGGATCGAACGCTCCGCCGGGACCCGCAGCGACCGGTCCGAGCGGCGCAGCACGATCTCCACGCCGCTCTCGTCGGCGGGATCGCGGACCGGCTCCTCCGGGGCGGCGAACCGCTCGACGCGGAGCGCGTCGGCGGGCCAGCTCGTGCAACGCTTCTCGACCGCGGCGATCAGGGACTCGGGCCCGCAGCAGTACACGAGGGTGTCCGGCCGCGGCGTGCCCAGCACCGCGTCGAGGTCGAGCCGGCCGTGGACGTCCTCGGGCACCATCCGCACCCGGTCACCATGCCGGGCCAGACCCTCCCGGAAGGCCATCGAGGCCGCGGCGCGCCCGCCGTACAGCAGCGACCAGTCCGCGCCGCTCGCCGCGGCCGCCGCCACCATGGGCAGGATCGGGGTGATGCCGATCCCGCCGGCGATGAAGAGGTACCGGGGCGACGGCTCCAGCCGGAAGTGGTTGCGCGGGCCCTTGATGTCCACCAGGGCGCCCGGCCGGAGCACGGTGTGCACACGCTCGGACCCGCCCCGCGACTGCGGCTCGCGCAGGACAGCGACCCGGTAACGGCGTCGATCGCCGGGGTCACCACACAGCGAGTACTGCCTGACCAGGCCGTCGGCGAGCAGGAGGTCCAGGTGCGCGCCGGGTTGCCAGGCCGGGAGCTCCGCCCCGACGGGGTCGACGAGCACAAGGCTCAGGACGCCGTCGGCCTCGACGGTCATCTGCTGGACGAGCACCTGGCGCGGCTGTTCCATGCGGGCGATCACTTCCTGTCGCAGTCGTGGCCGCCGGGACCGACTCGTGCTCCCGGCCCGGGCAGCGCCGCCGATCAACGCGGCCTCCGTTGCGGCGACGGTCGCAGCGCAGCGCGGCGGCATCAAGGCCGCTGTTCCCTGCATCGGAACGACGCGCATTCACCGCCAGGGACCGGGACCGTTCGGCGCTGCGTCGGTGGGCCGGGGCCGGCGGCCGGGTGG
>NZ_JAAXKZ010000091.1 GCF_012911875.1 Pseudonocardia bannensis | reverse complement strand
GCGCAGCGCCGGGGCCCGGGGTCAGGCGCCGAGGAGGCGGGCGGCGAGGTAGGGCTCGACCTGGTCGAGGGCGACCCGCTCCTGGGCCATCGTGTCGCGCTCGCGGATCGTCACAGCCTGGTCGGTCAGCGTGTCGAAGTCGACCGTGATCGCGAACGGGGTGCCGATCTCGTCCTGGCGCCGGTAGCGCCGGCCGATCGCACCGGCGTCGTCGAAGTCGACGTTCCAGTTCTTGCGCAGCTGCTGGGCCAGGTCCCGGGCCTTCGGTGAGAGGTCGGCGTTACGCGACAGCGGCAGCACCGCGGCCTTCACCGGGGCGAGCCGGCGGTCGAGGCGCAGCACGACCCGCTTGTCGACGCCGCCCTTGGCATTGGGTGCCTCGTCCTCGGAGTAGGCCTCGATGAGGAAGGCCATCATCGAGCGCCCGACGCCGGCTGCCGGCTCGATCACGTACGGCCGGTACCGGGTGCCGGTGGCCTGGTCGTAGAACGACAGGTCGACGCCGGAGTGGTTGGAGTGCGTGGTCAGGTCGAAGTCGGTGCGGTTCGCGATGCCCTCGAGCTCGCCCCACTCCTGCCCGGTGAACCCGAAGCGGTACTCGATGTCGACCGTGCGCTTCGAGTAGTGGGACAGCTTGTCCTTGGGGTGCTCGAAGTGGCGCAGGTTCTCCTTCGCGATCCCCAGGTCCGTGTACCACTTCGTGCGCTCGTCGATCCAGTACTGGTGCAGTTCCTCGTCGGTGCCCGGCTCGACGAAGTACTCCATCTCCATCTGCTCGAACTCGCGGGTGCGGAAGATGAAGTTGCCCGGCGTGATCTCGTTGCGGAAGCTCTTGCCCATCTGGCCGATGCCGAACGGGGGCTTGCGTCGCGACGTGGTCTGCACGTTCAGGAAGTTCACGAAGATGCCCTGCGCGGTCTCCGGGCGCAGGTAGTGCAGGCCCTCCTCGGACTCGACGGGGCCGAGGTGGGTCTTGAGCATCATGTTGAACTCGCGCGGCTCGGTGTACTGGCCGCGGGTGCCGCAGTTCGGGCACGGGATCTCGGACAGGTCGCCCTCGGCGACGTCCTTGCCGGTGCGCTCGTTGTACTCCTCGACGAGCTGGTCGGCGCGGAACCGCTTGTGGCAGCTCTGGCACTCCACCAGCGGGTCGTGGAACGCGTTGACGTGCCCGGACGCGACCCACACCTGGCGGGGCAGGATCACCGACGAGTCGAGGCCGACGACGTCCTCGCGGCCGGTGACCATCGAGCGCCACCACTGCCGCTTGATGTTCTCCTTCAGCTCGACGCCGAGGGGCCCGTAGTCCCAGGCCGACCGCGTGCCGCCGTAGATCTCCCCGGAGGCGAAGACGAATCCGCGGCGCTTCGCCAGCGCGACGATGGTGTCGATCTTTGCGGAACTCGGCTTGCTGGCCACGGAGGTACTCCTGGAAACGGTGTCAGCGGGTGTCAGCGGGTGGTGCGCGGGGCGGCGGCGCTGACGGCGAACACGTGACCGCCCCTGTTCAGGTTAGCCGTCGGGGACGGGTCGACCCGCCGCGGGCTCAGTCGCCGGTGAGCAGGCTCTCGTGCTCGTGCACGGCACCACCCTCACCACTGAACAACGTCTCGAACCCGGCCGGCTCTTCCGTCAGCGCCTCGGACAGCAGCGGGACGACGTGCTCCCGCACCGGGAACGGGGACAGCGCCCGCCGGTAGGCATCGACCGAGGCGAACCGGACCACGAGCACCCAGCGCTCCGGGTCGTCCACCGCCCGGCCGAGCTCACCGCCCCGGCACCCGGCGGCGGCCGTCAGCAGTTCCAGGGCGTGCCGGGCGCGGGCGGCGAACGCGGGCGCCTCGGCGGACGGCACGGCGAAGCGGCAGACGAGCAGCACGACCCGACAATGTAGACGCGCCTACGATGGGGGTGCGGCCGGTAGTGGGGATCCACCAGGGGGCGTGGCCGCCGCCCTCGAGGGATGAGGACGACGATGTCGATCACGGACGGCACGCACACCGAGGAGCACGTGCACTCCGAGGAGCGCGCCGCCGCCGCCCCGGCCCCGGTGCGTACCCCGCGGACCCTGGCCGCGGCCGGGGATCTGCTGCGGGCGCTGGCCGCGCCGGTGCGGATCGCGATCGTGCTGCAGCTGCTGGAGTCCTCGCGGTGCGTGCACGACCTTGTCGATGCCCTCGGCGTCACCCAGCCGCTGATCAGCCAGCACCTGCGGGTGCTGAAGTCGGCGGGGGTGGTCCACGGTGAGCGGCAGGGACGCGAGGTGGTGTACTCACTCGTGGACGACCACCTCGCCCACATCGTCGTCGATGCGGTGGCGCACGCCGAGGAGACTGGATGACGGACACCCAACCAGCGACGAACCGCGTCCTGCGAGCCACCCGGCAACGCGCCGCGGTGTCCTCGCTGCTCGACCGACTCGACGACTTCCGCTCGGCCCAGGAGATCCACGAGGAGCTGCGCCGGACCGGGGAGGGCATCGGGCTGACCACCGTCTACCGGACCCTGCAGGCGCTGGCCGACGGTGGCGAGGTCGACGTGCTGCGGACCGGGAGCGGGGAGGCGGTGTACCGCCGGTGCGAGTCCGCCGACCACCACCACCACCTCGTGTGCCGCAGCTGCGGGCGGGCGGTGGAGATCGAGGGTCCCGCGGTGGAGTCGTGGGCCCAGCGCGTCGCCGACGAGCACGGTTTCACCGAGCTCAGCCACACCGTCGAGATCTTCGGGCTGTGCCGGGACTGCGCCGCCGCGCGCAGCTGACCTGCTCTCCCACCGCTCACCGAGCCGTCTCATAACGAGATCTCCGGGGCCCCGCCACGCCGCTAACCTCCGGCCGATGCACGCGAGGAAGCGGGGTTGGTCGTGACCGACACAGGCGACACGAGTGGGGCGAACGGCAGCGCGAACGGTGCCGTGGCGGCGGCGCCGAGTTCGGTCCGTGCACTCGACACTCCGGAGTCCGGTGAGCTCGCTCAGCTCGCGGCGGTGTTCGAGGACCTGCAGTACGTACTCCGCTGCTGCGAGCACCTCGTCACGGCCCTCGGCTCCCCCGACGCGGGCCCGGTCCGTGTCGACACCGACACCGCACTCGTCGAGGCGCTCTGGACCGGGGCACTGATCGGGTATGTCCGCTGCTTCTCCGGACGCACGAAGGTGCTCGCCGAGGACGACCTCGCGGCGCTCGGACTCGACGGCGACGTCCTCGAGTTCCACGGCATGTTCAAGAAGCTGCGCGACCACTACGCGTCGCGGCACGTCAACCCGCGCGAGGCGTTCACCATCGGTGCCGCGCAGTCGAACGACGGTTCGCCGACCGGGGTCGCGGTGATCTCCGCGCCCCGGCCGATCGTCGACGACACGACGGTCCGGCTGCTCGGGCGCATCGCCTACGGCCTCAGCGGGCTGGTCGACGCGCGGATGCAGGAGGCCCAGAACCGCGTGCTCGGGGCCGCCCGGCAGATGACCCCGGTGCAGCTGAGCCGGTTGCCCCTGGTGCACCTGAGCGACGAGCCGACCGGCTGATCCGGCCCGGCCTTGCCGGGCGCTGCGTTCACCCGGTTGGATGCAGCCGTGGAGTTCCGGGTCGACGGCCTGATCATGGTGCTGGACGGCGCGGTGCTGGAGGTGTTCGGCGGGGCGGTGGACGGCAGCCGCCGGTTCCACCGCGACCAGGTCGGCATGCGGGTCTGGCCGCAGCCCGGCGGGGTCTACCGGGTCCAGTTCGGGCTCGCCGGCGCCCGCGGGCTCGAGGCCGCCGTCGCCCTCGAACTCGACTCCGCGCAGTACGACGAGTTCCAGCGGTTCATGGAACGGCTGCAGACCGCCCTGTGACCTGCCCGGCGGCCGACCCGCCGAGCTATCCGATGAACTCCGCCCGCACCGTCGACGCGTTGCTCACCACCAGCATCAGCAGCGTGCCCATCGCCTGCTCCTCCAGGCCGACGGCGGGGAAGGCGTAGCGCAGGGTGATGTCCCAGCCGTGCTTGCCCCGCACGGCGCCGAGGGTGCCGAACAGCCCCTCCCCGGCCCGCAGGCCGACCCGGCAGGGCACGTCCTCCCGCTCCAGGGGCAGGTCCCACGCCACGACGCAGGTCAGGTTCAGCACCGGCAGGCCCTCGGCCAGCTCGAGCCCCTGCAGCACGCAGAGGACGTCGCCGTGGCGGAAGGTGATCGCGCCGTCGGGGTCGACGTTCACCTCGAGGTAGCGCTCGAGCGCGCGGCGGGCGGTGCCGAGCATCTCCGGGATGGCGCCCTGCTCGCTCACGATGCGGCCCCACCCGAGTCCGGCGCGTCCTGCGCGCCGCCGAACCGGCGGTCGCGGCGGGCGTAGATCTCGACGGCCTCCCAGATGTGCCGGCGGTCGAAATCGGGAAAGAGCGTGTCCAGGAAGACCATCTCCGCGTAGGCCGACTGCCAGAGCAGGAAGTTCGACGTGCGCTGCTCGCCGGAGCTGCGCACGAACAGGTCGACGTCGGGCATGTCCGGCTCGTCGAGGTACTTCGCGATCAACTTCTCGTCGATCTTGTCCGGCTTGATCCTGCCGGCCGCGACGAGCCGGCCGATCTCCCGCACCGCGTCGGCGATCTCGGCGCGCCCGCCGTAGTTGACGCACATGGTCAGGTTGAGCACGTCGTTGTCGCGGGTCTTCTCCTCGGCGATCTCCAGCTCGCGGATCACGCTGCGCCACAGCCGCGGGCGACGACCGGCCCAGCGCACCCGCACGCCCATCGCGTGCATCTCGTCGACCCGGCGGCGGATGACGTCGCGGTTGAAGCCCATCAGGAAGCGCACCTCGTCGGGGCTGCGCTTCCAGTTCTCCGTGGAGAACGCGTACGCCGAGAGCCAGCGCACCCCGAGATCGATGCAGCCGCGCGCGACATCCATCAGCGACGCCTCGCCGCGGCGATGCCCCTCGATCCGCGGCAGGCCGCGGGCGTTGGCCCACCGGCCGTTGCCGTCCATCACCAGGGCGATGTGGTTCGGCACCAGCTCGGGCGGGATCGCCGGCGGCCGGGCACCCGACGGGTGCGGCGCGGGCGGCTGGAAGGAGGACACGGCCCCCCACCCTACGTACGGCGCGCCGACCGGTCGTGAGCGGATGGCCCGCCCGGTCAGCCCCGGCCGTCGGCGGGGACGGGCTCCGGCTGCGCGGGGCGCGGTTGCGGGCCCTGCGCCGTCGTCCCCGCTGCCGGCGCCGATGGTGGAGACGACGGAGACGACGGAGTCGCGCGCCGCTCCACCAGCGGCAGCGAGCGCAGCTGCCGCTCCAGGTGCCACTGCAGGTGCGCCGCGACGAGCCCGCTGGTGTCGCGCCGGGTCGCCTGACCGGCCGCGTCGGCCGCCCCCCAGTCGCCGTGCAGCAGCGCGTCGAGCAGCGCGAACGTCTCCGGTGACGGGGTGACCGACCCGGGCGGACGGCAGCGGGGGCACACCGCTCCCCCACCGGCGACGCTGAACGCGCGGTGCGGGCCGGGCTCCGCGCACCGCGCGCACTCGGTGATCGCGGGCGCCCAACCGGCATGGGTCATCGCGCGCAGCAGGAACGCGTCGAGCACCAGCGAGGGGTCGCGCTCGCGGCCGGCCAGCGCCCGGACCGCCCCGACCAGCAGCAGGTACACCCGCAGGGCCGGCTCGCCCTCCTCCGACACCAGCCGGTCGGCGGTCTCGAGGATGGCGCAGCCCGCGGTGTAGCGCGGGTAGTCGCTGATCACCCCGGCGCCGAACGCGTCGACGGTCTGCGCCTGGGTGATCACGTCCAGCGTCCGGCCGGTGTAGCACTGCACGTCGACGTGGTTGAACGGCTCCAGCCGGGCGCCCCACCGCGAGCGGGTGCGGCGCACCCCCTTGGCCACCGCACGGATCTTGCCGTGCCGACGGGTCAGCAGCGTGACGATCCGGTCGGCCTCGCCCAGCTTCTGCACGCGCAGCACCACGCCGGTGTCGCGGTACAGGCTCACCCGCGCAGCCTACGACGCACGCCCGACGAGCGCGTCAGAAGCCGAGCTTGCGCAGCTGGCGCGGGTCGCGCTGCCAGTCCTTGGCCACCGTGACGTGCAGGTCCAGGTAGATCCTGGTCCCGAGCAGCGCCTCGATGTGCCGGCGCGCAGCGGTGCCCACGGCGCGCAGCCGCTCACCGCCCTTGCCGATCACGATGCCCTTCTGGCTCTGCCGCTCCACGTAGATCGTGGCGTGCACGTCGAGCATGTCGTCGCGGTCCTCGCGCGGGATCATCTCCTGCACGACGACGGCGATGGAGTGCGGCAGCTCGTCGCGCACACCCTCGAGCGCGGCTTCCCGGATCAGCTCGGCGACGAGCGTCTCCTCCGGCTCGTCGGTCAGCTCGCCGCCGGGGTACAGCGGCGGGCCCTCCGGCAGCCGGGCGACGAGCAGGTCGGACACCAGCCCGACCTGGAAGCCGTCGACGGCCGAGACCGGGACGACCTCGGCGAAGTCCATCAGCCCGCTCAGCTCCGTGAGCCGCTGCACGATCTGCTCGGGCCGCGCCAGGTCGGTCTTGGTGACGATCCCGATCACCGGTGTGCGCGCCGCGACGGACCGCAGCTCGTTGACGATGAACTCGTCGCCGCGGCCCACCGGCACGTCCGCCGGCACGCAGAACCCGATCACGTCGACCTCGGTCCAGGTCTCGCGGACCAGGTCGTTGAGCCGGCTGCCGAGCAGCGTGCGCGGCTTGTGCAGCCCCGGGGTGTCGACGACGACGAGCTGGGCGTCGGGCCGGTGCACGATGCCGCGGATCGCGTGCCGGGTGGTCTGCGGGCGGCTCGACGTGATCGCGATCTTGGATCCGATCAGGGCGTTGGTCAACGTCGACTTGCCGGCGTTGGGGCGCCCGACGAAGCAGGCGAATCCGGAACGGTGGTCGTCGGGGACCTGTGCGAAGCCGGTCATGCCGACCCCCCTCGTGAGCGGTGATCGTGGCTGTGGCGACGGTGGCCGCTCACAGTGGGGCCAGCCGTTCGCCGGTCAGTCGCGCCAGGATCTCCCGGCCGATCGGCAGCGCGGCCGTGGCGGCCGGGGACGGCGCGTTGAGCACGTGCAGGACCGAGCCCGGCCCGGTGCCCTGGCCGGCGAACAGGAAGTCGTCGACGATCGAGCCGTCGGGGCGGACCGCCTGCGCGCGCACCCCGGCGTCGGCCGGCTCGAGGTCGGTCGCGCGGACGTCGGGCAGCATCCGCTGGATCTGCGTGGCCATGGCCTCCCTCGACAACGACCGGAGCACCTCGCCCAGCCCGTAGCGCCAGTGTCGCCGGGCCAGCCGCAGCGTGCCCGGATAGGTCAGCGAGCGCAGCAGCTCCGTGGGCTTGACGGTGCTCCAGGAGTACCCCTCACGGGCCAGCGCGAGCACCGCGTTCGGGCCCGCGTGTACGTGCCCGTCGACCCCGCGGGTGGCGTGCACCCCCAGGAACGGGAACGCCGGATCGGGCACCGGATAGATCAGGCCCTGGACCAGCTCGTCGGCGGGCGCCCGGAGTCCGGAGTACTCACCGCGGAACGGCACGATCCGGACTCCCGGGTCGGCGCCGGAGGCCGTGGCGAGCTCGTCGCAACGCAGTCCCGCGCAGACGACGGCCTGCGAGCCGAGCAGGTCGCCGTCGTCGGTCCGCACCACCACGTCGTCGGTCCGCCGGACCACCCGGTGCACCGTGCGGCCGGTGTGGATCTCGCCGCCGTCCTTCGCCACGAGCTCGCCGAGCTTCTCGGTGATGGACCGGTAGTCGCAGACACCGGTGGAGGGCACGTACAGGGCCGCGATCCCGCGGACGTGCGGCTCGTACCGGCGCATCCCGGCCTGATCGAGCTCGTGCGCCTCGACCCCGTTGGCCTTCCCGCGGCGGGCGAGCTCCGCCATCCGCGGCAGCTCTTCGGGCTCGGTGGCGACGATGAGCTTGCCGCTGACGCGGTGCGGCAGATCGTGTTCACGGCAGAACGCGACGGTCTCGGCGCAACCGGCCACGGCGAGCCGTGCCTTGAGCCCGCCGGGGGCGTAGTACAGCCCGGAGTGGATGACGTTCGAGTTGCGGCCGCTCTGGTGGCCGGCGAGGCGCGGCTCGCGCTCGACCACGGCGACGGACCGGCCCGTGCGGACCACCGCGTGCGCGGTGGCCAGCCCGACGATCCCGCCGCCGACCACGACGACGTCGAACCGCGGGGTGGGTGGCAGCGCCGCCGCGGGTCTGCTCGGGCGGCTCATGCCGACGGTGCGGCGGTGAGGACCTCGAGGACGGTGCCGCCGGTGTCGGCGACGAGGACGGCGGCACCCGGCGCGAGCTCGCGGACGGCGGCCAGCGAGGGCGCGTCGACCGTACCCGCGCCGGTGACGACGGCGGCGGCCTCGAGCCCGGGTGCCCCGCTGGACACCGCGGCGGCCACGGCGGCCTGCAACGCGGTGAGCTGCAGCGAGGGCAGCGCGACGGTGGCGGCGGTGTACGTGCGCCCGTCGGTGTCACGGACGGCGGCGCCCTCAGCGGCCCCGGTCCGGGCGCGCGAGGAGCGGGCCAGGGTCACGATCTTCGCGTCCTCGGGGTCGAGGTCACCGCTGGGCGTGCCGGACATCTGTTCCCTCCCGACGGGTGGCGCCGTCTCCGGCACCCGACCCGTTCTGTTCTGCGTCCTCCGCGGGCCGTGCCGCGGTCTCGTCGGCGTCGGCGCTCTCGGCGCCGTCAGGGCGGTCGGCACCGTCGCCGCCGGCGGCGGTGACCATCGGGCTGACCAGGACCGAAGTGATCCGGATCCGCCCGCGGGCGTCCTTGCCGCCCTCCGCCAGCAGGTGCAACCCGGCCACCTCGACCTCGGCGCCCGGCAGCGGCACCCGGCCCAACCGCTGGGCCAGCAGCCCGCCGACGGTGTCGACGTCCGCGGCGGCCAGCGCATCGGCCAGCTCGTTCTCCAGGCCGGAGTCGGGGGATCCGGTGCTGAACAGCTCGCCGAAGTCCTCCACCGGGAGCCGGGCGGCCACGCGCAGCCTCCCGCCGTCCAGCTCCTGAACCGCGGGCACCTCCTCGGAGTCGTATTCGTCGGTGATCTCGCCGACGATCTCCTCGAGGATGTCCTCGATCGTGACGACGCCGGCGGTGCCGCCGTACTCGTCGACCACGATGGCCATGTGGTTGCGGGTGCGCTGCATCTCCTTGAGCAGCTCGTCGACCCGCTTGCTGTCGGGCACGAACACCGCCGGGCGCATGACGTCGACGAGCGACGGGTCCTGGCCGCCGGAGTGCAGGGCGCCGACCAGGTCCTTGAGGTAGGCGACCCCGACGATGTCGTCGATCCCCTCGCCGAGCACGGGCAGCCGGGAGTAGCCGCTCTTCAGGGCCAGCCGCAGCACCTTCTCCACGGGGGTGTCCCGCTCGACCCAGATCACGTCGGGTCGCGGCACCATCACCTCGCGGACCAGGGTGTCGCCCAGCTCGAACACCGAGTGGATCATCTGCCGCTCGTCCTCGTCGACCACGCCGCGGGTGCTCGCCATGTCGACGAGCTCACGCAGTTCGACCTCGGAGGAGAAGGGGCCCTCCCGGAAACCGGGGCCGGGGGTGATCGCGTTACCGACCAGGATCAGCAGCTTGGTCAGGGGCGAGAGCAGCGTCGCGAGCGCGCGGATGGGCGCCGCGATCAGCATGCCGACCCGATAGGGGTGCTGGCGGCCGAGCGTGCGCGGCCCGACCCCGATCAGCACGTAGCTGACCACCACCATGATCACCGCCGCCAGCAGGACGCCCAGCCACGGCGGGTCGATCAAGCGACCCAGCGCGACGGCGAGCAGCACCGTGGCCACGGTCTCGGCGGCCAGCCGGAGCAGCAGCAGCAGGTTGACGTGCCGCGGCCGGTCGGCGGCCACCGCGGCCAGCGCCCGCGCCCCGGGCCGTCCGAGCCGGACCAGCGCCTCGACCCGGGCCCGGGACACCGAGTTCAGCGCCGCGTCCGCCGCGGCGAACACACCGGCGAGCGGTATCAGCAGCACAGCGATCACGATCATCGTGATGGTGGTGCTCATCGTCGGTCAGTCGTCCTCGAGTCCGACGGTGCCGAGCACGTGCGAGTCGCTGCGGCGCTGCGCCTCGCGGGCCGCGGCCTGCGCGCGGCCGGTGTTCCAGTCGGCGAGCAGCTTGTTCTGCAGGCCGAACATCTCGCGCTCCTGCTCGGGTTCGCCGTGGTCGTAGCCGAGCAGGTGCAGCACGCCGTGCACGGTGAGCAGGTGCAGCTCGTCGGCGAGCCCGTGCCCGGCCTTGCGGGCCTGGTCCTTGGCGAACGCCGGGCAGAGCACGACGTCACCGAGGAGCGCGGGCCCGATGTCGGGGGCGTCCGGGCGGCGGCTGTCCTCGGCCAGCTCGTCCATCGGGAAGGCCATCACGTCGGTCGGCCCCGGCTCGTCCATCCAGCGCTCGTGCAGTTCGGTCATCACCTCCGTGGTGACCGCGGTGATCGCCAGCTCGACAGCCGGGCTCACCCCCATCGCGTCCAGCGCGTACCGCGCCACGGACACGATCAGCGACTCGTCGACGGCGATGCCCGACTCGTTGCAGACCTCGATGCTCACGCTGGGAACCCCTGAACCCCTGAACGACAGCCTGACGCTGTTGACCAGCATCGAGGGTAGTCGGCGCGCGGATCGGCCCGAGCAGCGCGTGTGCCTGCGCGGCTCAGCGCCGCCGCGAACGCCGCGCCTGTTCCGGACCGGTACGCGGGGCGCTGGCGAGCCCGCGCCGGTCGTTGGTGGCGTCCCAGCGCGCGTAGGCGTCGACGATGTCGCTGACCAGCCGGTGCCGTACCACGTCGGTGCTGGTCAGCTGGGCGAAGTGGACGTCGTCGACACCCTCGAGGATGTCGCGCACCACGTTGAGCCCGGAACGCACCCCGCCCGGCAGGTCGATCTGGGTGATGTCACCGGTCACCACGATCTTCGAGCCGAAGCCGAGCCGGGTGAGGAACATCTTCATCTGCTCGGGCGTGGTGTTCTGCGCCTCGTCGAGGATGATGAACGCATCGTTGAGCGTGCGACCGCGCATGTAGGCCAGCGGCGCGACCTCGATCGTGCCGGCGGCCATCAGCTTCGGGATGGACTCCGGGTCGATCATGTCGTGCAGCGCGTCGTAGAGCGGCCGCAGGTACGGGTCGATCTTCTCGTAGAGCGTTCCGGGCAGGTAGCCGAGCCGCTCCCCCGCCTCGACGGCCGGGCGCGTGAGGATGATCCGGTTGACCATCTTGGCCTGCAGCGCCTGGACCGCCTTGGCCATCGCCAGGTACGTCTTGCCGGTACCGGCCGGGCCGATCCCGAAGACGATCGTGTTGGCGTCGATCGAGTCGACGTAGCGCTTCTGGTTGAGCGTCTTGGGGCGGATGGTCTTGCCGCGCCGGGACAGGATGTCCAGGCTCAGCACCTCCGCCGGCGACTCCCCCCGGATGGCCGCGGCCGCCGGGTCGTCACCGGAGAGCATCTCGACGGTGCGGCGCACCGTGTCCTTGCCGACCTGCTGGCCGCGCTCGGCCAACGTGATGAGCTCGGTGAACACCCGTTCGGCGAAGGCCACGTCGGCCGGGTCACCGGAGAGCGTCAACTCGTTGCCGCGCACGTGCACGTCGGCGTCCAGGAGCTCTTCGGCCGTGCGCAGGCTCTCGTCACGTGAGCCGAGCAGGGCGAGCAGGGCGGTGTCCGGTACCGCCATCCGCGACTGGACGGGCTCCGGCTCGATCCCGGTCACGACCCCGCCTCGCTGACGCTCGCCGGCGTCGTGCCCAAGGTCGATGTGTCGGACGATGACCTCGCGCGCTCGGTCAAGTTGACTGCCGCCTGCTCTCTGCTGCTCTGCTCGTGCCGCCGGTCCTGCGGCGGCCTGTCGGTCGAGCCCGATGTTACCGGCTGACACCGACAGGCCGCCGCCTCTTTCGGCTCGGGCGACCCACCCGGGTGGACCTGCGACGGGACGGACGGCCGGACCAGCGGGTGCTGCGACCCCGGGTGCCGCCCGCCGGTCAGCGGATCAGCTTCTGCACCTCGCGGAACCGCGGATGGGTACTGTCGGCCAGCCACTCGAACAGCACCATCTCGGTGGTGACGATCTCGGCACCGTGCGCGCGGGCCCGCTCGATCGCGGCCACCCGGTTGGCCGGGTCACGCGAGCCGATCGCGTCCGCGACGAGCACGACCCGGCGCCCGGCCCCGAGCAGACCGAGGACGGTCTGCAGCACGCAGACGTGCGCCTCGCAACCGGCCACCACGATCTCGTCGCGGCCGGGGGGCAGCAGCGTCACGAAGCCCGGTTCGGCGGTCGCCCCGAACGCGGTCTTGGACAGCACGAGCTGCGGGTAGCCGGCGACGTCGTCGACGGTCGGTCCGAGCCCGTCCGGGTTCTGCTCGGTCGCGGCCACCGGTACGTCCAGCAGACCCGCCCCCTCGGCGAGCCGCACGGCGTTCGCCACGACGGCGTCGGCACCGGCGATCGCCGGCATCAGCCGCTGCTGCAGGTCGATCAGCAGCACGACGGACCTGGCGGCGGAAACCAGCATGCGGATCACCGTATCCGCAATCAGCCGCCGCGTTGCCGCCAGGAGCGCCGTCAGTGCCCTTGGAACGCCTCGGACAGCCACCACGAGCCGCCGTCCGAGGCGATCTTGGCGTCCACCAGCAGCGGCGCGCTGCGCGGACCGGCGACCCAGTCGGCGACGCCCTTCAGATCTCCGGGGCACCGCACCGTGACGGCCTCGAAACCGAAGCCTCGGGCGATCGCCGCGATGTCGGTCTCGGGGAACCGCACCGTCTCCAGGTCGGCGCCGACGAAGTGGTGCACCTCCGCCCCGTAGCCCCGGTCGTCGTACACCACGACGACCATCGGGATCCCGAGCCGGACCACCGTCTCCAGCTCCGAGACCCCCATCAGGGCGCCCCCGTCGCCGAGCGCGGCGACGGCGAGCCGGTCGGGGCGGGCCAGCGCCGCGCCGAGCGCGGTGGCCAACCCCAGCCCGATGGACTGGAAGCCCTGGGTGAAGCAGAACCCGAACTCGTCCGGCACGGCGAGATAGGCGCTCGGGTAGCCCATGAAGTTGCCGGAGTCGACGGCGACGACCCGCTCGGTCGGCAGGACGTCGTCGAGCCCGATCGACAGCGTCCGCGGATCGATCCCGTCGCGGCCGGTCAGGTCGTCGAACGGGACGTCGCGCCACCGCACCCGCGCGTCGATCTCGGAGCGGACCTCGTCCGTGCGGTAACCGGTCGCGGTATCCGGGCCGAGCTCGGCGAGCACGTCGGACGCGGTCGCCCCGACGTCGCCGAGCACCCCGAGGTCGACCGGCCGGTTTGCACCGATCGCGTCCGGGTCGAGGTCGACCTGCACGACCCGGGCATCGGGGCCGATGAGCCGGCCGTGCCGCATCGTCCACATGTTGAGCGCGCAGCCCCAGCCCACGACGAGGTCCGCGCCGGCGATCAGCTCGGCGGCCAGCGGCGAGGCGAACCCGCCGGAGATCCCCAGCGACCACGGATCGTCGTGGAAGAGCCCGGCCGCCACGGCCGAGGTGGCCAGCAACGCCCCGGACGCCTCGGCCAGCGCCCGCAGCTCGTCCCGGGCTCCCCGGGCGCCGCGGCCGGCGACGAACACCGGGCGCCGGGCCCCGGCGATCAGCTCCGCGAGCGCGGCCACGGCACCGGCGGCCGGGCGGCCGGCGGCGAGCTGCGGCACCGCGGGGACCACGACGTCCGCGGGCGCCTCCATCGCCTGCACGTCCAGAGGCAGGTTCAGCACCACTGTCCGGCGCTGCTGGACGGCGGTGCGGTAGGCGCGCACCGTGTCGGCGACCGCGCTGGCGGGCGAGTGCACCCGCTCCGCGACCGCCCCGACCGCGCTGACCAGCGCGTCCTGGTCGATCCGGAAGTTCGACCGCACCGCGGCCCCACCGGTGTCGGCGGCGAGCACGATCAGCGGGGTGCGGCTCTTGGCGGCCTCGGTGATCCCGGTCAGCGCGTTGCTCAGCCCGCAGCCCTGGTGCACCGACAGCACCGCGGGGCGCCCGCTCATCCGCGCGTACGCGTCGGCCATCGTCGCCGCGCCGCCCTCGTGCCGGGCCGCGACGAACGGGACGCCGCCGGCCCGCAGTGCGTTCGTGACGTGGAAGTTCCCGCTGCCGACGACACCGAACGCCTGTCCGACGCCCAGTTCGGCGAGCGTCCGGCCGACCAGCTCAGCGACGATCATGGGATGTTCACTCGCCCTCCACCAGTGCCAGCACCCGTGCGGGGCTTCCCGACCCGCCGACGATCGGCAGCGGCCCGGTGATCACCACCGCGCCGGTGGCGGGCAGCCGGGCCAGGTTCTGCAGCTGCGTCAGGCCGTACTTGCCCGCGCCGAGCAGGAACGAGTGGCACGGGAACGGCGGATCGAACGAGTGCGCCCCGCCCGCGTCGGTGCCGACGGTCTCCACCCCGACCCCCAGGATCGGGGTCTCCTCGGCCAACCAGCGCGCGCACTCGGCCGAGATCCCGGGGGTGTGCGGGCCGTTCTCGTCAGCGTTCAGGAACTGCGCCGCGTCCTCGCTGCGGGCGTCCCACCCGGTGCGGTAGAGCAGCCAGCCGCCGTCCGGCAGCGGGCCGTGCTCGGCCTCCCACGCCCGGACGTGGGAGATCTCCAGCAGGAAGTCAGGATCCTTCGCCGACTCGGCGGCGAAGTCGAGCACCACCGCGGGCGCGACGAGGCGCTCCGCCGGTACCTGCGAGATGTCCTCCCCGTCCCGACCGGTCACCCAGTGCACCGGCGCGTCGAAGTGGGTGCCCGTGTGCTCGCCGGTGTGGATGTCGTTCCAGTACCAGGCCGGACCGCGGTCGTCGTAGCGGCTGATCTCCTCCAGGCGCAGCGGAATGGTGTTCGCGAACGGCTCCGGCAGTTGCAGGATCGGTGTGCCGGGATGCAGCGGCGCGGTGAGGTCGACGACCTCGACACGGCGAGAGCGGAGCGCCTCGAGCAGGTCCTGCAGCACCGACATCACATCTCCCAGGGGCTTCACGGACGGGGCGGACCGGCACAGCATCGCCCACCCCGTGCGCTCCCGGCCATCCGCCCGTCAGGGCAACAGCCGTTCCACCGCGTCGCGGCAGGCCGTCCAGGCATCGGTACCCGGCTTGATCACGGCGAAGTGGTCGACGCCGGGCAGTTCGACGAGGTCGGCGCGGTCCCCCGCCTTCCGTGCGGCCGCGACGAACCGTTCGCTCTGGCGCAGCGGGACGTTCCGGTCGGCGGTCCCGTGCACGCACACCACGGGCACCCCCATCGGCACCCGCGCGGCCGGCGAACCGACGGCGTACCGGTCCGCGACCTCGGACGGCACCCCACCCAGCAGGTCCTCGACCGCACCGGCGCCCACACCCCGTTCGGCCGCGTCGACGAGGTCGAGGACCCCCGCCTGGCTGACGACGCCGCGCAGCCGCACCCGCGGGTCGGCGCCGGGCGCCCCTGTCGGCAGGCCCGGCCGCGCGGCCAGCCAGGCGCCCAGGTGCCCGCCCGCCGAGTGCCCGAGCGCGACGACCCGGTCCAGATCGAGCCGCCCACCGGCGGCCTGCTGACCCTGCCCCGCCAGCAGGTCGGCCGCTGCGGCGACGTCGTCGAAGGTGGCGGTCCAGCCACCACCCCCGCCGACCCGGCGGTACTCGATGTTCCACGTCGCGAGCCCGGCACCGGCCAGTTCCGCGGCCAGCGGCCTGCCCAGCTCCAGGCCGTGGACCTGCCGCCAGAATCCGCCGTGCACGATCACGACGACGCCGCGCACGGGCCCGTCGCCCGCCGGCACGGTGAGCTCGCCGAACTGGCTCGGATGATCGCCGTAGGACAGCCGTACCGGCCCCGGCGACCCGCCGGCGGCCAGGTCCGTCGACACGGGACGGCGTCGGCTCACGGGGAAGATCATGACAGGTTCTCGGCAGATACGCCGAGCCGGTTGCCACGCCGCAGTGGACGTGGGGGGACACCCACCGCGACGTGGCGCCACCGGACGAGGGGGACTCCCCGGCGGCCCGGCGGATGCGGACATCCGCGGCCTGATCTGGTCGCACCAGGCGACCCAGTCACGGCCGAGGATAGACCGCGTGGATCCGAGGTTGTTGCGGAGTCACCCGGTTGACGACAGCGTGTCCGTCTCGTCCCTCCGGATGGCCCACCGTCCGGTCAGCGCTCCGAGCGCACCGAGCGCGACCGCCGCGGCGGTGGACGCACGCAGCACCTCCGGCCCCAATCGCACCGCACGGGCGCCGGCCGCGACGAGCTCGGCGACCTCGGCCTCCGAGACCCCGCCCTCCGGACCGACGATCAGCAGCAGGTCCCCGTCGGCGGGCAGTTCACCGGCCGCGGCCAGCTCACCGAGCCCGACCCTCGCCCCCTCGTGCAGCACGAGGGCCCGGTCCACCTCGGCGACCCGCCGGGCCAGCGCCGCCGTCGTGACGGGTTCGGAGACCTGGGGGACCCACGCCCGGCGGGCCTGCTTGGCGGCCTCGCGCACCGTGCTGCGCCAGCGCGCGAGCGCCTTGTCCCCGCGCGGCCCCGCCTCCCACTTCGCGACGCAGCGCGCGGCCTTCCACGGCAGGATCCCGTCCACCCCGGCCTCGGTGGCCGTCTCCACGGCCAGCTCCCCGCGGTCGCCCTTGATGAGCGCCTGCGCGAGCAGCACCCGTGGGGCGGGCAGGTCGAGCTGGAACCGCTCGGTGACCTGCAGCGACAGCTCGTCCCGGCCGACGGCGTCGACGACCGCGCGGGCGAGTCCGCCGCGACCGTCGGCGAGCAGGACCTCCTCGCCCACGCGCAGCCGCTTCACCGTGGCGGCGTGCCGGCCTTCCGGGCCCGAGAGCTCCGTGGCCGCACCGGCCGCAGGCAGCGGGTCGGGTCCGTCGACCAGAAACAGCGGTGCCGTACTCACTGCCCGATCATCCCAGGGCCGTCCGCGCGGGCCTGCTCAGCGCCCGCCGAAGGAGTCGCGCAGCCGGGAGAACAGCCCGTGCCCGTTGCGGCCGCCGGCCCCCAGGTCCGGCTGCTCCTCACCGCGCAGCGCGGCCAACTGGCGCAGCAGCTCGGTCTGGTCCTTGGTGAGGTTCGTCGGAACCGTGACGTCGACGTGCACCATGAGGTCACCCTGACCGTCGACCCGCCCGGTCGAGCGCAGCCGGGGCATCCCCTTGCCGCGCAGCGTGCGGACGGTGCCGGCCTGGGTACCGGGCTCCACGTGCAGCTCCTCGGTGCCGTTCAGGGTCGGCAGCGGCAACGTGGTGCCGAGCGCCGCCGCCGTCATCGGCAGCGAGACCGTGCAGTGCAGGTCGGCGCCGTCGCGGGTGAAGACCTCGTGGGGGATCTCCTCCACCTCGACGTACAGGTCACCGGCCGGACCGCCGCCCGAGCCGACCTCGCCCTGCCCGGCCAGCCGCACCCGCATGCCGTCGGCGACGCCGGCGGGGATCCGCACACCGACCGTGCGACGCGAACGGACCCGCCCGTCGCCCGCGCACTGCCGGCACGGCTCGGGAATGATCTCGCCGAAACCGCGGCAGGTCGGGCACGGCCGCGACGTGACGACCTGGCCGAGGAACGAACGCTGGACGCTCTGCACCTCGCCGCGACCGCCGCAGATGTCGCACATGGTCGGCGAGCTGCCCGGGGCGCAGCCCGAGCCGGTGCACTCCGAGCAGATCACCGCGGTGTCCACGGCGAGCTCGCGCTGCACGCCCGTGGCGCACTCCTCGAGCGTCAGCTGCATGCGGATCAGCGCATCGGCGCCCGGCTGGACCCGGCTGCGCGGGCCGCGGCCACGGCCGCCCCCGGTGCCACCGAAGAACGCGTCCATGATGTCGCCGAAGCCGAACGCGCTGAACGGGTCGGCGCCACCGGCACCGCCGCCACGCCCGTTGTCCAGCGGGTCGCCGCCGAGATCGACGATGCGTCGCTTCTCGGGGTCGGTCAGGACCTCGTACGCGGTGCTGACCTCGCGGAAGCGCTCCTGCGCCGCCGGGTCGGGGTTGACGTCGGGATGCAGCTCCCGGGCCAGCCGGCGGTACGCCCGCTTGATCTCGTCTGGGCCGGCACCGTTGTCGACGCCCAGGATCCCGTAGTAGTCCCGTGCCACCCTTGCGTTCCCCATGATCCTTCAGCTCGGTGTTGCTCTTGGGTTGCTCTTGGTTGCTCGATCGGCCTCACCGCAGCGCCGCTCAGCGCCCGGCCAGGATCTCACCCACGTAGCGGGCGACCGCATGCACCGCCGCGATCGTGCCCGGGTAGTCCATCCGGGTCGGGCCGACGACACCCATTCCACCCAGCACGGTCCCGGCGCCGTAACCGATGGAGACCACCGACGTGGCCCGCATCTCCTCGACCTCGTTCTCCTCGCCGATCCGCACGGTGACCAGGCCCGGGTCCTGGGCCGCGGCCAGCAACTTGAGGACGACGACCTGCTCCTCGAGCGCCTCCAGCACCTGGCGCAGCGAGCCCGGGAAGTCGGCCACGTTGCGGGTCAGGTTGGCGGTGCCGCCCAGGACCAGACGCTCCTCCGGGTGCTCGACGAGGGTCTCGATGAGCACCGTGGACAGCGTGGTCGCGACGTCGCGCAGTTCCGAGGGCACCTTCTCCGGCAGCTCGGCGACCGCCGCCGACGCCGCGGCCAGCGGGCGGCCGCCCAGCGCACCGTTGATCAGGGCGCGGAGGGTGGCGACGTCGTCGTCGGAGAGGACCTCGCCGAGGTCGACCACCCGCTGGTCCACCCGGCCGCTGTCGGTGATCAGCACCAGCATCAGCCGGGCCGGTGTCAGCGAGACGACCTCGAGGTGCCGGACGGTCGAGCGGGTCAGCGTCGGGTACTGCACGACGGCGACCTGCCGGGTCAGCTGAGCCAGCAGACGGACGCTGCGGCGCAGCACGTCGTCCAGGTCGACCGCGCCTTCCAGGAAGGCCTGCACCGCCCGTCGTTCGGCGCCGGACAGCGGTTTGACCTGCGTCAACCGGTCGACGAACGCTCGGTAGCCCTTGTCGGTGGGTACCCGGCCCGCACTCGTGTGAGGTTGGGCGATCAGGCCGTCCTCCTCGAGCACGGCCATGTCGTTGCGGACCGTCGCGCTGGAGACGCCCAGGTTGTGCCGCTCCACGATCGCCCGTGAGCCCACGGGCTCGTGGGTGGACACGTAGTCGGCGACGATCGCCTGCAGCACCGCGAACCGGCGCTCATCGGCGTTCACCGCCCACCTCCTCGATTTCCACTCGATTGTCAACGCTCACCATGTTCCGGCCCAGTCTAGGCGTTGACCGAGCGATGCGGTCGATGCACGACGGCGACCAGGGGCGTGACCTCGGCCGGACCCAGCGCGCGTGTGGCGGATCCGTGCACACCACGAGCACACCCGGCCCTGTGGCATCGTCGGATGACATGGTCGCCGCGCACCGGTTCAGTCGGCGGTGGCTGTTGGTCGCCGCCGGCGCAGCCGCGCTCGTGGGGCTCGGGGTGGCACGCGACGCGCCGCCGGCCGGGGCGGGCCCCGACCGGACGCCCGAGCAGTGGCGCACGCTGCTGCTCGGCTCTGCGGCGCAGCCCTACGTCGGGTACGCGCTCAGCCGCGGCCGCCTGGGGCTTCCCGACCTCCCTCAGCTCGAGCAGGTGACCGAGCTGCTGGCCTCGACCACCCGGATCCGGGCGTTCGTCGCCGGGCCGGACCGCTGGCGGGTCGACGAGCTCACCCCGGCCGGCGAGCGCGGCACCTACCGGCTCGGCGACGTCGACGCCGTCTGGGACTTCGGCGCCAACCAGCTGACCCGCGTCATCGGCACGACGCCGGTGCGGCTGCCCCGCGCCGCCGATCTGCTGCCGCCGGAGCTGGCCCGCCGCCTCGTCGGCCTCGCGCCGGGCGACTCGGTGTCCGCCCTGCCCGCCCGGCGGATCGCGCACCACAGCGCCGCCGGAGTGCGGGTGACACCCCGCGACCCGGACACCACGATCGGCCGGGTCGACATCTGGGTCGAGCGGTCGAGCGGACTGCCGCTGCGGGTCGAGGTCGCCGCCCGCGACGACCCTGCGCCCGTGCTCATCACCGAGTTCCGGGACGTCGACCTGACCGCTCCCGATGCCGGCGTGCTCGTCCCCGCCGTCCCGCCAGGAGCAGGGTCGGTGCGCACCCAGGCCGCCGACCTCACGGGTGCGCTGCGGGTACGTGACCCCGCTTCGCCCCCGGACCGGCTGGCCGGCCGCGACCGGGTGCGGCTCGGCGGCCCTGGGGGCTCCGACGAGCTCCCCGGGGTCGGGCTGTACGGCACCGGGCTGGCCGGGTTCGCGCTGATCCCGCTCCCCGGTCGGGTCGCCCGGCGGGCGATCGACGGAGCGACCGGCGCCGGCGGGGTGCCCGTGGCGGTCCCGGACGGGGTGGCGGTCCGGCTGAGCACGCCTCTGATGTCGGTCGTGATCCGCGGTGGGGCGGGACGCGGCCGGGGCGGCGTGCTCCTCGTCGGCACCGTGGCCCCGGAGGTGCTGGAGCAGGCGGCGCGCGAGCTGCCGGTCAGGAGGCGCGCATGAGCGTGGACGGCGCCGCGATCACCGATGTGATCGCCACCGACGGGCTCACCAAGCGGTTCGGCCGGGTGACGGCCGTCGACTCGGTCGACCTGCGGATCCCCGAGGGCGTCCGGTTCGGGTTGCTCGGGCCGAACGGCTCGGGCAAGACGACGCTGGTCCGGATGCTGCTCGGGCTGGTGCACCCGACGTCGGGGGCGATGGAGGTGCTCGGCCGGAGCATGCCACGGCACGCCGCGTGGGTGCTGCCGCAGATCGGGGCGCTGGTGGAGAGCCCCGCCGCCTGGGGGCACCTGTCCGGGCGGGCGAACCTGCGGCTGCTCGACGCGGCCGGTCCCGGCGGGCTGGGACGGCTGCGGCGTGACCGCCGGGCCCGGGTCGAGCAGGCGCTGGAGCGCGTGGGCCTGGCCGGGATCGACCGCCGGCCGGTGCGCGCCTACTCGCTCGGCATGCGGCAGCGGCTGGGCATCGCGGCCGCGCTGCTGCGGGCGCCGCGGCTGCTGCTGCTCGACGAGCCGACCAACGGGCTCGACCCTCGGGGGATCCACGAGATGCGTGCCCTGTTCACCGAGCTGAACGACGCCGGCACCACGGTCGTGCTCTCCAGTCATCTGCTGAGCGAGGTCGAGGCGCTGTGCACCCGGGTCGGGGTGATGGACGCCGGCCGACTGGTCCTCAGCCAGGACCTGGACGCGCTGCGGGCACCGACCGGGCGCGTCCTGCTGCGCACGCCCGACCCCGCCACCGCGGTGGCGGTGCTCGACGGGCGTGTCGAGCGCCGCTCCGGGGATGTCCTCACCGTCCGCCACGACGACCCGGCCGCGCTCAACGCGCAACTCGTCGCGAACGGGGTGCGGGTGAGCGCGCTGGAGGCGCAGCGCCGCTCGCTGGAACAGGTGATGCTGGAGCTGACCGGGGCGGGCGCGGACCGCGTGGACCGCGGGCGCGGCACCCCCGGCGCCGGTGCCCCCGCCGGGGAGGTGCGGCGGTGATCGCGGTCGAGCTGCGGATGATGCTGCGCCGCCCCCGGGTGTGGCTGTGCTGGGCGCTGCTGTGCGCGCTGCCGGCACTCGTGGCGGTGCTCCTGGCGGCCACCCGGTTGGCGCCGCCGCCGGGCCGCGGTGGGGCCTTCCTGTCGGCGGTCGTCGCCAACGGCCAGCTCTTCCCGGCAGCGGCGCTCGCCCTGGTGCTGCCGGTCTTCCTGCCGATCACCGTGGCGATCGTGGCGGGCGACGCGGTGGCCGGCGAGGCCTCGGCCGGCACCCTGCGCTACCTGCTGGTGCGACCGGTCGGGCGGCTGCGGCTGCTGGCCGCGAAGCTCCTCTCGGTGGCGGTGTTCGTGCTGCTCGCGGTGCTGCTGGTGACGGCGACGTCCTACGGTGTCGGGGTCGCGGCGTTCGGCTTCGGCCCGGACGCGGCGGTCGGCGGGGCCGGGGGGATCGCGTCGCTGTCGGGGGCGGTACTGACCCCGTTCGACCTGCTCCTGCGCACCGCGATCACGGTCGGCTACCTCGCGTTGTGCATGCTGGCCCTCGGCGCCGTCGGGTTGTTCTTCTCGACGCTGACCGACTCCCCGCCGGCGGCCACGCTCGGTGTGCTCGCGCTGGTCGTGGCCGGCGCCGCGCTGCAGCCGCTGGACGCCGCGGCCGCGATCGAGCCGTTCCTGCCCACGGCGCACTGGCTGGCCTGGATCGACCTGTACCGCGACCCGATCCTGTGGGAGGACCTACGGGCGGGCATCGAGGTCCAGGCCGGGTACGTGCTCGTCGCGTTCGGGGCGGCGTGGGCGAACTTCGCGACCAAGGACATCACCAGCTGACCCGGCTACGCTCGACCCGTCGTCCACGGCACCCGGAGGCGCGATGGCGGCAGTGGAGTTCGACGAGGAGACGGCTCGTCAGGTGGACCGCGCATACGCGACCCCGGACGTGGTCGCGCAGCGCGCCGAGGTGCTGGCGCTGCTGGCCCCGCAACCCGGCGAGCGGGTGCTCGACGTCGGATCCGGGCCCGGGTACCTGGTGGCGTCGCTCGCCGACGCGGTGGGCTCCGGCGGGGCCGTGCACGGGCTCGACCCGAGCGGGCCGATGAACGACCTGGCGCATGCCCGCAACGCCGAGCGCCCGTGGGTGCACATCGACTCCGGCGACGCGGCGGCGCTGCCCTACCCCGACGCGACGTTCGACGCGGGCGTCTCCACCCAGGTCTACGAGTACGTCCCCGACATCCCCGGCGCGCTGGCCGAACTGCACCGCGTGCTGCGGCCGGGCGGGCGCGCGCTGATCCTCGACACCGACTGGGACTCCCTGGTCTGGCACGTGGCCGACCAGGATCGGCACGCGCGCATCCTCTCCGCCTGGGAGGAGCACCTGATCTACCCGTACCTGCCACGCCGGCTGGCCCGGCTGCTCGGGGAGGCCGGTTTCCGCGTCGCGGAGCAGCGCGTGCTCCCGCTGTTCAACCCGGCCCTGACGCCGGACTCGTTCAGCGCGAACCTCATGCAGCTCGTCGCGTCGTTCGTCGTGGACCGGCAGGGCCTGACCCGTGCCGACGCCGACGCCTGGCTCGCCGACCTACGGGCCCGCGACGAGGACGGCGAGTACTTCTTCAGCCTCAACCGCTACCTGTTCCTCGCCGTCGCCGCGTAGCACTGCCGGCGAGGCCCCGGCGGCGGCTCCGGGATGGCTCACGACCCTGCTTCTGAGCACCGAGGTGCTGATCACCGTGGCCGCCGGGGTGGGGCCGTGGCGTCGGCTCCGCCGGCCGGCACGAAGCGAGGCCGGCCGACGGGGCTAGATCATCGTCGGCACCTCGGTCGAGCGCGGTCCGCCCTCGCCGTCACGAGCCGACGCGGGGCGAGGCCGTCGCCCGCTCAGGTGCCGGCCGACCGCAGCGACGAGCAGTCGCCCGGCCCGGCGCCCACCAGCGGCCCCGCCGACAGTGCCCGCAGCACCAGCCCGGTGACGACCGGGTCCGCGGGCAGCGCCGAGTGGCTCACCCGCGCGCCCGTGCACACCGACTGCACCGGGACGTTCACGGCGCCGTCCAGGCGCGCGGTGTCCGGGGGCGTGACGATCTCGTCGTCGGCGGTCCAGACCGAGAGCCAGGGCAGCTCGGCGGCCACCCGCTCCCGGTCCAGTTCGGTGAGCTCCGCACTGCCGGGCACGAGCTGGCGGCAGGCGACGGGGCACGCGTCCGGCGCCAGCGCCGCACCGGCGGCGGCCAGCGTCGTCCCGTGCAGCGGCGCCCCCAGCGTGACCACGCGGCGGGCCTTCGACGCGCCGTCCTCGCGCACCACCCACAGCGCGGTCACCACCCCGCCGGCCGAGTAGCCGATCACGTCCACCGACGGCGCCCCCGCGGCCAGCGCCGTGTCGACGGCGTCGTCGAGGACGGCGACCTGTGCGGAAAGGTCCCCGGTGCCGTCACCGGCCAGGGTCAGCACCTCCGCCGAGCGCCCGGTCGCCGCCTCGATCCGGCCCGCCAGGGTGAGCAGCACGTCGCGCCCGCCGCCGTACCCGGGCACGAGCAGTACCGCGCCGGGCATGTCCTGGGCCGGCCGCGCCGACGGTGCCACCGAGGGTCCTGCCGAGCCCATCACCCGCACCCCGACGACGACCGCGGCGACGAGCACGACGGCCGCGAGGACGAGGATGAGCATCCGGCGCCGCGGGCTCACGGCATGCCCGCCGCGACGCGCGAGAACCCCGACACACGCACCCGGATGCCGCGACTCGCGCGCCGGAGAGCCGCGACTCGCGGGGGGGTCATACCGGGGCTCCGGTGAGTCCGGTGAGGAGGTCCTGCACGACGCCGTCGGCGAGCAGGCGGCCGCGGCGGGTCAGCACCGCGCGGCCCGTGGTGAGCGCGGCGCCGTCGAGCAACCCCTCGGCGGACGCGCGGGAGGCGGCCTCCCGACCGGCGTCGTCGAGCAGCGCCAGCGGGAGCCCGGTCGCCAGCCGCAGCTGGAGCATGACCCGCTCGGTGGCCCGCTCCTCCGCCGTCAGCTCCTCCCGGCCACCCTCCGGCGACTCCCCGGCACCGAGCAGCGCGGCGTAGCGCGCCGGGTGCTTGACGTTCCACCAGCGCACCCCGTCGAGATGGCTGTGCGCACCCGGCCCGGCTCCCCACCAGTCGCCGTCGAGCCAGTAACCCAGGTTGTGCCGGCAGGCCGCCGCCTCCGAACGCGCCCAGTTCGACACCTCGTACCAGCCGAACCCGGCGGCGCCCAGGACGTCGTCGATCAGCTCGTAGCGCTCCGCGGCCACGTCGTCGTCGGGGGCCGGCAGCTCGCCGCGGGAGACCCGCCGGGCCAGCGCCGTCCCGTCCTCGACGATCAGGGAGTAGGCGGACACGTGGTCGACCCCGGCGGAGAGCACGGCGTCCAGGGAGGAGCGCAGGTCGTCGGTGGTCTCCCCCGGCGTCGCGTAGATCAGGTCCAGGTTGACGTGCTCGAGGCCGGCCGCGCGGGCCTCCCGCGCCGCGGCGACCGCCCGGCCCGGGGTGTGCCGGCGGTCCAGCACCCGCAGCACGTGCGGGGCGGCCGACTGCATGCCGAGCGAGACCCGGGTGAAGCCGGCCTCCGCGAGCCCGGCGAAGAACTCCGGTGAGGTGGACTCGGGGTTCGACTCGGTGGTCACCTCGGCACCGTCGGCGAGTCCGAACTCGGACCGGATCGTGCCGAGCACCCGGCCGAGACGCTCCGCGCCGAGCAGCGACGGCGTCCCGCCCCCGACGAACACGGTGTCGACGGCCCGGGGCCCGACCGCGCGCGCGGCCAGCGCGAGCTCGCGGCGCAGCGCTTCGAGCCAGCCGTCCGGCGAGGCGCCGGATCCGTCCAGCTCGGAGGGGGTGTAGGTGTTGAAGTCGCAGTAACCGCAGCGCGCCGCGCAGAACGGCACATGGACGTAGACCCCGAACGGGGGCCG